>NZ_JAHPJG010000018.1:0-151958 GCF_020515755.1 Pseudomonas sp. B20
TAGATAGGTCGACCATTGCCGAAAGTCGCTTTGCGTGTCACGCACCTGTTGCAGCAGTGTGTCGCCGGTTGGCAGGTGCTGCTGAAGGTACTGACGCGCACCGCTCAGATCGACCTCGCGCCGCCATTTGTGGCGATCTTTCCAGACTTGCAGGGCCTCGTCGGAGGGCGCGCTGCCGTAACGCATTTCAAGCGATCTGCGCATCTCCGGGCTCTTGAAAACATCCGACAGCAACAGTGCGCCACCGGGAGCGGTGTTGTTGCCGATCTGCTCTTGTTCAAACATGCATTGTTCAAAATAGGCTTCGACGTCGCTCAGGTACTGATGGGTGAGCGCGGCATTGTCGCGCACCGATGCCGGCAGTTTCTCCGGTTCGCTTTCAGCGCCACATAGCGTGGTGACGGTCTGGGCTATCTGGAGCTTGTGTTCGTGCTCGGCTTGCCAGTTGCGGTAAGCGGCCTGATCGGCGGCCAGTTGCATGCCCAGATCGTTAAAAATGGCCAGCGGATCATCAAGGGCGATGAGCAGGGAGCTGTCCTGATCTTCAACGCTGCCCTGCCAGAAAACGTCAGCGCCGATTGGTGAAAACAGCGCCTTACCTTCATCGCTATCCGAAGGCGGGCGAGCAGCAGGAATCGCCGAGTCTGCAAAGCGGCCATCATCAACTACATGCTCTTTGTCGACGTCCGCTACCGCTTCGGCGATACGGTTCAGTGGCAAGGTATCCGGCTCGGCCATGGTCATGCAGTAGCGTTTCAGATCCAGCGCTTTCATCCATGACGCGCGGCTTGCCGGATTGGAGCGCAGATGTTCGCAGATTCGCCAAGTCCATTGCTGAGGGGAAAAGGCGATGTGAAGCCGGTTGTTTCGCGGATAGAGCAGGAAGGGTTTGCCATCGTCGGTACCGCTTCGCTGGTCACTGCCGATCTGTGCGTCTGTCCAGATGATGCGGCTCAGATGACCATTGGCAGCTGACGAGACGTACTCATGAAAGGTCTCGGCAGTCTCGTCATAGACATACACGTAGCCGTCATACAGCTGGCGAAGGGTATAGCTGCGTGTTTTCAGCTTCGGCATCACCGCCCAGCGGCTGCCCTTGAGTAGCGGTTTCAGCTTCTCGGGCGCGGTATCGTAGCGGGAGCGGTCCAGCGCATAGCGCACCGGCACGATAGCCACGTCAGGTCCTCGGAAGGGACACAGGCTGGTGGCCGTGGCGGGAGTTTTGGCGAACGTTGCAGCACGTCGTTGTGTATGGGTGCCGGATTTGTCGGTCATGCATGGAATCTCTGCGCAGAAACGGGCGATATCGCCCGCTGTATACAGAGGTGCATTCCAAGATATGTGCCGACTGTCTATTTATCCTTAAAAAACAAATAGATGGAGATTTAAAGCAAAGACATCGAGCAAAAAAAGCATGAAATAGTGCGCAAACGTCTGCGCACATGCGCCGACTCGTTAATGTGTGCCGCATCGCTTTGAATATAGGGCTTTGCTGGTTAAGCCCCGGCCATCGGATGCGCAAAAATTTGCGCATCTATGTTTTGCATGCAGCC
Organism: Pseudomonas sp. B20; assembly: GCF_020515755.1. Lineage (NCBI taxonomy): Bacteria > Pseudomonadati > Pseudomonadota > Gammaproteobacteria > Pseudomonadales > Pseudomonadaceae > Pseudomonas > Pseudomonas sp. B20. The sequence goes on from NZ_JAHPJG010000018.1 coordinate 1,554, forward strand.
TTTAGCCGACTAAGTGTCGTGCCTGTCGACCCCACTCACACCCTGTATCCATTCCCCCCTCACCACCCACCCCGCAGATAAAGCACCATACCCGCCCATCGCTCATATCAAGGAATGATCCATGTCGCTGGCTATCGTCCATAGTCGTGCCCAGGTCGGGGTGGAAGCCCCGGCGGTTACTGTTGAAGCGCATCTGGCCAACGGCCTGCCGGCCCTGACGCTGGTGGGGTTGCCGGAGGGTGCTGTCAAGGAGAGCAAGGACCGGGTGCGCAGTGCCATTCTCAATTCCGGGCTGGATTTTCCGGCGCGGCGGATCACGCTCAACCTTGCGCCGGCTGATTTGCCCAAGGATGGCGGGCGGTTCGATCTGGCGATTGCGCTGGGTTTGCTGGCCGCCAGCGGGCAGGTGCCGTTGGTGGCGTTGCAGGACGTTGAATGCTTGGGCGAGTTGGCGTTGTCGGGGGCGATTCGGCCGATTCAGGGTGTGCTGCCTGCTGCGCTCGCGGCGCGTGCTGCGGAGCGGACGCTGATCATCCCGGCGGTGAACGCCGAGGAAGCCTGTCTGGCGTCGGGGCTGCGGGTGATTGCGGTGAGTCACTTGCTGGAGCTGGTCGCGCATTTCAACGGGCGTACGGTGATTGTGCCGTATCAGTCCAGCGGTCTGCTGCATCAGCCCAAGCCGTATCCGGACCTTAGCGAAGTGCAGGGCCAGACCGCCGCGAAGCGTGCCTTGGTGATTGCCGCTGCGGGTGCGCATAACCTGCTGTTCAGCGGGCCACCCGGCACCGGCAAGACGCTGCTTGCCAGCCGCCTGCCGGGGTTGTTGCCGCCGCTGGATGAGCACGAAGCGCTTGAAGTGGCAGCGATTCAGTCGGTTGCCAGCCAGGTGCCGCTGACCGGTTGGCCGCAGCGGCCGTTTCGCCAGCCGCATCACTCGGCGTCCGGGCCTGCGTTGGTGGGCGGCGGCAGTCGTCCGCAACCTGGCGAGATCACATTGGCGCATCACGGTGTTCTATTCCTTGATGAGCTGCCGGAGTTTGATCGCCGCGTGCTGGAGGTTTTACGTGAGCCGCTGGAGTCCGGGCATATCGTGATTTCCCGGGCGCGGGATCGCGTGCGCTTTCCGGCGCGGTTCCAGTTGGTGGCGGCGATGAACCCGTGCCCCTGTGGCTATCTTGGTGAGCCGACCGGGCGCTGCCGTTGTTCCGCCGAGCAGGTGCAGCGCTATCGCAACAAGTTGTCCGGCCCGCTGCTGGACCGGATCGACCTGCACCTGACCGTCGCTCGCGAAGCCACCGCCCTCAACCCTGACCCGACCACCAGTGAAAACACTGCCAGTGCCGCAGCCGTGGTCGCTGAGGCGAGAGACCGTCAGCAACGTCGTCAGGGCTGTGCCAATGCGTTTCTCGATCTGCCAGGGCTGCGCGAGTATTGCGCGCTGTCCAGTGTCGATGAAAGCTGGCTGGAGACAGCGTGTGAGCGTCTGACCCTCTCATTACGCTCGGCGCATCGATTGCTGAAGGTGGCGCGGACGTTGGCGGATCTGGAGCAGGTAGACGCGATCAACCGCAGTCATCTGGCCGAGGCCTTGCAGTATCGGCCTTCAACCAATTGATGGTCGCAAACGCAAAAACTCGCCGTCAACGATCAAGTCGACGGCGAGTTTTGGGACAGCTAAAGACGCTTACATGCTGCTATAGAACGGGAAGATGCCCATCAGCAGCGCGGCAACCAGGATGCACATGCACACCAGAATCGCCCATTTCAGGGTGAAGCGCTGGTGATCGCCGAACTCGATACCGGCCAGAGCCACCAGCAGGTAGGTCGAAGGCACCAACGGGCTGAGCAGGTGGACCGGCTGACCGACGATCGAGGCGCGGGCCATTTCCACCGGGCTGATGCCGTAGTGGGCAGCGGCTTCGGACAGCACTGGCAGTACGCCGTAGTAGAACGCGTCGTTGGACATGAAGAAGGTGAACGGCATGCTCACCAGCGCGGTGATCACGGCGAGGTACGGGCCCAGCGCATCCGGGATCACGGCCAGCAGGCTTTTCGACATCGCGTCGACCATGCCGGTGCCGGACAGGATGCCGGTGAAGATACCCGCGGCGAAGATCAGGCCGACCACCGCCAGTACGCTACCGGCGTGGGCCGATACGCGGTCTTTCTGGTCCTGCAGGTTCGGGTAGTTGATGATCATCGCGATACTGAACGCGATCATGAACAGAACCGGCAGCGGCAGGAGGCCCATGATCAGGGCGACCATCAGGGTCAGGGTCAGGGCGGCGTTGAACCAGATCAGCTTTGGACGGCGCGCGTCGGGGAATTGCGAGACGCTGATTTCGCTGTGGTCGACTTCATCACCCTGCAGGTGCAGTTCACCCAGACGGGCACGCTCGCGTTTGCCGTAGAAGTAGGCAATCGCCAGGATCGCGATCACACCTGCCAGCATGGCCGGGATCATCGGCACGAAGATGTCGGAGGCATCGACGTGCAGGGCACTGGCCGCACGAGCGGTCGGGCCGCCCCAGGGCGTCATGTTCATCACGCCGCCGGCCAGAATGATCAGGCCGGCCATGATGCGCGGGCTCATGCCGATGCGGCTGTACAGCGGCAGCATGGCGGCAACGCAGATCATGTAGGTGGTCGCGCCGTCACCGTCGAGGGACACCACCAGCGCCAGTACGGCGGTGCCGACCGAAATGCGCATCGGGTCGCCCTTGACCATTTTCAGGATCTTGCGCACGGCCGGGTCGAACAGACCGGAGTCGATCATCAGCGCAAAGTACAGAATGGCGAACATCAGCATCACGCCGGTCGGCGCCAGCTTGGTGATACCTGCCAGCATCATCGGGCCGATTTGCGACGCGAAGCCACCGAACAGGGCGAAGATGATCGGCACCAGGATCAGGGCGATCAGCGCAGTCAGGCGCTTGCTCATGATCAGGTACATGAACGCAATAACCATGGCAAAGCCAAGGAAAGTCAGCATGGGAATACTCCAGACGTAATACGGCTACAGAACGTGAAATGAACGAGTCAGCTCAGCAGATCGGTACGTGGAGTGGGGGCGCAAGGAGAGTGTGGAACGAGAAGTCAGGAAGCATCGGAATCACCATTATTGTTGTTAATTGAGCCTGAAACACCTCGGAATCCGTTCCTGGCTAACCGGTCTTTTTGCCGGAAGTGGGTTGATGCTAATTGGCCAAGCTTTCACCGAGCTTTCATTCGGCAGTTGCCGGAATTTTATTGTCACAGGGATTATGGGCATGAACAGGAGAAGCGCGGATGAGCGAGATACACTCGGGTGGCTGCCATTGCGGCGGGCTGTGTTAGCAACGTGTTTCCCTGGCTATGCCTTGATGAGCACCTGACCGAGTGTGAGAGCGAGCCTTTTTGAGGTTCGGGGGAGTAGTGCCTGAGCCATAGCCGTCGGCACTATTCGCATACTAGATCCGCAGGTTACTTGCTGAACTGCGACGCCAGTTCGCGCAGCAGCACTTCGGCCTCGAGCACTTTTTTCACCGATTCGTTGGCTTTATCGCGCGTCAGGCCCAGGCGATCGAACAATTCGTCCGGGATGTCCTGCTCGGGACCGGAGCCGATACCGTTGGCTCGCAGCAGGCGCACTGCCAGATAGACCAGGTTGGCATAGACGTGATGCTCACCCTTGTAGTGCGGGTCGTGCTGGAAACGCAATGCGATGGACAGCTCATCCGGCATGTCCCAATAGCGCATCAGCCACGCACCGATCTGCTCGCGGCTGATACCCAGCAGATGCTGCTCGATAAAGCTGTGGTGCAAATGCGGGTTCACTTCCAGTTGGCGGCAAATCAGGGTGAAGTGCGGTGGAAACACGTGCGCCAGCAGCAGGTAACCGAAGTTATGCAGCAAGCCGGCGAGGTAGCTCAGACCACCCTCCGGCCGGCTGGCGCGCGGAATGGCGCGGGTCAGGCCTTCGATCACGGCAGCGGTGTAGATCGATTGCTGCCAGTACGGCGTGGTCTGTTGTGGCTGATCCTTGGGCAGGCTCAGGGTTTTGCCCAGTGCGAGGCCCAGTGCCAGATTGATCACCAGATCGAAGCCCAGTACGCGGACGATTGCGTCTTCGACCGAACGAATCTTGCCGGTCGACGCGTAATACGGCGAAGCGGCCCAGCTGACGACCTGAGCGGCCAGCGCAGGGTCGGTTTCGACGACGCCGGTGATGTCATCAATAGTCGCATCGGGATCGACACGCAGTTTGATGATTTTCTGCGCAGTGCCGGCCAGCGGCGGAATCTCCAGGGTCGCCTCCAGACGCTGCTGGATGCGGCGCGCTGTGAAGGCATGCATGGCCTGGGTGATTTCTGCAGGATCGTCGTCAGGACGATCGAGGTTCGGCCGGATCGTCGCCACCGGTTGACCAAAGTGCGCAGCGCTGGCCTTGCTCAGCATGCCCTTGAAGTCGTCGCTGCTGATTTCCAGCAGGACCCCAGGCTCGCCCGAACCCACCAGCAGGGTTGGCTCCTGAAGCAGGCGCTCGTCGTAAAGGCAGGGTGAGCTGGTCAGCGCCGGGAGACCTGGCAGTACGCGCAGGTTGTGCTTGGTGAGCATGCGCTCCAGCCGCTCGTGCGGCACGGCGGTCAGTTTGCGGCCGGTCAGCTCGGTGATGCGGGAGAGGTCGAGCAACTGGCTTTGCGGAAACAGGATAAGCAATGCACCGACAGCGTCCTCGACCAGCACAGCCTGAACCTTGCGCGCTGGAGGAAGGTTTTTTTCGTCCACGACTTCGTTGTAGCTGATAGCCAATTTTTCAAGCAACTGCCGGATTACCGACGGCGCATGGTGCGGATCATTGACGTGGGCGACTTCTGTCATGAGCTATGTCCAAATTCCTACATTTTCTGAAGTATAACCACGTTATTCGATTTGGGTCGCACGCGGTTTGCAAAGCATAGTCTGCATCACACCTGGCCATACTGCTGGCCATGACGCAGCCACCTGTCGAGCAGCGGGCTGACGTGTTGCGGCCAGCGCTCCAACAGCGCCTGAGCCGCGTCGCGTACGGCCGGTAGCAGGTCTGCGTCGCGCATCAGGTCGGCGACCTTGAACTGCAGAAGGCCCGTTTGTCGGGTGCCGAGCATTTCGCCGGGGCCGCGCAGTTCGAGGTCTTTTTCGGCGATGACAAAACCGTCGTTGGTTTCGCGCATGATGCCCAGTCGCTGCCGTCCGATCTGTGAAAGCGGCGGATGGTAGAGCAGCACACAATGACTCACCGCGCTGCCGCGCCCGACACGGCCGCGCAACTGGTGCAATTGCGCCAGGCCGAGGCGTTCGGGGTTCTCGATGATCATCAGGCTGGAGTTCGGCACGTCGACACCGACTTCGATGACCGTCGTCGCCACCAGCAATTGCAGCGCACCTTGCTTGAACTCGGCCATGATCGCGGCCTTTTCTGCAGGTTTCATGCGCCCGTGAATCAGCCCGACGCGCACGTCACCCAACGCGCTGCTCAATTCTTCGTACGTGGTTTCAGCGGCCTTGCAGGTCAGCTCTTCGGATTCTTCGATCAGCGTGCACACCCAATAGGCCTGGCGACCTTCTGCACAGGCGGCGCGCACCCGCTCCACGACTTCCAGGCGGCGACTGTCGGCAACCAGCACGGTATTGACCGGCGTTCGGCCCGGCGGCAGTTCGTCGAGGATCGAAGTATCCAGATCGGCGTAGGCACTCATGGCCAGCGTGCGCGGGATCGGTGTGGCGGTCATGATCAACTGATGCGGGCACATCAGGCCACCAACGCCCTTTTTGCGCAGCGCCAGGCGCTGCTGCACGCCGAACCGGTGTTGCTCGTCGATGATCACCAGCGCCAGGTTCTTGAACTGCACTTCGTCCTGAAACAGCGCATGGGTGCCGACGACCATGGGTGTGCCACCGGCGATCTGCTCCAGGGACGCGATGCGCGCCTTGCCTTTGAGCTTGCCTGCCAGCCATGCCACGCCCACGCCCAAGGGCTCGAGCCAGCGCTGGAAGTTGATGTAGTGCTGCTCGGCGAGAATCTCGGTGGGCGCCATCAGCGCCACTTGATAACCCGCTTCCAGTGCCTGCAATGCAGCCAGCGCAGCAACCACGGTCTTGCCCGACCCCACATCGCCCTGAATAAGCCGCAGCATCGGCTCGGGTTGACTGAGGTCATAGGCCACTTCCTTGCCGACACGCTGCTGCGCGCCGGTGGGGGCAAAGCCGAGGTTGGCGAGAAACTGTTTCGGTAGTTTTTTCGCAACGGGCAATGCCGGTGCGCGCTGTGAACGCAGGCTTTCACGCAGGCGTTGCTGGGAAAGCTGGTGAGTCAGCAGTTCTTCGAAAGCCAGTCGGTGCTGCGCCCAGTGATGCCCGAGGGCCAGCTCCTCCACGTCGGCATCGGCCGGTGGGTGATGCAGGTAACGGATCGCATCATCCAGCGGGGCCAGCTGATAATCGCGGGCCAGTTCTTCAGGCAGCCAGTCCGGCAGACTTTTGGGGCCGAGCATGGCCAGGCTTTGCTGGCACAGCTGGCGCAGACGCTGTTGGGTCAGGCCTTCGGTCGTCGGGTAGATCGGCGTGAGGGTCTGTTCGACGGGCGCGGGCTCATCACCGGTAATCGCCCGATATTCCGGGTGATAGATTTCCAGTCCGGAAGCTCCGGGACGCGCTTCGCCGAAGCAACGCAGGTGCGTGCCACGCTTCATGCTTTCTTTCTGGGCGTTGCTGAAATGGTAGAAGCGCAGGCTGACGACCCCGGTGCCATCGCCGAGCCGCACCAGCAGGCTGCGGCGCTTGCCCATTACCACATCGGCACCGCTGACCACGCCTTCGATGACGGCATCCTGACCAGGACGCAGCGCACCGATCGGTACGATGCGCGTACGGTCCTGATAACGCAGCGGCAGATGGAACAGCACATCCTGCAGGGTTTCCAGGCCGACCTTGGCCAGCTTTTCTGCCATCGCTTCGCCGACACCCTTGAGCGCCGTGACCGAGACCCTGGAAAGCTCGCTCATTTCTGTTCTGCCTAGCTAGCGACTGTTTTCGGACGTGCCACCGAGCACAGACGTGCAGAGTCAGCGAGGATTTCGATAGCTTTGGGTCTCGGGAAGCTTGCGCGCCAGGCGATGGCGACCGTGCGGAAAGGCACGGGCGGCGTCAGCGGGCGGACTTCGATCACGCCGGGCGCGTAGTGGTGGCTGTCGACTGCCGACAGTGGCAGGATCGAAATGCCCAGCCCGGAGGCGACCATGTGCCGAATGGTTTCCAGCGAGCTGGACTCTACTGTCGTGTGCTTGGCGCCTTCGTTGCCCTTGCCCAGCGTCGGGCAGGCTTCCAGAACCTGATCACGGAAGCAGTGACCTTCGCCCAGCAACAGCAGGCTCTTGTCGTTGAGCGCCGAGGCATCGATGGTCTCTTTCTGAGTCCAGGGATGGTCGGCCGGCATCAGGACGGAGAACGGTTCGTCGTAAAGCGGCAGGGTCAGCACGTCGGCTTCGTTGAACGGCAACGCAATGATGACGGCATCCAGCTCGCCGTTACGCAGCTTGTCGCGCAGCACATGCGTGAAGTTTTCTTCGATGTACAACGGCATCTGCGGGGCGACCCGGTGCAGTTGCGGGATCAGGTGAGGAAACAGGTAAGGACCGACGGTGTAGATCGCGCCGACTTTCAGCGGGGCGGTCAGCTGGTTCTTGCCGGCCTGGGCCAGCTCGCGAATACCCTGGGCCTGCTCCAGCACTTTCTGCGCCTGCGCCACGATGCCTTCACCGACCGGTGTCAGTCGTACAGCGCTCTTGCTGCGCTCGAAAATGAGCACGCCGAGTTCGTCTTCGAGTTTTTTGACACCCACCGACAGCGTTGGCTGGCTGACATGGCAGCGTTCCGCCGCATGGCCAAAGTGCTGCTCCTGGGCGAGCGTAACGATGTAGCGCAATTCTGTAAGAGTCATAACGTGCGTCCATGAAGTTGCGACCCCAGCATAGCGGGTGCGATCGATAGACGCACGTTATCAGAAGTACTTATGAGTAACAAAAGTACAATTCAGCGTTTATCCAGCGAATAAACGAACGGTGCGAGGATTTCAATGGTGCCGTTGTTGAGGATTTCCTTAGGCGGCTTGGGCAAAGGCTGAGCGCGACGGATCATTTCCATGGTCGCCCGGTCCAGCGAAGAGCTGCCTGAACTGGCGGCAATCGAGTAGGACAGCACGTTGCCGTCAGCGTCCACCACGAAGCGCAAACGAGCAACACCCTGCATGCCACGACGGCGTGCATCCTCAGGGTACTTCTTGTACTTGCTCAGATGACCGAGCAAATCACCCTGCCAGTTCGGCAATGCGTTGCTGGGTGGCGAAGGTGCAGGAGCAGGCTTGGGAGCCACCGGCTTTGCCGGTTGCGCCGTGGTCGGCGGTGTATCGACCGGCTTTTCGTCGGCAGGCTTTTCCTTGGGCGGCTCAGGCTTCTTCTGCGGCTTTGGCGGCTGTGGTTTGGGCTTGGGCTTCTCGACCTTCTTGGGCACCACGATTTCCGGCTTCGGCGCCTGCACGACTTCCGGCACCGGTGTCGGCTCCTCCGGGGCTGGCGGCGGGGGCGGCTGAACGACCTTGGGCGGTGGCGGCGGAGCGGGCTCGGGCACTGGCGCAAGTTCGACCATCATAGCGGCCGGTGGCAATTCGACAGGCTGCGGGGCAGGCCAGCGAACGGCAACAATGATTGCGATGGCGTGCACGGCCAGCACCAACAACAGACTACCGCTATAGCGCGTCAGTTTTTGGCGCGTACTGATCATTTCTTACCAGCCGTCTCAAGACCCACCAGACCGACCTTCAGGTAACCCGCACCCCGAAGCGTGTTCATGACCTCCATCAGATCGCCGTAATCCACGCCCTTGTCGGCCTGGAAGAAGATCGTGGTGTCTTTCTTGCCCTTGGTGCGGGCGTCCAGCACCTGGCCGATCTGCTCGCGGGCAACCTTCTCTTCGCCCAGGTACAGGCTCTTGTCGGTTTTCACGCTGAGAAAGATCGGCTTCTCGGGCCTGGGCTGCGGTGTGGCGGTAGACGCTGGCAGATCGACCTTGATGTCTACGGTCGCCAGCGGCGCAGCCACCATGAAGATGATCAGCAGCACCAGCATGACGTCGATGAACGGCGTCACGTTGATTTCATGGTTCTCGGCGAGATCGTCGCCGCCTTCGTTAAGATGCAGGCCCACGTGTTAGCCCACCTTGACCATGTGCGGTTGTTGTTGATTGCGCTCGGACGGCTCTGGCAGATGATCCAGATCGCGGCTGACCAGCAGCAGGACGTGTGCCGAGGCATCGGACACCTGAGCCTTGTAACCGGCGATGGAGCGGGCGAAGACGTTGTAGATCACCACCGCAGGGATCGCAGCGACCAGGCCCAGCGCCGTGGCCAGAAGGGCTTCGGCGATGCCGGGTGCGACCACGGCGAGGTTGGTGGTCTGGGTCTTGGCGATGCCGATGAAGCTGTTCATGATGCCCCATACCGTACCGAACAGACCCACGAACGGCGCAGTCGAACCGATGGTCGCCAGCACGCCGGTGCCCATGCTCATGTTGCGGCCACAGGCGGCGACCAGACGCTCGAGGCGGAAGCTGACACGCTCCTTGATCCCTTCGCGCTCGCGGCTGTTGGCCGACAGGCGCATCTCTTCGAGGGCGTCATGCACCAGCAGGTGGGCGAGGGTGCCTTCCGTGCTGGCGGTGGCGCTCGCTTCAGTCAGGGAGCGGGCTTTTTTCAGGTTGACGATCTCGCCGCGCAACCGGCGCTTGGCGCCCAGCAGCTCGAAACCCTTGGAGATCCAGATGGTCCACGTAATGATCGAGGCGATGGCCAGACCGATCATGACCGCTTTGACCACGACGTCGGCATTCTGATACATGCCCCACGGCGACAGGTCGTGCGCCATGCCCAGGCTGTTGTCTTCGGCGGCGGGCTCCATGGCCTGCACCGGGACTGCTGCGTCAGGTGCGGCAGGTGCCGTTGCCGCAGATGCGGTGGAGGTCGCAGGGGCCGCGGTCGGAGCCGATTGATCCGCGAGTGCCATGGGGACGAACATCAGGCTCAAGACAAGGGCTGCGATACTGCGCCATGCACGAGGCAGGCGAGGCATCTGGGTAGGCGAAGCGATTGATTGAATGCGTTTCATGCTGGCCGGACCTGAGAGGAAAAAAGGGGATGGTTCCAGTGCGTCGCGTGGTGCTGTCGACGCTCACGGGGAACGAATGGGCCGCCATTATTGCAAATCGTTCTTGTTAACAAAAGTAATACAGTATCTTTTTTACATATTCGCCCGAACGCTTGCCTGTCGATGAGCGTTTTTAGGCACGAATGGCTTCGGCTACGAGAAGAAGCCAAGGGAAGCTGCGAAAGCATCGGTTGATCAAATTTGATGCGAGCGTTAACATTGCGCTGTCGACACAGACCGGAACCTTGGCAGCAAGGGGTGTCGATTTCGGTGACTCACGTCACTCCCAGCCAGTGAGCGGGATAAGCAGGCAACTGCAAAAGGACAGGCCGATATTGAGATTCACAAAAAGCCCCGTTGCTTCGGCAACGGGGCTTTTTGCTTTTCGCTATACGGGTTTTCCGGCGTTGCGCATCTCAAGGATGTAGCGAACGTTATGAGGCTTCCCTTTCGGCAGGGTAGACCGACCCCATGTAGCGACTTCATACGCTGAGATAACGCGAAGCTTCAGAAGGTTGGTGGTGTCTTGTGGCTTGCTGATCGAGAAAAAAATCGCATAGTCATGCAGGTCGAGGCAAAAATACCTTTGGCTGTTTTCCGTATAAAACGGAACGGCCAGCCCCTGAAAAAAGCGTTTCTGGATGTACTCCACCAACTGGGTGCTGCAATTGTAGCGCTCGCTGCAAAAGTAACGGCGCTCCCCTCTGTAATGGATGAGGTGGCCATTGCCCTTATCATCTGTAAAGCAGTGCAACCCGAACTCGAATTTGACGGTGACCTGTTCCTGCGCAACGTTAAACACCAGATCAAAAGGCTGAAGGTGCGCCATGGAGAATGTCCGGTCTCCTATTTTTATGTCTCTCCATCGCATGTGAATCTTCGCCAATCCCGTTGAAGGCGCGCATTGTAGCCGCGTGATTTGCGCTTAACACGGGGTCGTCTGAAAATGCTCGGACCCCAGGTTCGGGAACGACGAGTCACCAGCGTGATCGCATGGGAGCACAGCGCTGGATGCTTACATCTGTTTACAGCTTTGTTTCGAGTGTCGCGTTTCGATGAGCGTTTTTAACGATACTGACACCGCCTTTTCTGGAGATACCGAATGACAGCTCCTTCGCTTCTGATCGCCGGCTGTGGCGACATTGGTTCGCGACTCGCTACTCGCCTGCTGCCTCACGGCTGGACCGTGCATGGGCTGCGGCGCACTGTTTCCGAGCTTCCTGCCGGTGTTCACGGTGTGGCGGGCGATCTGTTCGAGACGCCAAAACCTGCCCAATGGCCTGCTGCAGCACTGGACTATGTGGTGTATTGCGCGACCCCCTCGCAGCGTGACGAAGCGGGTTACCGGATGGCTTACGTCGAGGGCCTGCGTAATGTGTTGAGCTGGCTCGAGCAGACCGGGCAGCGGCCAAAGCGCCTGATCTTCGTTTCAAGCAGCGGTGTGTACGGTCAGCAGAATGGGGAATGGGTGGATGAAACCTCCGCCACCGAGCCCGGCAACTACACCGGCACGGTGATGCTGGAAGCCGAGCAGGTCGCGCTGAACAGCGGGTTTCCGGCCACGGCGGTGAGACTGACCGGTATTTACGGCCCGGGCCGCAGTGACTTGTCGAACCGTGTCCGTCAGGGGCACAGCGTGAGGATCGATCCGCCGGTCTACGCCAATCGCATTCATGCCGACGATGCGGCCGGTCTGCTGGAGCACGTGCTGCTGGCGGATCAACGCGGCGTTGCGCTGGAGAGTTGCTACCTGGGCGTCGACGACGATCCGGCCGCGCTGGCCGATGTGGTGGCGTGGATCCGAGAGTATCTGGGGGTGACCGAATGGTCAGAGGAGGTCAGCGTGCAGCGCGTGGGCAGCAAGCGTTGCAGCAATGCCAGGGCGCGAGCGTTGGGGTGGAAACCCATGTACCCGGACTACAGGGCCGGTTATGCGGCTTTGCTGGGCTAAAACAGTGGTCGATCAGGAGCGCCAAGCAGGGCGCTCCTGATGCCTGAATCGCTTACTGCTGTTCGAGCAACCAGCGACGTGGGCCGGGACGCAGCTCGGGCATCTGGTCCGCGCCAGCGTTGTTCACAGCCTGGAATATCTCCAGCTGCTTGCCTTTGCGGGCGAAAATCCACGGGTTGCCTTTCTCGGCCTTCTCCAGCCACATGCTGTCGTATTCGCCGCTCATGGCTGCACAATCGCCTGCCAGGCAGAGCGCGTAACGATCGTTTTCCGGAAGCCCCTGCACACTGCCGTCAGGCATGAATTGCACAATGCTGCCCTTACCGTCACCCTCTACAACCGTCCACTTGCCGCCCATGTAGGCGCCATACAGAGCTTTTTCGAAGCTGCTGCCTGGCTGAGCGCCGTCCGGTGCCGGATCTTCGGGTTTCTGGAAGTGCTGTTCAGGGCCTGATTCGCTGGCCGCCTGGACCAGTTCGTCGCCCTTGACGCTCAGGTCTTCGAAGAAGTTGCCGTAGAAATCGACATGCATCTTGCCTTCGGCAGCGCTGACGATCTTGCCTTCGCCGAGCTCGAAGCCATTGGAGTAAATGGCCTGATTGGCCTTGGAGTTGATTTTCCACTCCAGGTTGGGACCATTGGCGAGCAGGGCCTGGCGCAAGTTGCCTTGCTTGACCGCGGCGTCGATGGCGGTCTGGTTGATCCAGGTGCCGTCCGGATTGCGGTCGGCGTGGCTGGCGCAGCCGCCCAGAATGACGGCGAGCAGCGAGATGGCGAGCGCGGAGCGCATAACGGATTCCTTCCTTCAGGGAGAACGGAGCGCAAGGCACGCTCCGTCGGGGATTTATTCGATGACGAGAATCGCGTCCATTTCAACCTGGGCGCCACGCGGCAAGGCCGCAACGCCGATGGCTGCACGGGCCGGATAAGGCTGGGTGAAGTAGGCGCTCATCAGCTCGTTGACCTTGGCGAAGTGGCCCAGATCAGTCAGAAAGATGTTCAGTTTGACGATGTCCTTGAAGGATCCGCCCGCTGCTTCGGCAACCGACTTGAGGTTTTCGAAAACCTGAGTGATCTGGGCTTCGATGCCCTCGACCAGTTCCATGGTGCTCGGGTCCAACGGGATCTGTCCGGACATGTAGACGGTATTGCCAGCTTTGATGGCCTGTGAGTAAGGGCCGATGGCCGCAGGGGCTTTATCGCTGGTGATGACAGTCTTGGTCATGAGAACTCCTGATAGTGGGATGGCCTACGCGCGCATCCGGGTGATGCGTGTGACACCGGTCAGGGCGCGCAGTTTCTTGATCACACGAGCCAGGTGCACGCGATCGTGCACGCTGACCACCAGTTGGACCACGCTGATGCGACCATCGCGTTCGTCCATGCTGATTTTTTCGATATTGCCGTCCGCCGCGTTGACGCTGCTGGCCAGCAGCGCGATCAGGCCGCGCTGATGCTCGAGTTCGACACGCAGCTCGACGTTGAATTCGCCCGTCACATCCTTGGCCCAGGACAGCTGGATGCATTTTTCCGGGTTGTGGCGGATTTCGCTGATGTTGCGGCAGTTGTCCAGGTGCACAACCATGCCCTTGCCTGCAGACAGGTGGCCGACAATCGGGTCGCCCGGGATTGGCGTGCAGCACTTGGCGTAGCTGAGCACCAGACCTTCGGTGCCACGAATCGCCAGCGGGCCTTCAGGGCTTGGCAACTGATCGCCTTCGCCCAGCAGGCGGCGGGCAACGACATAAGCCATGCGGTTACCCAGGCCGATGTCTTCGAGCAGGTCTTCCAGCACTTCGACCCGGTACTCGTTGAGCACCAGTTGAATGCGCTCCTGACCGATCTTGTCGAGGCTGCACTCAAACCCGTTGAGGACCTTGTTCAGCAGGCGCTCACCGAGATTGATCGACTCGGAGCGGCGTTGCAGCTTGAGTGCATGACGAATGTGGGTGCGCGCCTTGCCGGTGACGACGAAGTTCAGCCAGGCCGGATTCGGACGTGCGCCGGGGGCGCTGACAATCTCGACGGTCGAGCCACTTTGCAGCGGTTCGGAAAGCGGCGCCAGTCGGCGGTTGATCCGGCAGGCAATGCAGCTGTTGCCGACATCGGTGTGTACCGCGTAGGCGAAATCCACTGCCGTAGAACCTTTGGGCAGCTCCATGATTCGGCCTTTGGGCGTGAAAACGTAGACCTCGTCCGGGAACAGGTCGATCTTGACGCTTTCGATGAATTCCAGGGAGTTGCCAGCACGCTGCTGCATTTCCAGCACGCCCTTGACCCACTGTCGGGCTCGGGCGTGAGTGCCCTTGGGCTGCTCGTCGTCGCTGGATTTGTACAGCCAGTGCGCTGCGATGCCGTTGTTGGCCATTTCTTCCATTTCGCGGGTGCGAATCTGGATCTCGATAGGCACGCCATGCATACCGAACAAGGTCGTATGCAGGGACTGATAGCCGTTGGCCTTGGGGATCGCGATGTAATCCTTGAAGCGACCGGGAAGCGGCTTGTACAAATTATGTACAGCGCCGAGCACGCGATAGCAGGTGTCGACCTTGTCGACGATGATGCGGAACGCGTAGACATCCATGATCTCGTTGAAGGCGCGACGCTTGCCACGCATCTTCTTGTAGATGCCGTACAGATGTTTCTGCCGCCCACTGACGTCGCCTTCGATGCCATCGACGGCCAAGCAATGACTCAGGGACTCTTCGATCTTGTTGACCAGTTCCTTGCGATTGCCCCTGGCGCGTTTGACCGCCTGGTTGATTCGCGAGGAACGCATCGGGTACATCGCCTTGAAGCCCAGGTCCTCGAATTCGATACGCACACTGTGCATGCCCAGCCGATTGGCGATGGGCGCATAGATTTCGAGGGTTTCCTTGGCGATGCGCCGGCGCTTTTCGCCGGACAGGACTTCCAGCGTACGCATGTTGTGCAGGCGATCGGCGAGCTTGACCAGAATGACGCGAATGTCGCGCGCCATGGCCATGGCCATTTTCTGGAAGTTTTCCGCCTGGGCTTCGGCCTTGGTCTCGAAATTCATCTGGGTCAGTTTGCTGACCCCGTCGACCAGTTCCGCGACGGTCTCGCCAAATTGGGCGCTGAGCGCTTCCTTGGCAATCCCGGTGTCTTCTATGACGTCATGCAGCATTGCAGCCATCAGGCTCTGATGGTCCATGTGCATGTCGGCAAGAATGTTCGCCACCGCAAGAGGATGGGTGACGTAGGCTTCACCGCTGCGACGGCGTTGGCCATCGTGGGCTTGTTCGGCGTAGAAATACGCTCGGCGGACCAGATTGACCTGGTCCTTGCCGAGGTAGGCCGACAGTCTGTCGGCGAGGGCGTCTATGCTCGGCAAGGCGCTACCCCTTGCCAATGGCTTTTACCCTGCGCCGTACTACGTCGACCTGGCATAGGCTTAGACGGCCTCGTTGGACTCGTCCTCGAACGCTGCGAACAATGGCTCATCTTCAACGATTTCAGCTTCTGCGATTACAGAGTAATCCATTACGCCAGCTGCGATTTCACGCAGGGCCATAACGGTAGGCTTGTCGTTTTCCCAGGCCAGCTTTGGTTCTTTGCCGCCGGTTGCCAGTTGACGGGCACGCTTGGTAGAGAGCATGACCAGCTCAAAGCGGTTATCCACGTGTTCTAGGCAGTCTTCAACGGTTACGCGGGCCATGGGTATTCCTCGTAGCAAATGCGGATGCGCGATGCCCGGATGGGCGAGCGGACTCGGTAGTTTACAAGCGGACAGTGCCAGTCATCAAGCGGCATGCCACCAACGGCATGCTTTTAACCTGTTGCCTGATGTCTGGAAACGTTTCGATCAAGCCAGCAACTCCTGAAAAAGCTCGCTGTATTGCTCTTGCTGGTGCTGTTGAGTCAGGCGGTTGGCGCGGAAAATCGCCTTGAGGTCTTCCAGCGCGCCGGCAAAGTCATCATTGACCACGACGTACTCGTACTCGTTGTAGTGGCTCATTTCGCTGACCGCTTCACGCATCCGCGCTTCGATGATCTCGTCGCTGTCCTGGCCGCGATTGGTCAGGCGCTGGCGCAAGGCCTGCTGGGTCGGCGGCAAAATGAAGATGGAGCGGGCCTGCGGCATCTGCGCGCGAACCTGACGCGCACCCTGCCAGTCGATTTCCAGAATCAGATCGTGGCCTTCGTCCAGCGTCTGCTGCAGGTGGCTCTGCGACGTGCCGTACAGGTTGCCGAAGACCTCGGCCTGCTCGAGAAAGTCGCCGTGCTCGATCATGCTCAGGAACGTGGCACGATCGACGAAGTTGTAGTTCACACCGTCCACTTCGCCGGGGCGCATGGCGCGCGTGGTGTGCGAGACAGAGACACGAATCTTTGCCTGCGCGCCGTGCTGAGGCTCTTGCTGAGCGTCCATCAGCGCCTTGACCAGACTGGTCTTGCCCGCGCCGGACGGAGCGGAAATGATGTACAGGGTGCCAGTGATATGGGTCATGTCAGGTTTAGCCTTACTCAATATTCTGCACTTGCTCACGCATCTGCTCGATCAACACTTTAAGGTTGACGGCAGCCTGCGTGCTGCGTGGGTCAAAGGCCTTGGAGCCCAGTGTATTCGCTTCGCGGTTAAGCTCTTGCATCAGGAAATCAAGACGGCGTCCTGCCTGGCCGCCAGCCTTGAGTACGCGACGCACTTCGGTGACGTGGGTGCTGAGGCGGTCCAGTTCTTCGGCGACATCGCTTTTCTGTGCCAGCAGGACCATTTCCTGCTCCAGGCGCTGAGGGTCGAGTTCGGCTTTCATGTCGGCAAAGCGATCGAGCACCTTCTGCCGCTGGGTTGCGAGCATCTGTGGCACCAGCGTGCGCAAGGTGGCGACTTCTTCGACGATGGAGGACAGACGCTCGTCGAGCAGCCGCGCCAGATCTGCGCCTTCGCGCCCGCGCCCGCTTTTCAATTCGGTCAGCGCATCATTGAACAGTTTCAGGGCCTCGGTGTTCAACACCTGCGGATCGTTGGCATCGGCGACCAGCACGCCCGGCCATGCCAGCACCTCGAGCGGGTTCAATGCAGCAGGCTGTTTGATCAAGCCGGCAACCGACTCGGCTGCGGCGATCAATTGGCCTGCGCGTTCAAGGTCCACCTGCAGCGGCTTGCCGGCGGTTTCCTCGACAAAGCGCAATGTGCACTCGACCTTGCCGCGCGACAGGCCCTGACGCAGCGCTTCGCGAATCGCGCCTTCCAGATCGCGGAACGACTCCGGCAGGCGCAGGTGTGGCTCAAGATAGCGGTGGTTGACCGAGCGCAGTTCCCAGCTCAGTGTGCCCTGGGCACCGGCCCGCTCTACTCGGGCAAAGGCAGTCATGCTGTGCACCATGGGAAATACCTCTTGGTTCGCTTTCAAAGCGTGGTTCGGTTCATGAGCGCGCAGAAGTGGCGGTCATGGGCGTCGTGAAAGCCGGCTGGCTGTAGAGGCGCAGGATTGTAGCGCAGTGCGGCGCAGGCTCCCAATCCGACAGTGTGACAAGTGACGCAAGGCGTTGTTTTACCCCATATTTGCGCGTCGAAAGCCTTGATTCAGGGCCTTCTGGTTGCGCCGGATCGGCATTGACGGCTTTTAGAGATGCCCAGCGGCAGCTGTGGCCTCTATAATGCCCAGCAGTTTTCCGTCTCAGTACAGGTATCCCAGATGAAACGTCCAAGTGGTCGCGCCGCCGATCAGCTCCGCTCGATCCGCATCACCCGCAACTACACCAAACACGCCGAGGGTTCTGTACTGGTCGAGTTTGGTGATACCAAGGTGATCTGCACCGTCAGCGTCGAAAACGGCGTGCCACGCTTTCTCAAGGGCCAGGGCCAGGGCTGGCTGACAGCCGAATACGGCATGCTGCCACGCGCTACCGGCGAGCGTAATCAGCGCGAAGCCAGCCGCGGCAAGCAGGGTGGTCGTACACTCGAAATCCAGCGCCTGATCGGTCGTTCGCTGCGCGCTGCGCTGGACATGTCCAAGCTGGGCGACGTCACCCTGTACGTCGATTGCGATGTCATTCAGGCTGACGGTGGCACTCGTACGGCTTCTATTACCGGTGCGATGGTTGCTCTGGCAGATGCGCTGAAGGTGATCAAGAAGCGCGGCGGCCTGAAAGGCGGCGACCCGCTCAAGCAGATGATCGCGGCTGTTTCGGTCGGCATGTATCAGGGGGAGCCGGTGCTCGACCTGGACTACCTCGAAGACTCTGCTGCCGAAACCGACCTGAACGTGGTGATGACCAGCGCAGGCGGTTTCATTGAAGTTCAAGGTACTGCCGAAGGCGCGCCATTCCAGCCTGAAGAGCTGAACGCGATGCTCGCGCTGGCGCAGAAAGGCATGACCGAGTTGTTTGAATTGCAGCGCGCCGCGTTGGCCGACTGATACCCAGAAGGGGTCCGATCATGAGTGACAGCTTGCAACCGTTCAGCAAACCGCCGCAAAGCGCTCGCCAGTGGGCGATGTTCTGTCACTTGTCGGCGTTTGCCGGACTGATGTTTCCGTTCGGCAATCTGCTGGGCCCGCTGATTATCTGGCAGTTGAAGAAAGATTCCGATCCGTTTATCGACGCGCAAGGCAAGGAAGCGCTGAACTTTCAGATCACGGTCGCCATTGCGGCCACCGTCAGCATGCTGCTGGTGCTGCTGATCATCGGCTTTGCGTTACTGACGCTGGTGGGGATCGGAGCCGCAGTGCTGGCGATCATTGCCGGGATAAAAGCCAATGACGGCGTCGATTATCGCTATCCGTTCACCTTGCGCCTGATCAAGTAGCATCACTTCAGGCAACGCAAAAAGCCGACTTCAAGTCGGCTTTTTCGTGTTCGCTGCCTTGCCTGGCTATCAGATAGTCAGGGTCCAGTCGTAATCCACGATCAACGGCGCGTGTTGCGAGAAGCGCGGCTGGCGTGGCAGACGGGCGCTGCGCACGAAGCGGCGCAGGCCTGGAGTCAGGATCTGATAATCGAAGCGCCATCCCAGATTCAGCATCTCGGCCTGCTCGTTGTCCGGCCACCAGCTGTACTGGTCACCTTCACGGCTGACTTCGCGCAGGGCATCGACGTAGCCCATGGTGCCGACGATCTCGTCCATCCAGGCGCGCTCGGGCGCGAGGAAGCCGGGCGACTGCTGGCTGTCGCGCCAGTTCTTGATATCGAGCTTCTGCTGCGCCACATAGAGCGATCCGCAGTAGATGTATTCGCGACGCTTGCGGCGCTGCTTGTCCATGTACTTGCCGAAATCGTCCATGAGCTTGAATTTCTGATTCAGGTCTTCATCGCCATTCATCCCCGACGGAAAGAGCAGGGTAGCGATACTGACCTTGTCGAAATCTGCTTGCAGGTAGCGCCCGTAGCGGTCGGCTGTCTCGAAGCCGAGGCCGCTGATTACCGCCTTCGGCTGCAACCGCGAATACAGCGCCACACCACCCTGAGCGGGAACCTCGGCTTCGCAGGCATAGAGGAAGTAACCATCCAGCTGAAAGGCTGGATCGTCCAGTTCAAAGGTGGAGGCGCGGGTGTCCTGTAAGCAGATGACGTCGGCATTCTGAGCTTGCAGCCAGCTGAGCAAACCACGCTCGACCGCAGCCTGAATGCCATTTACGTTCACACTGATGATCCGCATAAATGGCCCCAAAAATCACGTGCGTGTATGATACCCGAGCTCTACCTAATTAGCTAAATCCGTGGTATTCGGAGCTTTTTTCATGCAAGCGTATCAACGCGATTTCATTCGTTTTGCCATCGATCGCGGTGTTCTGCGCTTCGGTGAGTTCACTCTCAAGTCCGGGCGCACCAGCCCGTACTTCTTCAATGCCGGGCTGTTCAACACCGGTTCCGCACTGGCACAACTGGGGCGTTTCTACGCAGCAGCCGTGGTTGAAAGCGGTATTGCCTTCGACGTTCTGTTCGGTCCGGCCTACAAGGGCATTCCGCTCGCGTCGGCCACTGCTGTGGCGCTGGCCGAGCATCATGACCGTGATCTGCCGTGGTGTTTCAACCGCAAGGAAGCCAAGGCGCACGGCGAAGGCGGCAGTCTGGTGGGCTCCCCGCTGGCGGGTAATGTGCTGATCATCGACGACGTGATCACTGCAGGCACTGCGATCCGTGAGGTCATGCAGATCATCAAGGACCAGGACGCGACAGCTGCGGGCGTGCTGATCGCGCTCAATCGTCAGGAGCGTGGCAATGGCGAGCTGTCGGCGATTCAGGAAGTCGAGCGAGACTTCGGGATTCCGGTGGTGAGTATCGTGTCGCTGAATCAGGTGCTTGAGTTCCTGGCCGACGATCCGCAGCTCAAGCAGCATCTGCCTGCCGTCGAAGCCTATCGCGCGCAATTCGGAATCTGAGGACGTGCCTATGGCGGTCGGCGGCGGTGCATGGGTTTCGGTTTCAGGCGCGCTGAGCGTTTTTCGGGCCTTGCTGGCTGTCGTCATGCTTGCGCCCATGCTCGCCCAAGCGGCCGACGCACCTGAGCCACGGCTTTATCGCTACGTCGACAGCCGCGGGGTGACAGTGATCGACACGCAAGGCGTGCCGCCCGACTACGTTGCCAAAGGCTATGAAGTGCTCAACAGTCGTGGCCGGGTGGTTCAGGTCGTGCCACCTGCGCCTACGGCCGAGCAGATTCGCCAGTCCGAGGCAGACAAACGCCAGGCCGCCGCCGATGCACAACTGCTGAGCCTGTACAGCAGCGTCGCTGAAGTGGACCGCATGAAGGCCCGTAAACTGGCTGAGCTCGATGCACTGGTTGGCGTTGCCCAGGGCAACATTCAGGGGCTGGCGGCGCAGCAGCGCAGTCTGCAAGGCCAGGCCGCCGACCTTGAGCGCGCAGGGCGTCCGGTTCAGCAGGCACTTGTCGATCAACTGAACGACCTGCGCGATCAGCAGCAGAAACTGCAAGCCGATATCGCCGGGTATCAGGCCGCGCGCGTAAAGGCCGAAGCAGACTTCGCCGTCGATCGCGCCCGCGTCCAGCGGCTGACTCAGTGACCGGACACTATAGTCATGCCCGGGTCTGTTTTTGATTCTGGCCGAAGGCCGTAGGAGCGAACTTGTTCGCGAAAGGAGCCGCCGCCAGACACCTATCGTTCCTCACGCTCCAGCGTGGGAATGCCTGTCGTGACGCTCTGCGTCACAATCTGCGCCGCGCCACACATTCAGGATAGGACGCAGAGCGTCCAGAACGGCATACCCACGCGGAGCACTCAACGTTATACATAAGTCTTGAAGAGCCCGTGAAACGTGACTTTCCGGCTTCTGCCCGAAGTGCGTGGGAGTGACCGGGCGGCGATCCGCAATGCTAACGAATACGATGGTCCAGACGCCCCATTTTCAGGGGCTTTACCGGCCTCTTCGCGAGCAAGCTCGCTCCCACAGCCTGCGGCCAGAATCAAGAGCATACTTGTATATGACGCTGAGCGCGGAGCATGAGCACGATAGTGTTCTCGAGCATCAGCCAACAAAAAAGGCCCCGTGAGTGTTAGCTCACGGGGCCTTTGGGTGTTACGTGTGCATCAGTGCCGCTTGCGGTTGGTGATCTGGGTACCTACACCGCTGTCGGTGAAGATCTCCAGCAAGACCGCGTTGGGCACTCGACCGTCGATGATGTGCGAGCTGTTGACGCCGCCCTGAACCGCTTCCAGCGCGCAGCGAATCTTCGGCAGCATGCCACCGTAGATGGTGCCGTCGGCGATCAGGCTGTCGACCTGCTCGGTGGTCAGGCCGGTCAGCACTTCGCCCTGCTTGTTCATCAGGCCGGCGATGTTGGTCAGCAGAATCAGCTTCTCGGCCTTGAGGGCTTCGGCAACCTTGCCTGCGACCAGGTCGGCGTTGATGTTGTACGACTCGCCGTCCGGGCCCACGCCGATAGGCGCGATGACCGGAATGAAGTCCCCTTTGACCAGCATGTTGAGCAGCCCGGTGTTGACCCCGACCACTTCACCGACCTGACCGATGTCGATGATTTCGGGCTTGGTCATTTCCGGCGTCTGGCGCGTGACGGTGAGCTTCTTCGCACGAATCAGCTCAGCGTCCTTGCCGGTCAGGCCGATCGCGCTGCCGCCGTGACGGTTGATCAGGTTGACGATGTCCTTGTTGACCTGGCCGCCCAGTACCATCTCCACGACATCCATGGTTTGCGCATCGGTAACCCGCATGCCGTCGATGAAGTGGCTTTCGATGGACAGGCGCTTGAGCAGATCACCGATCTGCGGCCCGCCGCCGTGAACCACCACCGGGTTGATGCCCACTGCTTTCATCAACACGATGTCGCGCGCAAAGCCGGTTTTCAGCTCTTCGCTCTCCATGGCGTTGCCGCCGTACTTGATAACCAGCGTCTTGCCGACAAAGCGGCGAATGTAAGGCAGCGCTTCGGAAAGGACCTTGGCTACATTAGAGGCGGCATCGCGTTCGAGGGTCATTCAGGGCTCCAGTCAAAAGGAAAAACAATCAAAATGGCAGGTCGAGGTCCGGCGCAACTTTCTTCAGTTCTGCGTGGAACACGTCCTTGATACGCTGCAATTCGGCCTCGGTCTCGGCTTCGAAGCGTAGCACCAGTACCGGCGTGGTATTGGAAGCGCGAACCAGACCCCAGCCCTTCGGATAGTCCACACGGACACCGTCGATGGTGGTCAGTTTGGCGTCGCCCCACTGTGCATCCGTCTCAAGGGCCTCGATGATGCTGAACTTGGTGACATCCGTCACCTTGATGTTGATTTCAGGCGTCGAAATATCGTTCGGGAAGGTTTCGAACAGGTCTTCGGCATTGGCCGACTCCTGGCTGAGGATCTCCAGCAGGCGTGCTGCGCTGTAGATACCGTCGTCGAAACCGAACCAGCGTTCCTTGAAGAAGATGTGGCCGCTCATTTCGCCTGCCAGCAGCGCACCGCTTTTCTTCATTTCTTTCTTGATCAGCGAGTGACCGGTTTTCCACATCACCGGACGACCGCCATGTTCGCTGATCAGCGGAGTCAGGCGGCGTGTGCATTTGACGTCGAAAATGATGTCGGCACCCGGATTGCGCTTGAGCACGTCCAGCGCGAACAGCATCAACAGGCGGTCCGGGTACACCACGTTGCCTGCGTTGGTCACGACACCGACACGGTCGCCGTCACCGTCGAAAGCCAGGCCCAGGTCGGCACCGGTTTCCTTGACCTTGGCGATCAGGTCCTGCAGGTTTTCCAGCTTGCCCGGATCCGGGTGGTGGTTAGGGAAGTTGCCGTCGACTTCCGCGAACAGCGAAGTCACTTCGCAGCCCAGCGCTTCGATCAGTTGCGGAGCGATCACGCCTGCCGCGCCGTTGCCGCAGTCGACCACGACCTTCAGCTTGCGCGCCATGACGATGTCGTTCCTGATCTGCTGGAAGTAGCGCTCAAGGATGTCGACCTGGGTGATGCTGCCTTTCTGCGACGTCAGGTTGTTGGTCTTGATGCGCTCGTGCAGCGCCTGGATCTGCTCGTTGGCGAGGGTGTCGCCAGCGATGACGATCTTGAAGCCGTTGTAGTCCTTCGGGTTATGGCTGCCGGTCAGCATGACGCCGGTTTTGCCGGCCAGCACGTTGGCTGCGTAATACAGCGCAGGCGTTGGCACCAGGCCCACATCGCTGACGTGGCAGCCGCTGTCGTGCAGGCCTTGAATCAGTTGCTGTACCAGTTCAGGACCGGAAAGGCGACCATCGCGGCCAACGCTGACGTTGGGTTCGTTCTGCGCCAGGCTTTCGGAGCCAATGGCGCGGCCGATCCAGTAAGCCGTTTCAGCGTTGAGGGTGTCCCCGACCACGCCACGAATGTCGTAGGCACGGAAAATAGTCTCGGGAAGGTTGGGTGCCACGGATGCTGGGCTGTTCATAGCGAGGTTATGCTCCGATCTCAGGAAGTCCTGGTTTTCGTCGAGAAGGTCGATATCAAGGATATCGGTATCTTGAAACAGCGGATCGGTCCAGTCGGTGCGTGATGCAGCCACGGTGGACGAAGCACTGCCTTTGGCAATATCTGCATCGCGCTGCTCGCCCGCCGCCAGGACAGGCGCTGCCTGAGGCTGACTACGAAGCGAGACACGAGCAAGGGCCTGAGCCAGACCGCTAAGGGCCGGGAGGCTCAAACCGAAGGGTTTGACGGCTTTTCCGCGTGAGAGTTCTTGGAGTAGCTGATCCAGTTGCCGTGCGTCGGCGCAAATACGCTTCTGCAGGGCCCGCTCATTACGGTGCAAGCCAAGCAGCACGCCTGCTGCAGCGATAATCAGTGCCAGCAGCAGAAGCAGCACGGACGGAGAGGTTTTCAGCCCGGGACCGGGCGTGAATTCGAGTTTCCAGCCGGGATAACCGGTATCGAAGGCCTGGGCTTTGCCTTCGTCTGCCTGACCGCGCTGCAGGAAAACCTGAGCAGGTCCGCTGCCGAACTGCTGGCTGAGCACCACTTGCCCGGCATCGGCAGGCAGCGCCGGCAAGGCATTGAGCAAACGCTGCAGGTCAAAGGCCAACAGCAACGTACCCACCACAGGCTGACTGGCAGCGGCACGCACCGGCGCGGCGCTGTAGATCAACCAGCGCTCGCCGACCTTGCGCGCCTCCGGAGCGACGGCCTCACCTTGTGCGGCCTTGTTGAGCATGTCCAGGGTGGCGAAGCTGACGGGCAGTGTGCCTTGCGTGTCCACATCGGCCAGCCCCTTGGGGTAAAGCCGAGCGCCTGCAAGACCGTCCCAGCGGGTGAATCGATCCTGAGCGGACAGCAGGGCAGCGGCATCATTGCTTTGCAGTGTCTGCACAAGCGCAGCACCGGAGGCGGCCGACTGAGTGTCCGCGTTGATCTGGCGCAGGGCCAGACCCGCCGCTGCCGCCTGACTGCCGCCCCAGGCCTGAACCAGCTGGTCCTGTTGCTGCGGGCCGGTGGCCAGAGCCATCCAGACCAGTGCCGCAGCGATGAGCAGGCCGATGGCGGCAGGCACCAGGCCGGGCGCGAGGCCTTTGAGGCTCGCAGCCGGAGGCGAGTTATCGGCGGGTACGGCGTGCTGTGAAGCGCTGTGCTGACTACCTTTCACCGACCTCTCCCTGAGCCTTGTCCCGAACCCGGATTATGTGCCGAATGGCGATCAATGGCTGCCGGAATGACCGAAGCCGCCAGCGCCGCGCTGACTTTCGTCGAACGTTTCAACCAGCTCGAAATGCGCCTGTACGACCGGCACCAGGACCAATTGGGCGATGCGCTCGCCGACGGCAATGTTGAAAGCCGTCTGGCCGCGGTTCCAGCAGGAGACCATCAGTTCGCCTTGATAATCGGAGTCGATCAGACCCACCAGATTGCCCAGCACGATGCCGTGTTTATGGCCCAGGCCGGAGCGCGGCAGGATCAGCGCGGCAAGGCCCGGATCGCCAATGTAAATCGACAGGCCGGTAGGGATCAGCAGGGTCTGGCCCGGCTCAAGGACCGTGTCTTCCTTGAGCATGGCGCGCAGGTCCAGGCCAGCCGAGCCGACAGTGGCGTAGGCCGGCAGCGGGAATTCGTTGCCAATGCGAGGGTCGAGGATCTTGGCTTGTAGAGCGTGCATTCGTAGTTAAACCTGATTCATGCGGTCGGCGATAAAAGTGACCAGCTGGCGAGCGATCTTGGCCTTGCTGGTCTGGGCGAAAAGCGTTGCGTGCAACCCTCGGTCAATCACGCTGCAGGCGTTTTCCTCACTGTTGAAGCCAATGCTCGGGTTAGCGACATCGTTGGCGACAATCAGGTCGAGGTTCTTGTCCTTGAGCTTGCGGGCAGCGTAGTCGAGCAGGTGTTCGGTCTCGGCGGCAAAGCCGACACTGAAGGGGCGATCCGGGCGGGTTGCGATGGTCGCCAGAATATCCGGATTGCGCACCATCTGCAGCAGCAAGCCATCACCGTTCGAAGGATCTTTCTTCAATTTGTGCGGGGCAACGACTTCCGGGCGGTAGTCGGCCACGGCTGCCGAGGCGATGAACAGGTCGCAGGGGATGGCCGCCTCACACGCTGCCAGCATGTCGCGGGCGCTGACCACGTCGATGCGCGAGACGCGATCAGGCGTAGGCAGGTTGACCGGCCCGGTGATCAGCGTGACGCGGGCGCCAGCTTCCACCGCCGCTTCGGCCAGGGCAAAGCCCATTTTTCCCGAGCTGTGGTTGGTGATGTAGCGCACCGGGTCGATGTTTTCCTGGGTCGGGCCTGCGGTGATCAGCACATGCTTGCCGGTCAGGGTCAGGCGCTGGAAGCAGTCGGCCGCGCACTGGGCCAGGTCGTCGGCCTCCAGCATGCGCCCGAAGCCGACATCGCCACACGCCTGGCTGCCGGATGCCGGCCCGAACACACGAAAATCGCGCTCTTCGAGCAGGCGGGTATTGGCCTGCACGGAAGCGTCACGCCACATCGCCTGGTTCATCGCCGGGGCGATGGCGACAGTCGCGTCGGTGGCCAGCACGATGGTGGTCAGCAGGTCGTTGGCGATGCCTTGCGCCAGGCGCGCGATGAGGTCGGCGGTGGCCGGTGCGATGAGGATCAGGTCGGCCCATTTGGCCAGTTCGATATGGCCCATCGCGGCCTCGGCGGCCGGATCGAGAAGGTCCAGGTGCACGGGGTGCCCGGACAGGGCCTGCATGGTCAGAGGGGTGATGAACTCTGCGCCGCCCCGGGTCATGACCACACGCACTTCAGCGCCCTGATCGCGCAGGCGGCGGACCAGCTCAGCGCTCTTGTAGGCCGCGATGCCGCCGCCGACGCCAAGAACGATGCGTTTTCGATACAGCCGCTGCATAGACCTGCCTTTTTGGTCGAGTGAACACACGACGGCCATGACGCCTCCCCAGGCCAGATCGTCGTGCAAAAAAGATGGGCTAAGATAGCACAGCGACCGCACCGGAACAGCGGTGCCCAATCACATGGAGGTGCTATGAGTATTCGCAGTTGGCCCGCGGCTGAACGCCCCCGGGAACGCTTGTTGGAGTTGGGGGCGGCGAGCCTTTCCGACGCCGAGTTGCTGGCTATCTTTTTACGCACCGGCGTGGCCGGAAAAAGCGCTGTAGACCTTGCGCGTCATCTGCTGAATCAATTTGACGGGCTCAGACCGTTACTGGATGCGGATCTGTCGGCATTCACCTCGCAACTGGGGCTTGGGCCCGCCAAGTTCGCGCAGTTGCAGGCGGTCATGGAAATGGCGCGTCGGCACATGGCCGAGTCCCTGCGCCGTGAATCAGCGCTGGAAAACCCGACCCAGGTCCGCAGCTATCTCAAGGCCCTGCTGCGGCATGAGCCGCACGAAGTCTTCGGCTGTCTGTTTCTCGATACCAAACACCGGGTCATGACCTTCGAGATATTGTTTCGCGGGACGATCAACGCGTCCTACGTGCACCCGCGCCAGGTGGTAAAGCGGGCCATTGCGCACAACGCTGCCTGCCTGATCCTCTGCCACAACCATCCTTCCGGTATCACCACGCCCAGCCGTTCCGACATCGACCTGACCAAGCGCCTCAAGGAAGCACTGATGCTGGTGGATGTGCATGTGCTTGATCACGTGATCGTGGGAGACGGCGAGCCACTGTCGATGGTGGAACGCGGGTTGATGTAGCGAGCTGTGCGAAGAACTGACGCAGAGCGACGGGCGCGACTCGGTTTATCGTTCCCACGCTCTGCGTCCGGTCTTCCCGGTCTTGAGGTGGGTCGTGCCAATGCAGGCATTGGCACGACATCACACACAGACGCCAAGGTCAGTCTGGCGACTTACTTGACCTGCACCTTGTAGAAATCCTGCCTGCCGAACGGGCTGACCTGATAGCCAGCGACATCCTTGCGTACCAGGGCTGCAGCCGTCGGGTGGGCGAGGGGGAGCCACAGTGCCTGCTGTTGAATCTGTTGCTGAGCCTGGTGATACAGCTTGCTGCGTTCGGTCTGATCACTGACTGATTTGCCGTCTGCGATCAGCTTGTCCAGTGTCTTGTCGCAATAGCGGGCGAAGTTGGTGCCCGACTGCACGGCCGCACACGAGAACTGCGGGGTCAGGAAGTTATCCGGGTCGCCATTGTCGCCCGCCCAGCCCATGAACAGCAGGTCATGCTCGCCCGCCTTGGCGCGGCGAATCAGCTCGCCCCATTCGATGATCTTGATCTCGGCATTGATGCCGATCTGTTTCAAGTCAGCCTGTAGCAATTGAGCGCCCAGGCTCGGGTTCGGGTTCAGCAGGCTCCCGGATGGTCGCGCCCAGATGGTGGTCTTCAAGCCCTCTTTTACACCGGCCTTGGCCAGCAGCGCCTTGGCCTTGGCAACATCGTGCTGATAGCCGGGCAGGTCCTTGGCGTAACTCCAGGTGTTGGGCGGGTAAGGACCATTGGCCTTTTCAGCGGTGCCTTCGAACACGGCTTTCAGGTAGTTGTCTTTGTCGAACGCCAGGTTGATGGCCTGGCGAACTTCCGGCTTGTCGAACGGTGGATGCTGGCTGTTGATCGCGACAAATGCGGTCATGAACGCTTCAGTCTTCTCGACCTTGAGCGATTTGTCCTCGCTGGCTGCCTTTATATCCAGGGGCTTGGGCGAGAGCGCTATCTGGCACTCATCCTGACGGATTTTCTGCAGGCGCACATTGGCGTCCGGGGTGATGGCATACACCAGTGTGTCGATATCAGACTTGCCGGCGAAGTAATCGTCGAACGCCTCATAGCGCACCGCGGCATCTTTCTGGAAGCGCTTGAACACGAACGGCCCGGTGCCGATCGGCTGACTGTTGAGTTTCTCTGGAGTGCCCGCCTTCAACAACTGCGCGGTATATTCGGCTGAGTAGATGGAGGCGAAACCCATGCTCAGCGTGGCCAGGAAGGTCGAGTCCGCATGGTTGAGCGTGAAGCGCACGGTGTGTGCGTCAGGCGCTTCGATGCTCTTGATCAAGGCGGGCAACTGCATGGACTGCGCATGCGGAAAACCGCTCTGGGCGATCTTGTGCCACGGGTTCTGCGGGTCGAGCATGCGCTGGAAGCTGAACAGCACGTCATCCGCGCTCAGCTCGCGAGTTGGCTTGAAATAATCGGTGGTATGGAATTTCACTCCGGGGTGCAGCTTGAAGTCGTAAGTCAGGCCGTCTTTGGACACGGTCCAGCTTTCTGCCAGGCTCGGCACCAGCTTGCCGCTCTTGGCATCGAAGTCCACAAGGCGGTTCATCAGCACGTCGGCCGATGCGTTGGTGGTGGTCAGCGAGTTGTACTGTACAACGTCGAAACCCTCGGGGCTGGCTTCGGTGCAGACCACAAGGTTCGATGCCTGGGCAGCGACGGGAAGCAGGAATGGAACGAGTAAAAAAGGGAGTGCAGCTAGGCGCATGGCGTTATTTCCTGTTCAGAAAGGGCCCCATCTGCCGGCGCAGTCTGGTGAGGGACTAACCCTAGACCATGTACTGGCGCAGAACAATCGTCATGGAGCGACGAGCGGTCGATTTGCCTGTGCCCCCGCAGTGCTTGAGCATACCGCTGCGCGAGGCGTGATCATTCGGGTCAAAGTGCTTTGCCTGTTGTTGTGCCCGAGGCTTTCTGGTATAAAGCAGCGCTCTTTTCTAGGGGCCCGGTTCCTTCACTGTAGGTGTAGCCGGTAAGACCCTTAAAGAAACGCGGCGCCTGGCGCCAAATGACTGAGAGATTAAGCGGCCAACCCATGCCGGGTTGGGCATGTGGTTTTAGAGGGCTGAGGCATGTCGAGAGTATGTCAAGTTACCGGTAAGGGTCCGGTGACTGGGAATAACATTTCCCACGCAAACAACAAAACCCGTCGTCGTTTCCTGCCAAACCTGCAGCATCACCGCTTCTGGGTTGAAGGCGAGAAGCGTTTTGTTCGTCTGCGCGTATCTGCTAAAGGCATGCGTATCATCGACAAGCGTGGCATTGAAGTTGTGCTCGCTGAACTGCGTCGCGACGGCAAAATTTAAGGGAGAAAATCATGCGTGAATTGATCCGTTTGGTGTCGAGCGCTGGTACAGGCCATTTCTACACCACCGACAAGAACAAACGTACTACCCCGGATAAAATCGAAATCAAAAAATTCGATCCGGTTGTACGCAAGCACGTGATCTACAAAGAAGGCAAAATCAAGTAATTGATTCTGTCGGCTACAAAAAAACCCGCTCTGGCGGGTTTTTTTGTGCCTGCGCTCCTGGCGTCGCTGCCAGGGCGGTATTTATTTATCTGCAGCCGCCTCAAACACCACATAAATCTTGCGGCATGTTTCCAGCACCTCCCAGGTACCCTTGAAGCCTGCCGGGATCACGAAACGGTCGCCTGCGCGCAGGGTTTTCGCGTGGCCCTGCTCGTCGCGCAGGACTGAAACACCCTGCACAATCTCGCAATACTCATGCTCTGAATAATTCACCTGCCACTGCCCGGGCTCGCCATTCCAGACGCCCGCGCTCATCTGTCCGCAGGGGCTGTTGTAGTGGTTGTAGAGGGTTTGTGCCGGATCGCCCTTGAAGACCTTTTCCGGTGCAGGGCGATAGTGCTCGGCGGCGGTGCTGGCTTCACTGAAGTCGACGATGCTTTCGATGCTCATGATGGGCCCCTTGTCCTGAATGCGTTGAAGGTTTGACGTGCGTGCAGTGCGTTAGTGCCTCGGCGCGCGTGCGGAGCTGTTTAATAAAATCAACATAAAAGCACCGTAGCGGCTATTTATGTCAAATATATTGGTTTTGTCGGGCCGCTGGTTTAGGGTAACGGCCGTCCTGAAAAATTTCAGATTGTGTCTTTAATCAACCATGACACACCCACATTCAACAAGAGGAGGACATGCAAATGACCACCCTGACTCGTGCTGACTGGGAGCAACGCGCCCAGAATTTGAAGATCGAAGGCCGTGCCTTCATTCAAGGTGAATACACCGCAGCCTCCTCCGGCGAGACGTTTGACTGCATTAGCCCGGTCGATGGCCGGATGCTTGCCAAGGTTGCCAGCTGCGACACCGCTGACGCACAACGCGCGGTCGACAGTGCGCGCAGCGCCTTCAACTCCGGTGCCTGGTCGCGACTGGCTCCGGCCAAGCGCAAGGAAACGATGATCCGTTTCGCCGAGCTGCTCAAGCACAATGCCGAAGAGCTGGCGCTGCTTGAAACCCTGGACATGGGCAAGCCGATTGGCGACTCGTTCGGTGTCGACATTCCCGGTGCCGCCAGAGCCCTGAGCTGGAGCGGCGAGGCGATCGATAAACTGTATGACGAAGTCGCGGCAACGCCTCATGACCAACTGGGTCTGGTAACGCGCGAGCCGGTGGGTGTCGTGGCCGCCATCGTGCCATGGAATTTTCCGCTAATGATGGCCTGCTGGAAGCTGGGTCCTGCGCTGTCCACTGGCAACTCGGTCGTCCTCAAGCCATCGGAAAAATCTCCGCTGACGGCCATTCGTATCGCACAACTGGCCATCGAGGCTGGCATTCCTGCGGGCGTGCTCAACGTACTGCCTGGCTATGGCCACACCGTCGGCAAGGCGCTTGCCCTGCATATGGATGTGGACACTGTGGTGTTCACCGGCTCGACCAAGATCGCCAAGCAGCTGATGATCTATGCGGGCGAATCGAACATGAAGCGCGTGTGGCTGGAAGCCGGTGGCAAGAGCCCGAATATCGTCTTTGCCGACGCGCCTGATCTGCAGGCCGCCGCCAGCGCAGCCGCCAGCGCGATTGCCTTCAACCAGGGCGAAGTGTGTACCGCCGGTTCGCGCCTGCTGGTCGAGCGCTCCATCAAGGATCGCTTCCTGCCGATGGTGATCGAGGCGCTCAGTGCCTGGAAGCCCGGCAATCCGCTGGACCCTGCGACCACCGTGGGCGCGCTGGTTGATACCCAGCAGATGAACACCGTGTTGTCCTATATCGAAGCGGGCCACACCGATGGCGCCAAGCTGGTTGCGGGCGGCAAGCGCATCCTGCAGGAAACCGGCGGCACCTATGTCGAGCCGACCATTTTCGATGGTGTGAACAATGCGATGAAAATCGCTCAGGAAGAAATCTTCGGCCCGGTGCTTTCGGTGCTGACGTTCGATACGGCCGAAGAGGCGATCCAGATCGCCAACGACACGCAGTATGGCCTGGCGGCTGCCGTATGGACCGCGAACATCTCCAAGGCGCACCTGACCGCCAAGGCTTTGCGCGCAGGCAGCGTATGGGTCAACCAGTACGACGGCGGCGACATGACCGCACCGTTCGGTGGCTTCAAACAGTCGGGCAATGGTCGTGACAAGTCGCTGCATGCGTTCGACAAATACACCGAGCTGAAGTCGACCTGGATCAAGCTGTAGTCATTTGCCGATTGCTCCGAGGCTCTGCCCTCGGAGCATTGGCACGATGGGGTCTCAAGATTGATCATCGCGCCACACAGGATTTGTACAAGGCGATAAGCGCGTAGCGCAGCGCCGGGCAGGAGCGTGGAAATGCGTTGGGGGACTTATTTTGCTGTGCTGGCGTCCGTGCTGGGCGTCGGTCTGGCAATGGGCGTCAGCATGCCGCTGGTTTCATTGCGGCTGGCAGGCTGGGGCTATGGCTCGTTTGCCATTGGTATCATGGCGGCGATGCCTGCGGTGGGCGTGCTGCTCGGCGCGGCGCTGGCCAGTCGTCTGGCGGCGCGCTTCGGCACGGCCAATCTCATGCGCCTGTGCTTATGGGCCGGGGCGGTTTCGGTCGGTGCGCTGGCGCTGCTGCCGTATTACTGGATCTGGCTGGTCTTGCGCCTGATGCTCGGGGTGATTCTGACCATCGTCTTCGTGCTGGGGGAAAGCTGGATCAATCAGTTGGTCATCGAGCGCCTGCGCGGGCGTCTGGTGGCGCTGTATGGCAGCACCTACGCATTGAGTCAACTGGCAGGTCCGCTGCTGCTGGGCGTGATCGGCACCCAGGCCGACTATGGTTTCTGGATTGGTGTCGCGCTGCTGGTCGGCTCACCGTTTCTGCTGCTGGGGCGTACCGGCGCGCCGTCGACCGAATCCTGCAACGTGACGTTTGCCGATCTGTCCGGCTTCTGTCGCGGCATGCCTGCGATCGCCTGGGCGGTCGCCCTGTTCGCTGCGTTCGAAGCGCTGATCCTCACCCTGTTGCCGCTGTACTGCATACGCCACGGCTTCACCCCGGAAATCGCCCTGATCATGGTCAGCGTGGTGGTGGTCGGTGATGCGCTGCTGCAACTGCCGATCGGCATGCTCGCCGACCGCATTTCACGTCGTGCGATGTTCACCGGCTGTGCCGCCTTGCTGCTGGCGTCGAGCCTGCTGGTGCCATTGCTGATCGACACTGTTCTGATCTGGCCGCTGTGGACCGTCTTCGGTGCCAGTGCCGGCGGGCTGTTTACCCTGTCGCTGATTCTGATCGGCGAACGCTATCGCGATGACTCGCTGGTCCGCGCCAACGCACATGTGGCGCAACTGTGGGGCATCGGCTGCCTGCTCGGCCCGTTGATAGCCGGCGCGGGCAGCCAGTGGGTCAGCGGTGAGGCCTTGCCGCTGATGATGGCTGCCGGTGCCTTGGGTCTGCTGATACTGATCCGGCGACGCGGCGCGTTCGGGGATGCGCAGGCTGCGCCCGCTTAAAGCATTCTTTCCAGGCCGATGGCGCGGCTCATCCATGCGTTGAAACGTCGCCACCAGTCGCCCGGTTCGGTATGCAGGGTGTGGATCTGGCCGTTGTCTTCGGTCACCCACACCACTTTGCCGTCCTCCAGCCGCGCTTCGTAGGTGAGCGACGGGGCCATGCCCTGCAAGGTCAGTTCGCGCAGTTGCTCGGCCAGTTGCGGGCTGTCGACCAGTACGCCCACTTCGGTGTTCCACAGCACAGAGCGCGGGTCGAAGTTGAATGAGCCGACAAAGACTTTCTGTCGATCGAAGATCATCGCCTTGCTGTGCAGGCTCGATTCGGAACTGACCAGAGAATGGCTTTTCTTGAACAGATGCGGGCCGCTGCCGCGCATCGTCTCGGTATCGCCAGGCTGCCGGCGCAGCTCGAACAGCTTCACGCCATGCTCCAGCAGTGCCTTGCGGTACGGCGCATAGCCGCCATGCACGGCAGGCACGTCGGTGGCTTCCAGAGAGTTGGTCAGCAGGCTGACATTGACGCCGGCATCGGCCCGGCCGGTCAGGTACAGCAAGCCTTCCTGACCCGGTACAAAGTAGGCCGAGATCAGCATCAGTTCCTTGTGAGTGTTCAGCAGTTCAGGCGCCAGTTGCGTGGTCAGCAGCAGGTGCGGATCAGGCTCGCCCTGCGCCAGAACCTTGGTCGGTGCGTCCCATAGCGCCTGGTTGTATGCCCAGACCAGTTCGTTGAGCCAGGTTTTCATGCGCGGCTGGGTCTTGTACGCCATCAGTCGCTCATACAGCGCCTTGTGCTGCTGGTGCGCCTGCTCCAGAGAGTCATCCAGCTTGCGCCGGGCCTCGGCCAGATCCTCGCCGTCGGGCAGGAAATAGATGAACTCACCGATAGGCTTGCTGAGCGTGCTGTTCCAGTACTGGTCGAAGCTGTGGCCGAGCTGTTCGGCCACTGGCCCCACGCTGAGCATGTCGATATCGGTGAAGTTCAGGTTCGGCTCGGCATCGAAGTATTCATCGCCCAGGTTGCGCCCGCCGACGATGGCCACACTGCTGTCGGCCAGCCATAGCTTGTTGTGCATGCGCCGGTGCTGGCGCGACAGGTTCATCAGGCGCCCGAGGCTGCGGGTGATGCCGGTCTCGCGCCCCAGGTTTTGCGGGTTGAACAGGCGAATCTGGATGTTCGGGTGAGCGGCGAGGGTGGCGATGGCCTGATCCAGGCCGTCGCTGGTGGTGTCGTCCAGCAGGATGCGCACACGAACGCCACGGTCTGCCGCCTTGAGCAGTTCGTCGATCAGGGCGCGCGTGCTCAGGCCGTCGTGGACGATGTAATACTGCAGATCAAGGCTGCTTTTGGCGTTGCGGATCAGTTCGGCGCGAGCCTTGAAAGCGTCACTGCTGTCAGGCAGCAGGCGAAAGCCCGAACGCCCTTCGTGCGGCATGGCCATGGCCTGGATCGAGCGGCCGAACGCGGAGCCTGAAGACGGCATGGCCTGGCTTGGCTCACTGGTGATCTGTTGATGCGCACAACCGCTGACGCACAACGCAACCAGCAAGCAAAAGGGCAAGGCCCATGAGTTATTCAAATTGATCTTCCGCGTCTGGACATGGCTCGACTTGGCGATATGACCCACAAAACCGGGAAAGATTTGCCCGCATCAGTCAGTTTGCGCATTCAGTAGGGCAATTGTCTCGCCCACGATACGCACAGCATTCTCGATTTCGCGGTTGGGTTTGGCCGCGAAGTTCATGCGCATGCAGTTGCGGTACTTGCCCGATGCCGAAAAGATACTCCCCACCGCAATCTGCACACCCTTGCCCAGCAAGGCGCGGTTCAGGCGCAGGGTGTCGAAGCCTTCGGCCAGTTCCACCCACAGCATGAAGCCGCCTTGTGGCCGGCTGGCGCGGGTGCCTTCAGGGAAATAGCGCATCACCCAGTCGATCATCTGGTCGCGACTGCGCTGGTATTGGCTGCGCATGCGCCGCACGTGAGGCTCGTAATGGCCGCCTTCGATGAAGTCGGCGATGGCCAGCTGCGGCTGCGGGGCGGTCGAGCCGGTGCCGATGTATTTCATGTGCAGCACCTGCTCCAGATAGCGACCCGGCGCTACCCAGCCGATCCGCAGCCCCGGTGCCAATGTCTTGGAAAACGAACTGCACAGCAGGACGCGACCGTCTTCGTCGAAGGATTTGATGGTGCGCGGACGAGGGTAGTTGTAGGCCAGGTCGCCATACACATCATCCTCGATGATCGCCACGTCGAAGCGCTGCGCCAGGGTCAGCAGTGCCCGCTTGCGTGCTTCGGGCATGACATAACCCAGCGGGTTGTTGCAGTTGGGCGTCAGCTGAATGACCTTGATCGGCCATTGCTCCAGCGCCAGTTCCAGCGCTTCGAGGCTGATGCCGGTCAGCGGGTCGGTAGGGATTTCCATGGCTTTCATGCCCACGCCCTTGAGCGTCTGCATGGCGCCGAAGAAGCTCGGCGAGTCCACCGCCACGATGTCCCCCGGCGAGCAGATGGCCCGGACACTGGCTGACAGCGCTTCATGACAGCCATTGGTGACGATCAGGTCATTGGCGGTCAGGTTGCAGCCCGAGTCGAGCATCAGCCGGGCAATCTGTTCGCGCAGCCTGCGCACGCCGTAGATGTTGTCGTAATACAGCCCCGGCATGTCCTGATGGCGACTCAACTGACTCAGCGCGCGCATCAGCGGTTTCAGGGTCGGGCTGGTGACATCGGGCATGCCGCGCCCCAGTTGCGTGACGGCCTCAAGAGGGGCGACGCGAATCAGGTCCAGCACCTGATCCCATTGAGAGATATCCACAGGCCGCTGCACTGGCCTGCCGACCGCTGGCAGTGCAGGGGCTTTTCGGCTGACCGAGACGAAATAGCCGGATTTAGGTTTCGGCGCGGCCAGGCCATTGTCTTCCAGCACCCGATACGCCTGCTGCACGGTGCTCAGACTGACGCCATGTTCGACGCTCAACGCGCGGACCGAGGGCAGGCGGTCGCCGGGGCGGTAGAAGCCGTTTTCGATGCGCGAGCCGAGCAGTTCGGCGAGGTTGACGTAGAGCGTCATGGCGTACTCTCAGGAAGTAAAGTGCGTTAAAGCAATACAGATTGGCCGGAAATATAGCATTCAGTAGCATTTTTTGATCATCTGTATGGAAAATATAAAAGACTTTTGAATCTGTATTGGTTTTGCTGTTCGCTTCATCATGGACCCACAGCCACCCAGGATGAGGGAACAGGACATGAACGGGTTCAGCGATGTGCGCCTTGTGCTTCACAGCCAGGAGTTGAATGAGTATCGGCCCGCGACGGTCAGAACCGTCCGCGCAAACAAGGTCGATCTGTTGGCAGGCATGGGGCGCTGGGCGCTGTACCGCCATCGCTGGGCATCGCGCCGCAGCTTGCTGACACTGACCGACGATCAGTTACGCGACATCGGCCTGGATTTTCGCCAGGCGCGGGTCGAGGCCATGAAGCCGTTCTGGAGGCCCTGAGCTTTTAGCGCAGCTCTTTGAGGCGGTGCCAGAGCATGCCCAATGCCAGCAGAGGCGAGCGCAAGTGCTTGCCGCCGGGAAAGGTCATGTGCGGCACTTTGGCGAACAACTCGAAGCCATCGCTGTGTTGCCCGGCGATGGCTTCGGCCAGCAGCCGTCCCGCCAGATGTGTGGCATTCAGACCGTGGCCCGAGTAGGCCTGCGCATAAAACACGTTGGGGTGCTGCTTGAGCCGGCCTATCTGCGGCAGGCGATTGGCGCCGATGCCGATCATCCCGCCCCACTGGTAATCGATCTTCACGGCGGCCAGTTGCGGGAACACATCGAGCATCTTCGGTCGCATGTACGCGGCAATGTCCTGAGGGTCACGCCCCGAGTAATGGCAGGCACCGCCGAACAGCAAGCGGCGGTCGGCAGACAGCCTGTAGTAATCCACTGTCACCCGCTGATCGCAGACCGCCATGTCCTGCGGCAACACTTCACGGGCCTGCGCTTCGCTCAACGGCTCGGTGGCGATGATGTAGCTGCCGGCAGGCAATACCTTGCCGCTGATTTCCGGATTCAAGTCATTAAGGTAGGCGTTGCAACCCAGCACCAGCGTCTGCGCCTGCACCGAGCCGCCAGCCGTATGCACCCTGACCTGCGGGCCATAATCGATGCTCGTCACCGCTGAATGCTCGAACAACTGAACGCCGAGCGACTGCGCCACAGCCGCTTCGCCCAAGGCCAGGTTCAACGGATGCAAATGCCCCGAGCCCATGTCGATCAGGCCGCCGACATAGCGCGATGAGCCCACCACGCTGTGCATCTCTTCGGCTTGCAGCAACTGCAGTGCATGGCGATAACCCAGGCTGCGCAACTCTTCTGCGTCTTCGGCAAGGCTGTGCAGGTCGCGCGGTTTGTTGGCCAGATCGCAATAACCCCACTTCAGGTCGCAATCGATAGCATGCCGTTCGATGCGCTGACGCACGATCTCGACGGCCTCGATGCCCAGCAGCTTGAGCTGCCGCACGCCTTCGCTGCCGATGACATTGGCGAACTGTTCGAGACCATGACCGACCCCGCGAATCAACTGGCCGCCGTTGCGCCCGCTGGCCCCCCAGCCGATCTTGCGCGCTTCGAGCAGCGCAACGCTGAACCCGCGCTCGGCCAGTTCGATGGCGGTGTTGAGGCCGGAGAATCCACCGCCGACCACGCACACATCCACCTTCACCTCACCTTGCAGCGCAGGATGATCCGCTTGCGCATGGCTGCTGGCGGCGTAGTAGGAAGCAGCGTGCAGATCGTGACGAGTCGAGTGCTGAACGCGGGCGTTCATGAGCGTGTCCTGTTGGTGGCGGATGGCGTGTCGGGAGGATAAGCCGCTGTCATGAGCCTGCCAACTGAGGCAAACTCTCGGCCTTGTGTAGGAGTGGTCGAGTCAATGAGCTGCAACCGTCAGAAAATAGCGGATCTGCGTCGCCAGATTCCTTCGTTCGAGTGTGTGCCTGGCTGCCACGACTGCTGTGGGCCGGTGACCACGTCGCCCGAAGAAATGTCGCGTCTGCCGCGCAAGACGGCTGCCGAACAGGACGCTGCGCTTGACGAACTCAATTGCGTGCACCTGGGGCCGCAAGGCTGCACCGTGTATGACGAGCGTCCGCTGATCTGCCGCCTGTTCGGCACCACCGCAAGCCTGCCCTGCCCGAATGGACGTCGCCCGGTCGAGTTGATCCATCCCCGGGTCGAAAAGCAGATTCATGAGTATATGGCCTCGACCCGGCAAGTCCTGGTATAGCGAGCAATCAGTCGGGAATCGGCAGATTCAGGCTCTCTTTGACTTCCTCCATAACGATGTAGCTCTTGGACTCACGTACGTGCGGCAGTTTGAGCAGGATATCGCCCAGCAGTTTGCGGTAGGACGCCATTTCGGAAATCCGCGCCTTGACCAGATAGTCGAAGTCGCCTGACACCAGGTGGCACTCCAGCACATGGGGAAGCTTCAGCACGGCACGGCGGAATTCTTCGAAGGTGTCGCCAGACTTGTAGTCCAGGCTGATTTCGACGAATACCAGCAGGCTGGCCTTGAGGCTTTGCGGGTTCAGTCGGGCGGTGTAGCCCATGATGATCCCCTCGCGCTCCAGCCTGCGCACCCGTTCGGTACAAGGCGTGGTAGACAGGCCGACCCGCTCGCCAAGCTCGGTGAACGAGATGCGCCCGTCGGCCTGCAGGATGCGCAGAATATTGCGATCGATCTTGTCCAGTTCACGATTTGACTGGTGTTGAGTGCGCACGGGTCATTTCCCCTCTAGCAAAGCGTTTATCGCCGCGAATAAAAACTGAATATAGATCTTTATACAGTGAGAAGCACTGCCCATTGCTCAATATACTGCGCACATCCTTGCTTAAAACTTCGAATTATCAGCGGATATCCGCGATGAGGTCATCGACATGCGCGTTCTGGTCCTGGGTAGTGGCGTCATCGGTACAACCAGTGCTTATTATCTGGCGCGTGCCGGTTTCCAGGTGACCGTCGTTGACCGTCAGCCGGCTGCTGCCATGGAAACCAGTTTTGCCAATGCCGGCCAGGTTTCTCCCGGCTATGCCTCGCCATGGGCTGCGCCGGGTGTTCCGCTCAAAGCGCTCAAATGGCTGCTGCAGCGTCATGCGCCATTGGCGATCAAGGCAACGGCAGATATCGATCAGTACCTGTGGATGGCGCAAATGCTGCGCAACTGCACGGCCAGCCGCTATGCCATCAATAAAGAGCGCATGGTACGCCTGTCCGAATACAGCCGCGATTGCCTGGATGAACTGCGCCTCGAGACCGGCATTGCCTACGAAGGGCGCAGCCTGGGCACCACACAGTTGTTCCGTACCCAGGCCCAGTTGGATAACGCTGCCAAGGACATCGCCGTGCTCGAGCAGTCCGGTGTGCCCTATGAACTGCTGGACCGCGAAGGCATTGCCCGGGTCGAGCCCGCATTGGCCGGCGTGACCGGCATCCTCAGTGGCGCGTTGCGCCTGCCCAATGACCAGACCGGTGACTGTCAGCTGTTCACCACGCGCCTGGCGGAAATGGCCGTCGCGCTGGGAGTCGAGTTCCGCTACGGGCAGAACATCGAACGCCTCGATCACGCAGGCGACAGCATCAATGGCGTGTGGATCGACGGCAAGCTCGAGACCGCTGATCGTTACGTGCTGGCGCTGGGCAGTTACTCGCCGCAGTTGCTCAAGCCGTTGGGCATCAAGGCGCCGGTCTATCCGCTGAAGGGCTATTCGCTGACCGTGCCGATCACCAACCCGGACATGGCGCCGACTTCGACCATTCTCGATGAAACCTATAAAGTCGCGATCACCCGTTTCGACAACCGGATCCGCGTCGGCGGCATGGCGGAAATCGCCGGTTTTGACCTGTCGCTCAATCCGCGTCGACGCGAAACACTGGAGATGATCGTCGGTGACCTCTATCCTCAGGGCGGCGACCTGACCCAGGCCGATTTCTGGACCGGGTTGCGTCCGACCACGCCCGACGGCACACCGATTGTGGGTGCGACACCGTTCCGTAACCTGTTCCTCAATACCGGCCATGGCACTTTGGGCTGGACGATGGCGTGTGGTTCCGGTCGTTTGCTGGCAGACCTCATCGCCCGCAAGACACCCCGTATCAGTGCTGAAGGCCTTGATATCTCTCGTTACGGCAACACTCAGGAGAATGCACAGCATGTCAATCCAGCGCCAGCTCACCAATGAGCGCATGAGTCAGGTCGTTGTCCACAATGGCACCGTCTATCTGTCGGGCCAGGTCGGCAATGACATGACTGCGGGTGTCGAGCAGCAGACCCAAGAGGTTCTGAACAGCATCGAGCGCCTGCTCGACCTGGCCGGCACCGACAAGACGCGTATCCTGTCGGTCACCATTTACCTGAAAGACATCGACGCCGACTTCGCCGGCATGAACAGCGTCTGGGACAAATGGCTGCCCAAGGGTTTCGCGCCTGCACGCGCAACGGTCGAGGCCAAGCTGTGCGAGCCGGAAATCCTCGTTGAACTGTCGGTGGTTGCCGCGCTGCCCTGACCCTTTTTGCCCGGCGCGTCCCCGCGTCGGGTTGATCGTCCCCTTCCATTCTTTCAGGCAAGTAAACGTCATCATGCGTCCAGCTCGCGCCTTTATCGATCTTCAGGCACTGCGTCACAACTACCAATTGGCCCGTGAAAACAGCGGCGGCAAAGCGCTCGCCGTCGTCAAGGCCGATGCCTACGGTCACGGCGCGGTGCGCGTCGCTCGGGCACTGGAGTCACAGGCCGACGGTTTTGCAGTGGCCTGCATTGAAGAAGCGCTAGAGCTGCGCGCGGCAGGTATCCGTGCGCCTGTCCTGCTGCTCGAAGGCTTTTTCGAGGCCGACGAGCTGGCGCTGATTGTCGAGCATGACCTGTGGACCGTTGTACACGCGACCTGGCAACTGGAAGCTATCGAGCAGGCGCGCGTGGGCAAGCCGATAACGGTGTGGCTCAAGCTCGACACTGGCATGCACCGGGTTGGCCTGCATCCTCACGAGTACCAGGCGGCTTATCAGCGTCTGCTGGCAACCGGCAAAGTGGCCAGAATCGTGCTGATGAGCCACTTCTCCCGTGCCGACGAGCTGAACAGCGGCTGCAGTGATGAACAACTCGCGGTATTCGAGACCTTTCGCAAGGGGCTGGCAGCAGAAACCAGTCTGAAAAACTCCCCGGCGGTGCTGGGCTGGCCACAGATTCCGAGCGACTGGTCGCGCCCGGGCATCATGCTCTACGGTGCTACGCCGTTTGATCAGGCGCACCCGCTGGCTGATCGCCTGCAACCGGTGATGACCCTGGAATCGAAGATCATCAGCGTGCGTGAACTGCCCGTTGGTGAGCCCGTGGGCTATGGCGCGACATTTGTCTGTGACCGGCCGTCGCGTATCGGTGTTGTGGCGATGGGCTACGCCGACGGCTATCCGCGTCACGCGCCGACCGGCACCCCCGTGCAGATCGACGGCCAGCCATCCAGGCTGCTCGGACGCGTGTCCATGGACATGCTCTGCGTGGACCTCACCGATGTGCCGCAGGCCGGGCTCGGCAGCCGCGTCGAGCTGTGGGGCAAGCAGGTGCTCGCCAGTGAAGTGGCCCAGCGCGCGGAAACCATTCCCTACGAAATCTTCTGCAATCTGCGTCGCGTTCCGCGCATCTATTCCGAAGACTGATTCAGTCCTCTTTGCCCCAGGCCGCGTCAGGTCAGGTGTCTGTCGAAGTGTTGTAAATATCGAACGCTGTTGCCATGATGGCGTTTATATCGACTAGACCTGACAAAACCTGGGGGAATATCGCATTGGACGTGGGTGAACGACTGCAATCGATTCGCAAGCTCAAAGGCTTGTCCCAGCGTGAACTCGCCAAGCGCGCCGGTGTGACCAACAGCACCATCTCCATGATCGAAAAAAACAGCGTCAGCCCTTCGATCAGTTCGCTGCGCAAGGTGCTCGGCGGCATCCCCATGTCCATGGTCGAATTTTTCTCGGAAGAATCCGTGTCCGAAAACGCGGCTCAAGTGGTCTACAAGGCCAGCGAGCTGATTGATATATCGGACGGTGCCGTGACCATGAAGCTGGTCGGCAAATCGCATCAGGGCCGTGCCATTGCCTTTCTCACCGAGACCTACCCACCGGGTGCCGATACCGGCGAAGAAATGCTCGTTCACGAAGGTGAAGAGACCGGCATCCTCGTCGAGGGGCGGCTGGAACTGGTGGTCGGGCTGGATACCTACGTGCTCGAAGCAGGTGACAGCTATTATTTCGAAAGCACCCGGCCGCATCGTTTTCGTAACCCGTTCGACGTCCCGGCACGATTGATCAGTGCGGCCACCCCGGCCAATTTCTGACCTGTCCCTTACGATGAGTGACGCGTGAAACTGACCTGGAAGATTCTGAGCAGCGCAGGCGTTCTGGTGTTGTGGGCGTTCAATGCGCAAGCCGCAGATAGCGCCCGAGCCCCTGACGCCATCATCGCGGCGCATTGTGTCGCCTGCCACAGCGTCGGTCTGCTCAACGCGCCGAAGATCGGTGACACGGCGGCCTGGGAACAGCGCGCCCAGCAAAAAGGCGGCCTTGATGGATTGCTGGCCAGCACCATCAAAGGCCTCGGCATCATGCCCCCGAAAGGCACCTGCGGCGATTGCACAAACGACGAACTGAAGAGCGCTATCCAGAGCATGTCCGGGCTGAAGTGAGGTGCACCCTCGTTCCCGTGCCTGAGCGCCCGACGCTGTGCATACGTTTTGTGGGAGCGAGCCGGGCGACGCTTCGCTCGCTGGCGAAGATGATGTTTAGATCGATGCTTTTTTGGCGATATTTCACGCCCTTTCGCGAACAAGTTCGCTCCTACGCCCTTTGGGCAGAAGCCAGGAAGCCTTTTGTTCCGGGTGTTCCAGGGATTGTGTATAACGATGATGCTCTGCGTGACGAGCATGCAGCACTTTGACGTTGTCGCCGGTCCAACCTGCACCCAATAACAATTCAGGAGAGCTGGGATGCCGTATTCCTGTTCCATCGAGCATGCCGTCGATCACGTTCTTGCGCAGCTACCCGAGCATATCCACCTCGGCATGCCGCTGGGGCTGGGCAAGCCCAACCGCTTCGTCAACGCGTTGTACCAGCGCATCAGCGAGTTGCCCGAACGACGGCTGACGATCTATACCGCGCTGACACTCGGACGGCCGACGCCGGGGGAGGGTTTGCAGGCACGGTTTCTCGAACCGTTTCTGGAGCGCGTCTTCGCTGACTATCCGGAGCTCGATTTCCTCGCTGCACTGCGCCGCGACAAACTCCCTGCCAATATCCGTGTGCAACAATTCTTCATGCAGCCGGGCAGTTTGCTCAACAGCCACTCAGCCCAGCAAGACTACGTCAGCAGCAATTACAGCCATGCCGCCCGCGACATCAATGCCAATGGCCTGAATCTGGTCGCGCAACTGGTGGCCCGTGACGAACAGCGCCCAGGCACGTTGAGCCTGAGCTGCAATCCGGACGTGACCCTCGACCTGTTGCCCATGATCGCCAAGCGCCGGGCCGCCGGGGAGACCATTCTGATGCTCGGCCAGGTGCACGCCGACCTGCCTTACATGCCGGGCGACTCGGAACTGGATGTCGACGCCTTCGATGTGCTGATCGACGAAGACGAGCGCAGTACGCTGTTTTCCACCCCCAATATGCCGGTGGGCTATCAGGACCATCTGATCGGCCTGCACGCCAGCACGCTGGTGCGTGACGGCGGCACGTTACAGATCGGCATCGGCTCGATGGGCGATGCACTGACCGGCGCGCTGCTGGCCCGTCAGGCCGATAACGAAACCTGGCGTGGCCTGCTGGCCGAGTTGAACATGAGTAACTGGCAGACCCTGATAGATCGGGAAGGCGGCGTTCAGCCGTTTGCCAGCGGCCTTTACGGTTGCAGCGAAATGTTCGTCAACGGCCTGCTGGTACTCGCCGATGCCGGCATCGTGCGGCGCAAGGTGTACGCCGATGCAGAGCTGCAACGGCTGGCCAACATGGGCACGCTGGATGAGGATGCCCATCCTGGTGGCGTGGTCGTGCATGGCGGCTTTTTCCTCGGTCCGCAGAGTTTTTACGCGCGGCTGCGCGAGCTGCCCGCCGAGCGGCTGGCGCAGTTCAACATGACCGCCATCAGCTACATCAACGAGCTTTACGGCCAGGAAGAACTCAAGCGCCTGCAACGCCGCGATGCGCGCTTCATCAACAGTGCGTTTACCGTCACCCTGATGGG
Organism: Pseudomonas sp. B20; assembly: GCF_020515755.1. Classification (NCBI taxonomy): domain Bacteria; kingdom Pseudomonadati; phylum Pseudomonadota; class Gammaproteobacteria; order Pseudomonadales; family Pseudomonadaceae; genus Pseudomonas; species Pseudomonas sp. B20. The sequence goes on from NZ_JAHPJG010000018.1 coordinate 46,528, forward strand.
CGCGGCAGTGGCTGATCAGCTGGAAGACGGCCGGGTGCTCAGTGGCGTGGGCGGTCAGTACAACTTCGTGGCGCAGGCCCATGCACTTGAAGGCGCCCGTTCGATTCTGATGCTGCGCAGCTGGCGCGAGTCGGGCGGCGAGGTCAGCTCCAACATCGTCTGGCAGTACGGCCACACCACCATTCCCCGACACTTGCGCGACATTGTTGTGACCGAATACGGCATCGCCGATCTGCGCGGGCAGACCGATGCGACGGTGATCGAGCGAATTCTGAATATCACTGACTCGCGGTTTCAGTCGGGCCTGATAGAGCAGGCGCAAAAGGCTGGCAAGCTGCCCAAGGACTTCCGTCTCGATCCGCGCTTTACCGACAACACGCCCGAGCGCCTCAAGGACACTGCATCACGCTACCCGTCACTGTTTACCGAGTACCCGTTGGGTTGCGACTTTACCGCCGAGGAGCGCGACCTGCTGAGAGCCCTGAACTGGCTGAAGAGCAAGCTCAAGCTCACTGAAATCCTCGAGCTGGGCAAAGCGACCCTCGACGCTCCGGACCCCGAAGCCTTCCTCGCGCACTTGCAACGCATGCAGCTCGACGCGCCGCAGGGCTTGCGCGAAGAGTTGTATCAGCGGCTGTTGCTGGCCGGGTTGCAGAACAGCTCCGGGCTTGCCGGCTAAGAGGCGGGCACTGATCATTGCCGCTGGCGACGATCGGTGCCCGGCGCTTGGCGCCTAGGTCGTCGCCTTGCGGGTCGCACGCCCGACCGGGCCGACGCGCTCTTCGATGGCGTGCTGCAGCGGTTTGCGCTGGCCCATCAGGAACGCCAGCTCTGCGACCACAAACAGCGGGCCGATGATCAGCCCGGTCAGGTCATCGATAAAGGCCGGTTTGCGCCCCTCGTAGTAATGGCCGACGAACTGGATGATCCAGCCAATCACAAAGAGCCCGACGCCCGCACTCAGCCAGACCATGGTTGCCTGCTGCGCAAGGTTGGCCCCGGCCCAGAGACACAGCGCCAGCAACACCGCCATGACGACGCCCAGAGCGCGGTCGAGTCGCAGGTAAAAGATCGTCGAGCCCAAGGCCAGCAGCGCCGCAGGTGAAAGCCACAATCCGCTGATATGCCAGCCCGGTCGCGAGAGAAGCACCGCCACGGCCAGCACGATCAGTGGAATACCCACGAAGTGCGTCACGATATTGCGTGAATCACGGTGATAAGCCGCGTATTGACTGAGATGATCGACAAGGGTTTTCATTATTATTCCTGCCTGAGACGATGGCCGGCTTGAGCCTGATTTCTTGTACAACATGCATGGCTGAAAGAGAAGGGAGCAAAAATGACAAATGGAGTGTCGTGGCGGTCACGATTGCTATCCGATTACTGGTTTTCCCATCTGCCTGCCGATCTGCAGGATAGCCTGCTGGAGGCTGCCCGCCAGCGCCGCAAGACGCCCGGCAGACGGCTGTTCGACAAGGGCGATCTGCCGTGCGGTGTTTATGTGCTGCTGGAGGGCAGCGTGCGGATCGGCGCCGCCCACGAGCAGCGGCTTCTGACGCACGTGGAATCGGCGAGCGCGCCGTGCTGGTTTGGCGAAGTCTCGCTGTTTGACGGGCTGCCGCGCCGTTTCGAAGTCTGCTCGCTGGAACAGAGCATCTTCCTGCACATTCCCCAGCCATTCCTGGCCCGGCTGCTCGACAGGCACCCCGAGTACTGGCGCTGGTTTGCCGCGCTGCTCAGCCAGAAGGTCGGCTTGCCACTGCAGAGCCCCGAAAAAATGCGTCGCCTGCCGCCGCGGGCGCGAGTTGCCTGGCGCCTGTTGATGCTCAGCGAGGGGTATGGCCCGTTGAGCCAGGCACGCCGCCTGATTGCGCTGGATGACATTCAGGCGGCGGAGCGTCTCGCGCTTGCCTCGCCGGCCTTGCTGGAAGTGCTCCAGGACCTGCATGAGCGCAGGATCGTGCGCCTGGGAGAGGGACACCTGGAAGTGTTCGATGTGGACAAGCTGCGCAGGGTGGCGAACTTTTCCAGAGCCAGGGCTGTGTGCTGATCACCGGTCATGATCGAGCCTGGACACATCCGGTAACGGCTCCGCTGTCGCTTCGATTGAGATAGCAAATGGGATTCACTACCATTTCGCCTCCTTTGCGAACGCGAGATACCCTGATGCAGGCAAGCAAGCGTCTTCTGGCTGCTCTGACACTGACTTTACTGGGCAGCACCGCTCAGGCTGCCGATGAAGTGGTGGTGTATTCATCCCGGATCGACGAGCTGATCAAGCCGGTATTCGATGCGTACACGGCCAGTACCGGGGTGAAGATCAAATTCATCACCGACAAGGAAGCGCCGCTGATGCAGCGCATCAAGGCCGAGGGCGAGAATGCCACCGCCGACCTGTTGCTGACGGTCGATGCGGGCAACCTCTGGCAGGCCGAGCAGATGGGTATCCTGCAGCCGTTCACCTCGCCGGTGATCGAAGCCAACATTCCTCCGCAGTATCGCTCGTCAACTCACGGCTGGACCGGTCTGAGCCTTCGCGCGCGCACCATCGCCTACTCCACCGACCGCGTGAAGCCTGCCGAGCTGAGCACCTACGAGGCGCTGGCCGACAAGAACTGGGAAGGCCGTCTGTGCCTGCGTACCGCGAAGAAGGTCTACAACCAGTCGCTGACCGCTACGCTGATCGAAACCCACGGCGCCGAAGCGTCGGAGAAAATTCTCAAGGGCTGGGTCAACAACCTGTCCACCGACGTGTTCTCCGATGACATCGCGGTGCTCGAGGCGATCAATGCCGGGCAGTGCGACGTGGGCATCGTCAATTCCTATTATTACGGTCGCCTGCACAAGGAAAAACCCGACCTGGCGGTGAAGCTGTTCTGGCCGAACCAGGCGGATCGCGGTGTGCACGTCAACCTGTCGGGTATCGGTCTGACCAAGTACGCCCCGCACCCTGAAGCGGCCAAGGCGCTGGTCGAGTGGATGACCGGCCCTGAGGCGCAGAAGATTTTTTCCAGCGTCAATCAGGAGTTCCCGGCCAATCCGAACGTGGCGCCTTCAGAAGAAGTGGCGAGCTGGGGGCCGTTCAAGGCTGACACCCTCCCGGTTGAAGTGGCAGGCAAGCGTCAGGCAGAAGCGATACGCATGATGGATCGCGCGGGCTGGAATTGATTTAATATCCAGCGCCTTATCGCTTCACGCTTCAGTGCTCAGCGTTAGCTCAGGTACTGAATAGCCTGGGACACGGGGCTTTCAGGCTTCTGCCCGCAGGGCGTAGGAGCGGACTTGTCCGCGAAGCCGTCAGTTCAGATAGTGCATTTTCTGAGAATGTACCGGCCTTTTCGCGGACAAGTCCGCTCCTACGGCTTGCAGCCAGAATCAGAAGCAGGCCTGTGCACCCCTCTTGACCCCCCTCATTTCGAGAACCTCCTTGGCCCATCCTGTGCAACGCCGCTGGTACCCCCTGGTCTTTGCCATCGCCGCGCTGGTCGTGCTGCCGCTGAGCGTTCTGCTGCTGTCGTGGGAGACGGTTGACCAGCAGATATGGTCGCACTTGCTCGAAACCCAGATGGCGCGTCTGCTGGGCAATACGCTGATCCTGGTGCTGGGTGTCGGCGTGGGCGTGACGCTGCTGGGGGTGAGCCTGGCGTGGCTCACCAGCCTGTGTGAATTCCCCGGTCGCCGCTGGCTGGACTGGGCGCTGATGCTGCCGTTCGCGATCCCCGCCTATGTGCTGGCGTTCGTGTTTGTCGGGCTGCTGGATTTTTCCGGCCCGGTGCAGACCCTGATGCGCGAATGGTTCGGCTCCGGTCTGCGCCTGCCTCGGGTGCGCTCCACTGGTGGGGTGATCATCGTCCTGGTGCTGGTTTTCTATCCCTACGTCTACCTGTTGGCGCGCACGGCGTTTCTGGCGCAGGGCAAGGGCCTGATGGAAGCTGCGCGAGTGCTGGGCAATACGCCCTTGCAGGCATTCTGGCGCGTGGCGCTGCCAATGGCGCGTCCGGCCATCGGCGCGGGGGTGGCGCTGGCGCTGATGGAGACCCTGGCCGATTTTGGTGCGGTGTCGGTGTTCAACTTCGACACGTTCACCACTGCCATCTACAAGACCTGGTACGGCTTCTTCAGCCTGTCCAGCGCCGCGCAACTGGCCAGCCTGCTGCTGTTGGCCGTGCTGGTGCTGCTGTACGGCGAACGCCGCGCCCGGGGTGCAAGCCGACCGGCCAACGAGCGTCCGCGTGGCGCTGCGCTTTACCGGTTACGCGGCATCAAGGCATGGGCCGCGAGCTTCTGGTGTGGGCTGGTGTTTCTCTGTGCCTTCGTGGTGCCGATGCTGCAATTGATCGTCTGGGTCTCGCAGCGCGGCCGCTTCGATCTGGATGAGCGCTACACCGGTCTGATTCTGCACACGCTCTATCTGGGCGGCATGGCGGCGTTGATCACCGTCAGTGTGGCGCTGATTCTGGCGTTTGCCCGACGTATGGCGCCCACGCCCGCGATCCGCTCCGGCGTCAGCCTCGCCAACCTGGGCTACGCATTGCCAGGCTCGGTACTGGCCGTTTCAATCATGCTGGCGTTCAGTTACCTGGACCGCGAACTGGTCATTCCACTGTCCGGCTGGCTGGGCGGCGCAGGCAAGCCTTTGCTGCTGGGCAGCCTCTCGGCCTTGCTGCTGGCGTATCTGGTGCGCTTCATCGCCGTCGCCTTTGGTCCGCTGGAACACAGCCTGTCGCGCATCCGCCCGTCATTGCCTGAAGCGGCGCGCAGTCTGGGGGTCAGCGGGCCAAAGTTGTTTCTCAACGTGTATCTGCCGTTGCTGGTGCCAGGGGCGCTGAGCGCGGCGCTGCTGGTATTCGTCGATGTGCTCAAGGAAATGCCGGCAACCCTGCTCATGCGCCCGTTTGGCTGGGATACGCTGGCGGTACGCATCTTCGAAATGACCAGCGAGGGCGAGTGGGCACGGGCTGCGTTGCCAGCTTTGTCGCTGGTGCTTGTAGGATTATTACCCGTCATTGGGCTGATTCGTCGCTCTGCCCGTCAGATTGGCTAGGTGCGGGGGCCTCACCTAGCGGCTACAATGCGCCGCAATTGGTGCGGTCTGTCAGATAATTCGGTCAGCTGTTACGTGCTGCAAACCCCGGTTTATTGGGGGGCTTGCCGATCTCGTCTGTCCGCACCTTCGCCACGCCCGGAAGGAGAAACCCATGGGACAGCGTACCCCCCTGTTCGACCTGCACCTCGCCCTTGGCGCGAAAATGGTCGATTTTGGTGGCTGGGACATGCCGTTGCATTACGGATCGCAGGTCGAGGAACACCATCAGGTGCGTCGCGACTGTGGGGTCTTCGATGTCTCTCACATGAACGTGATCGATGTGCGCGGCCTTCAGGCCAATGCCTGGCTGCGTTACTTGCTGGCCAATGATGTAGACAAGCTCAAAACCCCCGGTCGTGCCTTGTACAGCGCCATGCTGGACGAGCGCGGCGGGGTGATCGATGACATGATCGTCTACCTCACGCCCGAAGGTTATCGGCTGGTCGTCAACGCGGCGACCGGCGTCAAGGATCTTGCCTGGATGCAGGCGCAACTGGGCGATTTCGACGTGCAACTGGTCGAGCGCAGTGAAATGGCGATGCTCGCCATTCAAGGCCCCAAGGCCAGAACCCGTATTGCCGAGCTGGTTTCAAGCGCCCGCGCCGAACTGATTCACCAGCTCAAGCCGTTCGAAGGGCTTGATGATGGCGACTGGTTCATCGCGCGCACCGGCTATACCGGTGAGGACGGCCTGGAGATCATGCTGCCTGCCGAAGAGGCCCAGAGCTTTTTCAATGAATTGGTTGGCGCGGGTATTTCCCCGATCGGCCTTGGCGCTCGCGACACGCTGCGCCTCGAGGCCGGCATGAACCTGTATGGCCAGGACATCGGTGAACATGTTTCGCCCTTGGCCTCGAATATGGCCTGGAGCATCGCCTGGGAGCCTGCCGAGCGTGATTTTGTCGGTCGCAAGGCGCTGGAGAGCGAACGGACTGAAGGAACCGCTTTCAAGCTCGTGGGATTGGTGCTCGAAGAGCGCGGCGTTTTACGGGCGCATCAGGTGGTACGTGTCGCAGAAATTGGCGAAGGAGAGATCACCAGTGGTAGTTTCTCTCCTACGTTGAGCAAATCCATTGCACTGGCTCGCGTTCCGATGGCGACCGCTGACCGGGCCGAGGTGGAAATCCGCGGCAAATGGTACCCGGTGCGGGTGGTGCAGCCTGCGTTCGTGCGCCATGGCAAAACCTTGATCTAACCTAATGGCGGGTTTTCCGCTGACCCGATGTTGAGGATGACTAAATGAGCAATATTCCCGCCGAGCTGCGTTTCGCCGAAAGTCATGAATGGGCACGTCTGGAGTCAGACGGCACCGTGACCGTCGGCATCTCGGACCATGCACAGGAAGCACTGGGCGATGTGGTCTTCGTCGAACTGCCGGAAATCGGCAAGGTGTTCGCTGCCGGTGACACCGCCGGTGTTGTCGAGTCGGTCAAGGCCGCTTCGGATATCTACTCGCCGGTTGCGGGTGAGGTGATCAAAGTCAACACAGCGCTGGGCGATTCGCCCGAGTCGCTTAACAGCGAGCCGTACAGCGCCTGGATCTTCAAGCTCAAGCCAAGCGACGCCGAAGGCGATCTGGCCAAGCTGCTGGATCCAGCCGGGTACAAGAGCGCTATCGGCGAATAACCGATTACCGCTCCCAAAAATGCCGCTCATGGAGCGGCATTTTTTATGCGCGAAGCTAATCGGCAAGACTTACTGGTTTTCAGCGACCAGGTTTTTATCCAGGATCGCGTTAGCCAGTTCCATGTCGGTGGCTTTCAGGCCTGGATTGTCTTTGCGTACCTGCTCGATGGCCGCTTCCAGGAACGGACCGCGGATGCCACCGTCGCTGGCGACGAAGCTGCCTGCGTCGTCCTGGGCGGCGACGATCAGTTTGTGATCCTTGAAGGTCAGGTAAGTCGAGCCGGTGGTTGCACCGGAAGACAGCACATTACGCCAGAAGGTGTCAGCCATCGCTGAACCCATTGGGATGGAAAGCAAGGCTACGGTGGCGACAGCGAACTTGAGACGCATGATGAATTACTCCAGCTGTGGTTGTTCTGAGGGGTTGGATAGCCAAAGCCACGAACTAGTTCAATCAAGGTGTACCGCATAGTTCACTTTAGCTGGCTCGCCATGCCGTGCGGCCTTCTGGAACAACGCTTTCAACCCTGATCAGCGTTGTTCGCTTTGCGGTGTTACCCGCAGCACTTCCTCAAGTGTAGTCAGGCCCGCCGAGACTTTCTGCGCGCCGGACAGACGCAGGCTGCGCGTCCCTTCCTTGAAGGCCTGACGACGCATGGCGGTCAGGTCCAGGTCCGCCGAGATCAATGCCTTGATGTTGTCGGACATGACCATGATCTCGTAGACACCCGCCCGACCCCGGTAGCCGGTATCGCGACACTCCACGCAGCCGACCGCCTGATGCGCGCCGGGCGGCACCGGTGCCTGCCAGGGGCGCGTCAGGGTTTGCCAGTCGGTCTCGTTGAGGTTGATGGGCGCCTTGCAGTGTGGGCAAAGGGTGCGCACCAGGCGCTGGGCCATGACGCCGAGGATGGTCGCCTTGAGCAGGTAGTGCGGCACACCCAGTTCGAGCATGCGGCTGATGGCGCTGGGCGCATCGTTGGTGTGCAGCGTCGACAGCACCAGGTGACCGGTGAGTGCCGCCTGAATCGCCATTTCTGCTGTCTCCAGGTCGCGAATCTCGCCGATCATGATGATGTCCGGGTCCTGTCGCATCAGTGCGCGCACGCCGGCGGCAAAGCTCAGGTCGATGTTGTGTTGAACCTGCATCTGGTTGAAGGCTGGTTCGACCATCTCGATGGGGTCTTCGATGGTGCACAGGTTGACCTCGGAGGTCGCCAGCTTCTTGAGGGTGGTGTACAGCGTGGTTGTCTTGCCTGAACCGGTCGGACCGGTAACCAGAATGATGCCGTTGGGCTGGCGGGTCATTTCCTGCCAGCGCCGCAGGTCGTCACTGGAAAAGCCCAACTGGTCGAAGTCCTTGAGCAATACCTCGGGGTCGAAGATCCGCATGACCATTTTTTCGCCAAACGCGGTCGGCAGGGTCGACAGGCGCAACTCCACTTCGCGATTCTCCGGCGTGGTGGTCTTGACCCGCCCGTCCTGTGGTTTGCGTTTTTCGGCGACGTTCATCCGCCCCAGGCTTTTCAGGCGGCTGACAATCGCCATGATCACCTGCGCCGGAAACTGGTAAACGTTGTGCAGCACCCCGTCGATGCGAAAGCGCACGGTGCCCTGTTCGCGGCGCGGCTCGATGTGAATATCACTGGCGCGCTGCTGGAAGGCGTACTGGAACAGCCAGTCGACGATATTGACGATGTGCGCGTCGTTGGCGTCAGGCTCCTGATCGCTGGCACCGAGCTTGAGCAACTGTTCGAAGTTGCCCATGTTGCTCATTTTTTGCTCAGAGGCGCTGGCACCGCTGACCGATTTGGCCAGCCTGAAAAACTCCATCGCCATGCGCTGGATGTCTGTCGGGTTGGCGACCACACGTTTGATCTGCAGCTTGAGCACGTGCGCCAGGTCGGCTTCCCATGAGCGCACATAAGGCTGCGCGCTGGCGATGGTCACCGATTCGCGATCGACCGCCACGGCCAGAATCTTGTGGCGCTGGGCGAAGGCGTAGGACATCAATGGCGTGACCGCTGCAACGTTGATCTTCAGCGGGTCGATACGCATGTAAGGCTGGCCACAGGTTTTGGCCAGCCAGGCGGTCAGGGTTTCCACGTCCAGCTTCTTGCCCGGTCGCTTGAGGTCGTCAAACTGCAGCGAAGCGAGAAACTCGAGGGGGTGCAGCTGGATGTTCACCGCACTGCGACGTTGGGTGAGTGCCGTTTCCGCGTCGTCCTGGCCGAGGTAGCCTTCGGCAACCAGATCACGCAACACATCATTCAGATCAAGCCAGCGATCCTGTGAAGAGGGGGCCAGGGCTGCCATGTGCGCTCCTTGAGGCAATTCGTCATTGGACGATGAACAAGAGTAGACGCCAAGCGTGACAGCGTTATTGGTTCTATGCGACCGGGAATTGCCGGAGCAGGCGAATTGATTCAGCCCGTCGCCAGGGCGACACGGGATTGCGCGGTGTTCCGGGCGTCGACCTGCTCGACTTCCACTGAGCAGACGTCGATCAGGTTGCGCATTTTTTCGCCGATCACCTGGGCTCGATGCCAGCTCAATCTGGAAACCTGAAGGTCGATGAGCAGCAGGCTCTCTTGTTGCACAGCACTCAATTGGTCGGGAATCAGGTACTGCATGGCAAACAGGTTCAACACCTGACAGAGCAAGGCAGGCTCGGCTTCGGCGCAGACACGGTAGCGTGCGCAGCACTGCGCATTGCTGGACGACCAGCTATCTGGACGTTGCGAAGAGGGGGTGACGGCTTCGAGATTGGGCATGCTGATACTCCACAAGGATGCTGGAAATCTTTGCATGCGTGAAAAGAAATTTCTGGTCCATCATTGGGTGGATTAGTCTTTATAAGACTTGTTAATGCGCTGCAGGCTATTTCGGAAAATTAATTATGCAAATCGAGCTGGACAGTTACGATCGCAGGATTCTGGCGCTGCTGCAGGAAGATGCTTCGCTTTCCAGTGCGCAGATTGCCGAGCAGGTCGGTCTGTCGCAATCACCCTGCTGGCGCCGCATTCAGCGGCTCAAGGATGAAGGGGTGATTCGCCGTCAGGTGGCGTTGCTGGACCGCAAGAAAATCGGTCTGAACACGCAGATATTCGCCGAGGTAAAACTCAACGCCCACGGGCGCTCCAACTTCACCGAGTTCACCGACGCGATTCGTGGCTTCCCGGAGGTGCTGGAGTGCTATGTGCTGATGGGGTCGGTGGATTTTCTGCTGCGCATCGTGACCCCGGATATCGAGGCGTACGAGCGGTTCTTCTTCGAAAAACTGTCGCTGGTACCCGGCATTCAGGAAGTGAACTCGACAGTGGCCCTCTCCGAGATCAAATCCACCACCAGCCTGCCACTGTTGCGCTGACGGGGCTGGTGCTCGGAGTTGCGCCCGCCTCGGTTGTGCCTCGTGCACCGAGGTGACTGGTTTTGCTGCCGGTTCCCGGCAGTTCGCGGACAAGTCCGCTCCTACAAAAAACGGGAGATCATGTACGAGCGCAGCGTCGCCCGGTCTGCTCCCACGCCCTTCGGGCAGAATCAAAAGCGGACTTGCGTATGACGCTGAATGATCTGGCCTGCAGCAGTGCTTCTGCCCGGAGGGCGTAGGAGCGGACTTGTCCGCGATGGGCTGCGAAGCGGCCCTAAAACGTTTCAGGCAGTTCGCGGACAAACGAAGCGTCGCTTGGTCCGCTTCTACGGCCTTCTGATCCAGCCTTACAAGCGCAGCAGGGTTTTCCAGGCGCGGCTCTGGAAGACGGTGATTGCCTGTTGCACGCGGGCATCGAGGACTTCGTCGCTGATATCCAGATGTGCCAGTTCTTCCAGCTTGCGCAGTTCGCCATACAGGCGATCCAGTTCCGGCAGGTCCAGCGCGCCGCGTGCCCAGTGCAGCCAGGACTGGATGCGCTCGATGCGGGGCAGTTGCTCGGCCAGGTCTTCCGGCTGCTGCTGATAGCGGCTCAATTGCAGGGACGTGGCTTCTTCGCCCAGCAGGCGTGGCAGCCAACTGCTCAACAGCGCGGCGCCCTGACGATTGCCGCGGGTGTTGCGTTCGGCGGTCCAGCTGCGGGCCAGCAACCAGCGTGAGGTATTCAGCGAGAACTCGCCCCAGCGCGTGTCCTGCAATTCTTCGAGGAATTGCTCGTGGGCGGCACCGCGTACATCGGCATCGTCCTGCCCGGCCTGAACCAGCGGTCGCCAGTCTTCCAGCAAAGCGTCCAGCGCAGTACGCAGGTGTGCGGTCGAGGTGCGTGGCGCGGCCTGGCCGAGGCTGCTGGTCAGAGCACGCAGTTCGGCGAGCATCTCGACCCAGTCCTGCAGCAGACGCCAGTGGCCGTTGAAACGGTATTGCTCGGCCAGACGCTGGCTGCTGCCCAGCAGGTGCCAGGCCAGCGCGGAATAAGCGTCGTCCAGTGGCGTTTCGGCATTCAGGGCGGGCGCCTGCAGGCTCAGCGAGTAGCTGCTGGCATCGAGCAGACGGTAGCCGCGCTCGGCCTTGCTGATATCGCACGGCATCAGCGGCAACGTTGCAGCCAGCTCGGCGGCCAGTTCCAGCAGTGCGGCAGGTTCGCCTTCACGCAGTTCGAGCTCCAGCTCGCAGATTTCTTCCTTCTGCTTGCCGGCCACCACTTGACCAAGGTCCAGTGCGGCTTCGATCACCACTTTGGCCTTGCCACGGCCCCACGCAATCTCGGCTTTCTCACGCACGAAATCGGTGGTGAACAGCGGCTTGATGGTTTTCTTGTCCAGATCGGCCAGTTGCTCGGGCCAGCAATCGCCTTCGAGCTTCTTCAGGTCCAGCTTGGCCTTGCTCAGGTCCCAGTTGTACTCATTGCGCTCGGACAGACCGGCCACGCTTTGCCCGCGAGTCTTCATGGTCTGGATGATCTGATCGCCGTCGCGGCGGATACGCAGGGCGACTTTGGCCTGCGCCAGCTCACCTTCGGGGGTATCGAAATACTGGTTCGACAGTTCAAGGCGCTCCCAGCCACTCTTGTTGCGCTTCTTGAGCAACGGGTGTTCACGCAGTGCAGCGAGGGTCTCGCGGCTGACGCGGAGTTTGATTTCAGTTTCTTTTTGCATGGCCGGGGGAATCCAAACGCTGATACGGATAAACGGGAGCGCAGCCCATGATTGAACGGCTGCTGAGGCCGTCAGTGTACAGGACATGGCCCGAAACGGTTTATTCCTGGGTTGCTATGGCCCTATGATGGGCCGTGTTCCGTCTCGATTACAGGAAGCGTCCATGCCGTTGCCGTCCATGAAAGACCAGTTCGCCGCGCTGATCGCCGTACCCTCGGTGAGCTGCACTCAGCCTTCCCTGGACCAGAGCAACCGTCCCGTCATCGATCTGCTGGCCGGATGGCTGGGCGATCTGGGGTTTGCCTGCGACATCCAGCAAGTGTCGCCCGGCAAGTTCAATCTGCTGGCGACCTACGGAACAGGCCCAGGCGGTCTGGTACTGGCGGGGCACAGCGATACCGTGCCGTTCGATGAGGCACTGTGGAAGACCGACCCCTTGAAGCTGACCGAGGTGGATGGCCGCTGGGTCGGGCTGGGCAGTTGCGACATGAAGGGCTTCTTTGCGCTGGTCATCGAGGCGGTGCGTGGCCTTCTTGACCAGCCGTTCAAGCAGCCGCTGCTGATCCTCGCCACCTGCGACGAGGAAAGCTCGATGGCCGGTGCCCGCGCGCTGGCCGAGGCCGGACGCCCGCTGGGTCGTGCGGCAGTGATTGGCGAGCCGACCGGGCTCAAGCCGATCCGCCTGCACAAGGGCGTGATGATGGAGCGCATCGATATTCTCGGGCGCAGCGGCCATTCCTCCGACCCGAGCCTTGGGCACAGCGCACTCGAAGCCATGCACGACGCCATCAGCGAACTCAAGGGCCTGCGCACGCAGTGGCAGGCGAAGTACCGCAACCCGCAATTCACGGTGCCGCAGCCGACGTTGAACCTGGGCTGTATTCATGGCGGCGACAACCCGAACCGGATTTGTGGCCAGTGCTCGCTGGAATTCGACCTGCGCCCGCTGCCGGGCATGGACCCGGAGATGCTGCGCTCGGCCATTCGGCAGAAGCTGCAGCCGCTGGCCGAGCTGCATCAGGTACAGATCGACTATGCGCCATTGTTCCCCGAATGCGCACCGTTCGAGCAGGTCGCTGACGCTGAACTCGTGCGTGTCGCTGAACGTCTGACCGGTCATACGGCCGCAGCAGTAGCATTCGGCACCGAAGCGCCTTATCTTCAGCGCCTCGGCTGCGAGACACTGGTGCTCGGCCCGGGCGACATCGCCTGTGCGCATCAACCGGGGGAATACCTCGAAATGTCACGTCTTGACCCTACAGTGCGTCTGTTACGTCAATTGATCGAACATTACTGCCTGACGCCCCAGTGAGTCAGGCATAACCCGTAACAATCAAAGTATCTTGAGCAAAAGGAGACTGCGCGTGCTGCCAAGCCTGTTCCGACGATAACCACCACACCGTTGTGCGTGCTTCTTTTCTTCGTCCATTTTTTCTACAGGCTCTTGTTGTCATGCCCGAATACGTCAACTGGCTTCGCCACGCGTCTCCGTACATCAATGCTCACCGCGATTGCACCTTCGTCGTCATGCTGCCCGGCGACGGCGTTGCGCACCCCAATTTCGGCAATATCGTCCACGACCTGGTGCTGCTGCACAGCCTGGGCGTGCGCCTGGTGCTGGTTCACGGGTCCCGCCCGCAGATTGAAAGCCGTCTGGCCCAGCGCGGGATTACGCCGCGTTACCACCGTGACCTGCGGATCACCGACACCGAAACGCTGGAGTGCGTGATCGATGCCGTGGGTCAGCTGCGCATCTCGATCGAGGCGCGTCTGTCGATGGACATGGCTGCATCGCCCATGCAGGGCTCGCGCTTGCGAGTGACCAGCGGCAACGTCGTCACCGCACGGCCTATCGGGGTGCTTGAGGGTGTCGATTATCAGCACACCGGCGAAGTGCGCCGGGTCGACCGCAAGGGTATCAATCGCCTGCTGGACGAGCGCCATATCGTGCTGCTGTCGCCACTGGGTTATTCACCGACGGGCGAGATTTTCAATCTGGCCTGCGAAGACGTCGCCACCCGCGCAGCCATCGATCTGGCTGCTGACAAACTGCTGCTGTTCGGCGCCGAAACCGGCCTGCTGGACGAGCAGGGCCGGTTGGTGCGCGAACTGCGTCCGCAACAGGTGCCCGCGCACCTGCAGCGCCTGGGTTCCAACTATCAGGCAGAACTGCTGGATGCTGCGGCCGAGGCCTGCCGTGGCGGCGTGGCGCGCAGCCATATCGTCAGTTATGCCGAGAACGGCGCGCTGCTGACCGAGCTGTTTACCCGTGACGGTGGCGGCACGCTGGTCGCGCAGGAACAGTTCGAACTGGTGCGCGAAGCGGCCATCGAGGATGTCGGCGGTTTGATGGACCTGATCACGCCGCTGGAAGAGCAGGGCATACTGGTGCGTCGTTCCCGCGAAGTGCTGGAACGCGAGATCACGCAGTTCAGCGTGGTCGAGCGCGAAGGGCTGATCATCGCCTGTGCGGCGCTGTATCCGATTGCCGATTCGGAGTCGGGCGAGCTGGCGTGTCTGGCCGTCAATCCGGAATACCGGCATGGTGGCCGTGGCGACGAGTTGCTGGAGCGTATTGAAAACCGCGCCCGGGCTTTGGGTATCAAGACCCTGTTCGTCCTCACCACCCGCACCGCACACTGGTTCCGCGAGCGCGGTTTCGAACCCAGCAGCGTCGACCGCCTGCCAAGCGCCCGCGCCTCGCTGTACAACTACCAGCGTAATTCGAAGATCTTCGAAAAGGCGATATAAGCCTGAGTGCGGACTATATTTTGTGGGAGTGAGCTTGCTCACGAAGAGGCTGGAGCAAGCCCCCAGAAAGGGGCGTTTGAACCGTCCCTTTCGTGAGCAAGCTCACCCACGCCCTTCGGGCAGAAGCGCAGAGCATTGGGCACGATAGTTGAGATGATCGTTCTTCACGCTCCAGCGAGGGAATGCAGTTCTCGACGCTCTGCGTCGTCAAGAGGACGCGGAGCGTCCAGAAAGGCATGCGACGCAGAGCGCCGCACGATAGTCGCGCCTGCACCGGCACCTTCGTGAACAAGCTCACCCACGCCCTTCGGGCAGAAGCGCAGAGCATTGGGCACGATAGTTGAGATGATCGTGCCCAATGCTCCAGCGTGGGAACGCAGTTCTTGACGCTCTGCGTCGTCAAGAGGACGCGGAGCGTCCAGAAAGGCATGCGACGCAGAGCGCCGCACGATAGTCGCGCCTGCACCGGCACCTTCGTGAGCAAGCTCCCCACAGTAGTTGCACGATCAGTTGCTGATCGACAGAATGCTCGCCTGATACGAACCCACGAACGTGTCGAAATCCACCACTTCCTCGGTCGCTTCCAGCTCTGCCTGATCTTCGATCGAGGTTTTGGCCTGGGCTTCGAAGTCTGCCTGTTCCTGGGCGCTCAGCGGGTGAGTGCGGAAGTATTCGGCGTGGACCTGGCTCTGGCGCAGGGAGAACGCGGTAAAGCCCTCGTTATGCGCTTCCATGCTGGCCAGCACCTGGGCAGACGGTGTGAGCGCGGTATCGTCGATCTTGGCCTGTTGCACGGCAATCGATTTGAGGTGCTCATCGGTGCCCTGAGCCTGATCGAGCAGGCGGGCAATCGGCGTGATCTTCTCCATCAGCTCGGTTGCCCAGGTCTTGAGATCGACAGGGCGGTTGTCGCGCATCAGGCTCAGGCCGGGGCGACGCCCTTCCTTGACCACTGACAGGAAGTTCGAGCTTGCGTTGGAGCATTCGTGGCTGGCCAGTTGCTGGCTTTCCTCGAGGGCGCAATACAGCACGAAGGCATCGATGAAGCGCGACTGCTCCAGGCTGATGCCGGTCGGCAGGAACGGGTTGATGTCCAGGCAGCGCACTTCGACGTACTGCACACCACGGGCCACCAGCGCCTGAATAGGGCGTTCGCCGCTATAGGTCACACGCTTAGGGCGAATGTTGGAGTAGTACTCGTTCTCGATCTGCAGCACGTTGGTGTTGAGCTGCACCCACTCGCCGTTCTGGTCATGGGTGCCGACCTCGACGTAAGGCTTGTAAGGCGTGGCCACGGCCTTGCGCAGGCTGTCGGTGTAGCTGACCAGGTCGTTGTAGCAAGGGGTCAGATCGGCCTGGGCGTCACTCTGATAACCCAGGTCGCTCATGCGCAGACTGGTGGCGTACGGCAGATACAGGGTATCGGCGTCGAAGTGCTGCTCCAGCTGATGCTTGCGGCCGCGCAGGAAACCCGCGTCGAGTGCCGGTGAAGCGCCGAACAGGTACATCAACAGCCAGCTGTAGCGGCGGAAGTTACGAATCAGCGCGATGTAGGAATGCGACTGGTAGTCGCGCGCATCGCCTGCAAAGTCCTCGGTCTGCTTGAGCAGCGCCCAGGCGTCTTCCGGCAACGAGAAGTTGTAGTGAATGCCGGCAATGCACTGCATGGTCTTACCGTAACGCAGCGCCAGGCCCTTGCGGTACACGTACTTGAGCTTGCCGATGTTCGACGTGCCGTAATAGGCGATCGGTATGTGCTCTTCATCGGGCAACGGGCACGGCATCGACGGGCTCCACAGCAGCTCGTCGCCCAGCTTGCTGTAAACGAAGCGGTGGATCCGGTCCAGGTTGTCGATGGTCTCAGCCGGGTTCTTCAACGCAGGGGTGATGAACTCCAGCAGCGATTCGGAATAATCGGTCGTCACCTGACCATTGGTCAGGGCGGCACCCAGAGCTTGCGGGTGTGGCGTCCGGGCCAGTTCTGCCGTTGCGGTAACGCGCAGGCACTCACGCTCGATACCGTGCAGGCACTGCTCCAGAAGAGAGAGGTTGTTACGCTCGCCGAGCAATGCAAGACGACGGTTTAAAAGTTCGCTCAAGGTGTAATCCTTCACGCATCGGTCGCCCCGATATGGGGGTGGACTTGACGGTCTACAAGGGTGAAGAAAGGAACTGGCGTAGTCGCCTGGTTGGTCGGTAGCGCCTGTTCACAATCACTGCTCTTTGTCGTACTACCCAAATGGACTCGGCACCACGCTAATGGTGCCGAAATTAACCCAAATGATGTCGGTACGGCTAGGTTCAGTTCGCAGGGATGCTGTTCATCAGCCCTCGATCAAGTCTAGATCACCGCAAATGTGCCCTGGGCCTTGGCGACGAGCTTGTCGCCCTGAACGACTTCGGCCTCGACCACCAGCGTGCGGCGACCCGCGTGCAGCACCTTGGCGATGCACAGGACTTCACCCTCGGAGACGCCACGCACGTAGTTGATCTTGCACTCGATGGTCACGCTGCGCTGGTCGAAACCGTGAACGCTGGAACAGGCCAGGCCCATGGAGATATCGACCAGGCTGAAGATTGCACCGCCGTGCATCACGTTGCCGCGATTGCGCAGGTGCGCCTCCAGCGGCAACGCAACCTCGGCAACGCCCTCGTCCAGACGCCGCAGCTCGCAGCCGAGCATCTTGAAGTAGGCGCTGTGGGTCAGATCTTCAGGAATATCCATCAGCGCTTCTTCAATTGCTTGGCATTGGCGAACAGCGACGCCATCGCATTGTTGGCGGGTGCTGGCGCAGTGGTTTCCTTGCGCGGGGCGTTGTTCTGGCGAGGCGAAGAACCCGGACGGGCACCGCGCGCGCCATCGATTTTCTCGCCGGGCGTGTCGCTCATGCGCATCGACAGACCGACGCGTTTGCGCGGGATATCGACTTCCATGACCTTCACTTTCACCACATCACCGGCCTTGACCGCCTCGCGCGGGTCCTTGATGAACTTCTCGGACAACGCCGAGATGTGCACCAGACCGTCCTGATGCACGCCGATATCGACGAATGCACCGAAGTTGGTGACGTTGGTGACCACGCCTTCGAGGATCATCCCCAGTTGCAGATCCTTGAGGTCTTCGACCCCGTCCTGGAACTCTGCCGTCTTGAACTCCGGACGCGGATCGCGGCCCGGCTTTTCGAGTTCCTGAAGGATGTCGGTCACGGTCGGCAGACCAAAGGTCTCGTCGGTGAATTTCTTCGGGTCCAGTCGCTTGAGAAAGCTGGCGTCGCCGATCAGCGAGCGTATATCGCGGTCGGTTTCAGCCGCAATGCGCTGCACCAGCGGGTAGGCTTCCGGGTGAACGGCGGAGGCATCGAGCGGATTGTCACCGGTCATGACGCGCAGGAAGCCGGCGGCCTGTTCAAAGGTCTTTTCGCCCAGGCGGCTGACTTTCTTCAGCGCCGCGCGGGTCTTGAACGCGCCGTTTTCATCACGATGCGCAACGATGTTCTGCGCCAGCGTGGTGTTGAGGCCGGAAATGCGTGCCAGCAGCGCCACGGAGGCCGTGTTCACATCCACGCCCACGGCGTTTACGCAGTCTTCCACCACTGCATCCAGGCCGCGCGCCAGCTTGAGCTGCGAAACGTCGTGCTGGTACTGGCCGACCCCGATGGATTTCGGGTCGATTTTCACCAGTTCGGCGAGCGGGTCCTGCAAGCGACGGGCAATGGACACCGCGCCACGGATCGACACGTCGAGGTCCGGGAATTCCTTGGCGGCCAGTTCCGATGCCGAGTACACCGAAGCGCCTGCTTCGGAAACCATAACCTTGGTCATCTTCAGGCCTGGGTATTTTTTGATCAGGTCGGCAGCCAGCTTGTCGGTTTCGCGGCTGGCGGTGCCGTTGCCGATGGCAATCAGATCCACCGAATGCTTGGCGCACAGTGCGGCCAGTACAGCGATGGTCTGGTCCCACTGGTTTTTCGGTACGTGCGGATAGACGGTGGCGTAGTCGAGCAGCTTGCCGGTGGCGTCGACCACGGCGACCTTGCAGCCGGTGCGCAGGCCAGGATCGAGCCCCAGCGTGGCGCGCTGACCGGCCGGCGCGGCGAGCAACAGGTCGTGCAGGTTGTGGGCGAAGACATTGATCGCTTCGGTTTCCGCGCCGTCACGCAGCTCACCCAGCAGATCGGTTTCAAGGTGGCTGTACAGCTTGACCTTCCAGGTCCAGCGCACCACTTCGGCCAGCCATTTGTCTGCCGGGCGGTTCTGGTTCTGGATACCGAAGCGCTCACCGATCATCAGCTCGCACGGGTGCATGGCGCCCGGCAATTCTTCACCGACTT
This sequence comes from Pseudomonas sp. B20, assembly GCF_020515755.1. NCBI lineage: Bacteria > Pseudomonadati > Pseudomonadota > Gammaproteobacteria > Pseudomonadales > Pseudomonadaceae > Pseudomonas > Pseudomonas sp. B20. The sequence goes on from NZ_JAHPJG010000018.1 coordinate 65,407, forward strand.
TCAGTGCGGAACTCAGGAAGCCTTCGTTACGACCGCGGAAAATCGCCAGCGCACGGTGCGACGGCATGCTCTTGAGCGGTTCGTCGTGTTCGAAGTAGTCGCGGAACTTGGCGCCTTCCTCTTCCTTGCCCGGCACCACGCGTGCGCTGATCACCGCTTCCTGCTTGAGGAAGCTGCGCAGCTTGTCCAGCAGCGAGGCATCTTCGGCAAAGCGCTCCATCAGGATGTACTTGGCGCCTTCCAGCGCGGCCTTTACATCGGCCACGCCTTTTTCCGCGTCGACGAAGCGGGCTGCTTCTGCTTCCGGGGCCAGGCTCGGGTCGTTGAACAGGCCGTCAGCCAGTTCGCCCAAACCGGCTTCAAGGGCGATCTGGCCCTTGGTGCGGCGTTTCTGCTTATAAGGCAGGTACAAGTCTTCGAGGCGGGTCTTGGTGTCGGCCAGCTTGATGTCGCGGGCCAGCTCCGGGGTCAGCTTGCCTTGCTCTTCGATGCTGGCAAGAATGCTGACGCGCCGGTCGTCCAGTTCACGCAGATAACGCAGGCGCTCTTCCAGATGGCGCAGTTGCGTGTCATCAAGACTGCCGGTCACTTCCTTGCGGTAGCGGGAAATGAAGGGCACGGTCGAGCCTTCATCCAGTAGTGCGACGGCCGCTGCGACCTGTTGTGGGCGTACGCCGAGTTCTTCGGCGATGCGGCTGTTGATGCTGTCCATAAAACCACCTGGAGTTGTGAGCAAAAAACTGGGCTATGTACGAATTGCCTTGCCTGGGTATCGTGCGCCAGCATTTATTTTCAGGGCTGGCGAACCGCCATGAGTCCGGCGTTGCCTGACTTCGAGGGCGGCGCATTATACCCAGCGAAGCCGGATTAGGGGATCGGCCGATAAATGGGGTGTTTTTTCGGCGAAAACGCAGGCACAAGTGTCGCCTCCAGTAAAATCTGCTAACAATGCACAAGGTGCGCATCACCGCAGCTACGCCATAATGCGCCCCGAGATCAGAGGAGCATCCGATGAGCAGCACCGCACAAAATGCCGAAGGCGAAAAAATCCTTATTGTCGATGACGATCCGGGGCTGAGCAGCCTCCTGGAACGTTTTTTCACCAGCAAGGGCTATCGTGCCCGCGCCGTGGCAAATGTGGAACAAATGGACCGGTTGCTGGCCCGTGAGGTTTTCAACCTTGTGGTGCTGGACCTCATGCTGCCCGGCGAAGACGGCCTTTCAGCCTGTCGTCGTCTGCGTGCCGCGAACAATCAGGTGCCGATTATCATGCTGACCGCCAAGGGCGATGAGCTGAGCCGCATCAAGGGGCTCGAACTGGGTGCTGACGATTATCTGGCCAAGCCGTTCAACCCGGACGAGTTGATGGCGCGGGTCAAGGCGGTGTTGCGTCGTCAGGCGGCACCGGTGCCCGGCGCACCCGGCAGCGAGGACGAGTCGGTCAGCTTCGGTGACTACGTGCTGTCTCTGGCAACCCGCGAGCTCAAGCGCGGTGAAGAAGTGCACATGCTCACCACCGGTGAATTCGCGGTACTGAAAGCGCTGGTCATGCACGCTCGCGAGCCGCTGACCCGCGACAAACTGATGAACCTGGCGCGTGGCCGGGAGTGGGATGCGCTGGAGCGATCCATCGACGTGCAGATTTCCCGCCTGCGTCGCCTGATCGAGCCTGACCCGTCCAAGCCCCGTTATATCCAGACGGTCTGGGGCGTAGGTTATGTATTTGTTCCGGACGGTGCCGGAAGTCGCTGATAACCCGGTTGTCGGCCTGGAAATCCGTCATTGCTGCCAGTCACGTCGATAATCTTAAAAGGGTTATCGGCGTACTGGTTTTTTGCGTTCGTCCATCGGGTCCGGCCCGCGTTCGGCAAACCTGCGAGCCTCGCTCGCCCTGCAAAGTGTATGGCTGCAGTTATGAAGACTCCGCTCTGGTTCCCGCAAAGCTTTTTCTCCCGCACGCTCTGGCTGGTGCTCATCGTCGTGCTGTTTTCCAAGGCCCTGACGCTGGTTTATCTGCTGATGAACGAAGACGTGCTGGTCGACAGGCAATACAGCCACGGCGTTGCTCTGACCCTGCGCGCGTACTGGGCCGCCGGTGAAAACGATCGCGAGGCGATTGCCGAGGCGGCAGGTCTGATTCGGGTGGTGGGCGGCGGCGTGCCGGAAGGTGAGCAGCACTGGCCTTACAGTGAGATCTATCAGCGGCAGATGCAGGCTGAGCTGGGCGCCGATACGGAAGTGCGTCTGCGGGTACACGCGCCACCCGCGCTGTGGGTGCGAGCGCCGAGCCTGGGTGACGGCTGGCTGAAAGTGCCGCTTTATCCGCACCCGTTGCGCGGTCAGAAAATCTGGAACGTGCTGGGCTGGTTCCTGGCCATCGGGTTGCTTTCCACGGCATCCGCCTGGATTTTCGTGCGTCAACTGAGTCAGCCGCTCAAGCGTCTGGTGTTTGCGGCGCGCCAGTTGGGGCAGGGGCGCAGCGTGCGGCTGCCGGTGAGTGACACGCCGAGCGAGATGACCGAAGTCTACCGGGCCTTCAATCAGATGGCTGAAGACGTCGAGCAGGCCGGGCAGGAGCGCGAACTGATGCTGGCCGGTGTTTCCCACGACTTGCGCACACCGCTGACGCGCCTGCGCCTGTCTCTCGAACTGATGAACGACAATGAGTTCTCCGAAGGCATGGTGCGCGATATCGAGGACATGGACGCCATTCTCGATCAGTTCCTGGCGTTCATCCGCGATGGACGCGACGAAGAGATCGAAGAGGTCGATCTGGGGCACCTGGTGCGCGATGTGGTTGCCCCCTTCAATGATGATGAAGACAGCATTCGTCTGTGCCTGGAGCCCATTCCGCCGTTCCCGCTGCGCCGTGTCTCGATGAAGCGCCTGCTGACCAACCTGATTGGCAACGCCAAGCACCACGCCGGTAACGGTATCGAAGTAGCCGCCTACGTATCCGGTGACCGAAACGCGCCCTACGTGGTGTTGAGTGTGCTGGACAGGGGCGCGGGCATTGATCCGTCCGAGCTGGACACCATCTTCAACCCGTTCATTCGTGGTGATCGCGCACGCAGTGGCAAGGGCACCGGCCTCGGCCTGGCCATCGTCAAGCGTATCGCTGCCATGCACGGCGGTAATGTCGAGTTGAGAAATCGTTCGGGAGGCGGACTGGAAGCACGCGTAAGGCTGCCGCTGGGGCTGATGCTGCCGAGGGATGCGATTTAAGAAGAGTGCGAAGCGAGAAGGGATATATAAAGCGCCGCGCAAGGTCACGGGAGGCGTTCGAAAGGTCAACGCATTCTCGTAGCCTTGCACGGCGGCTTGCCTGACCCGGCCCTTGGCGGAGGTACTCCCTGTACCCCTAGGTCACGCCGATCATATGATCAACGCGTCCCGGCCCCCTGGTCATGTGCGTACCTTCCTCAGGCCGCACAAAGCCGAAAGGTGTCGACTCCTGGAGCCGACACCTTTCTTCTGGATCAATACCAGTTCGGATCCTTGCGCAGCTCTTCATTCAAGAGCTTTTGCATACCCTCGTCAGGCTTACCCAGGTAACGGTAAGTCGCGTGACGTGTTGGCGATTTGTCTGCAGGAAGACCGGCAGGCACTTCAACCAACATGGCGTAAGCATCTTCCTTGTCGAGGCTGAAAACCACGATCAGGCGCTTGCTTTTGCACGTATCGGCCGTTTCGCAAAGCGGTCCAACCAGATAATTGTCATCGTCCTCACGGGCCGCTGTCATCTGCTGCCCGGAAGCACCGGACAGGTTGATCACCCAATCCGGCAAACGCTCTTCCTTCTTGACGACCTTCGCCCAGGTGGTGCGGTACTCGGGGGCGGAGCTTAGAAGCTCATTGACCCGAGACTGACCATCATTGGCTGCCATGACCATGGCACTGCCACCCATCAACAGGGCAGCGGCCAGTGTGCGAAATGACGTGTGCATTATCAGCCTCGACCGCGACGACCGAAGAAGAACGACACAACGAACATCACCAGGAAGACGACGAACAGGATCTTGGCGATACCAGTAGCCGTGCCCGCGATGCCACCGAAGCCCAGTACTGCAGCGACGATAGCGATGATCAGAAACGTGATTGCCCAACTCAACATGGTGATACTCCTTTTGATGCCGTTTTAATAAGGGTGCTGCTTTTTAAGGTCGGGTCAGAAAACCCATTTTTGCTGCGGAGCGACTTCATCTACAGAAACCAGGCCGTCGACATTGCGCAGGCTTGAGGACATGTCCTTGACTGCTGGTGCACTAACACCGCGATAGGAGATGCTGCTGGTCTGGATGAATTGCTGTTTCGGTTGAGCTGCCTCGTTGGCTTGATTCCAACGCTGGAACTGCTGAATGGCGATCAGAGTGACGAGCAAGGCAAGGAGCAGAAAAAGACCTTGCTGGATGTGCAGGGGAGAGATACGCAATTGTGCAATACGCTGGCTGTTCATCTGCAAAATCCCCTTGCCTGAGTGGGCATTCAATCTGATGGGTCGTTGTGGATCGACCTTTGTTGAATGGGTTATTGCAGACTGCATGCCAGTTTTTGATCGATATAAATCCTTTTAAAATCAATAAGTTAATAAGTCACGCAAGAGCGTCCTACCAGCAACCTGCACGATTACCCCTTTGTAATCGTGCGTTCTGCACGAAGCGCTCGGCGCGATGGCGCTGAACCCTCAGCCTGCGCTGCGCGCCATGACCTTCAGCGCATCGCCGTTGACGCCTTTGACACCACGAATATTTTTCGCGATTTCCACCGCCAGTTCTTTCTCGGCGAAGTTGGCAACCACGCCATTCAGGCTGACCACACCGGCCTTGGTGTCCACTTTGATGTTCAGCCCATCCAGCGTCCGGCTGTAGATCAGGCTCGCCTTCACCTTACTGGTGATCCAGGCGTCACTCATTTCCTCGGTCGGGGTCAGTGACTGTGGCTGGGTCTTGGCCGCGATCGAGTCGGCCGCGCTCAGGCTGATCAGGTTATTGACGCTGACCACGCCATCGGTATTGCTGGCCAGGCTACCCGCCAGTTCTTTGGCTTCGGGACTCTGTGCCCGGCCCTTGAGGGTGATGACGCCGTCCTTGCTGTCGACCTCGATATTCAGCGCTTCGGTCACGCTGCTCCACAGCAGCTTGGATTTCACCGTCGCGACCAGCGTTGCATCCTCGAAGCGCTGAGCCATGTTGGTCCGGGTGCCAGGCTCGCTGGCGACAGCTGGATCCACCTCCAGCTGGTTGTCGACCTTTTCGATGCCTTTGGTATCCAGCGCGATGCGCTCGGCCAGCTCTCGGTCCACCTCGTTTTCAACCTTGCCCTTTAGCGTCGCAGTGCCTTGCTCGACACCCACATCGATCTTGAACGGGCTCAGATGCTTGTTCAGCGCGAAAGCTGTCCAGATCGAGCCTTCCTGGCGCGCCTCGGTGAGCTGAGTGGGCAGGTCAGGCTGGGCGAGTACCGGGCCGCTGCCCAGTAGCGCAGCGGCGGCGGTGATCAGAGCAATCTTTTTCAGTGAAAACATAAGAGCGTTCCTTTTGCGGTGAGATTTCGTCTCCGAATGGACGGTTTTAACGGCATAAACGCGGATTAATCAGGCTGTTCGCCATTAGCTGATCAGAAAGCTACCATGCATGCCGAAGAATCAATCAGAATTGACCATGCAACTTGCCCGATGATTCCGAGACTAACTGAGACAATTCATTAAGGAGCGTAGGAAAAATGGAAGCAGCCACTGAGAATCAGGGCCGTATTCTGCTTGTGGACGACGAGTCCGCCATCCTCCGCACTTTCCGGTACTGTCTGGAAGACGAAGGCTACAGTGTCGCCACTGCCAACAGCGCAGCCCAGGCTGACACGCTCATGCAGCGCCAAGTGTTCGATCTGTGCTTTCTCGATTTGCGTCTGGGCGAAGACAATGGCCTGGACGTGCTGGCGCAGATGCGGATTCAGGCGCCGTGGATGCGTGTGGTGATCGTGACTGCCCATTCGGCGGTGGATACGGCTGTCGATGCCATTCAGGCTGGCGCAGCCGACTATCTGGTCAAGCCGTGCAGTCCTGACCAGTTGCGTCTTGCAACGGCCAAGCAGCTTGAAGTCAGGCAACTGTCTGCACGTCTCGAAGCACTGGAAGGCGAGGTTCGCAAGCCCAAGGATGGTCTGGATTCCCACAGCCCTTCGATGATGGCCATTCTGGAAACGGCCCGTCAGGTGGCGGTCACCGATGCCAACATCCTGATTCTGGGCGAGTCGGGTACCGGTAAGGGCGAGCTGGCCAGGGCGATTCATGGCTGGAGCAAGCGCGCCAAGAAGTCCTGCGTCACCATCAACTGCCCGTCGCTGACTGCAGAACTGATGGAAAGCGAACTGTTCGGCCACAGCCGCGGCGCTTTCACCGGTGCCAGCGAAAGCACGCTGGGTCGTGTCAATCAGGCCGATGGCGGCACCCTGTTTCTCGACGAGATCGGCGACTTTCCGCTGACGTTGCAGCCCAAGTTGCTGCGCTTCATTCAGGACAAGGAATACGAGCGCGTCGGCGACCCGGTGACTCGACGTGCCGACGTGCGCATCCTGGCCGCCACCAACCTCAACCTTGAGGACATGGTGCGCAGCGGACGTTTCCGTGAGGATCTGCTGTACCGCCTGAACGTGATTACTCTAAATCTGCCAGCCCTGCGTGAGCGCAGCGAAGACATTCTGACCCTGGCGGACCGCTTTCTGGCGCGTTTCGTCAAGGAGTACGCTCGTCCGGCTCGCGGCTTCAGCGAGGAGGCCCGTGCGGCGCTGCTCAATTACCGCTGGCCGGGCAACATTCGTGAGCTGCGTAACGTGATCGAGCGAGCCAGCATCATCTGTCCACAGGAACGCGTGGAAGTAAGCCATCTGGGCATGGCTGAGCAGCCGACCAACAACGCACCGCGAGTGGGAGCGGCCTTGAGTCTGGACGAGCTTGAAAAGGCACACATCGGGGCCGTACTGGCAACCAGTGAAACCCTTGATCAGGCCGCCAAGACGCTGGGTATCGATGCTTCGACGCTTTACCGCAAACGAAAACAGTACAACCTATGAAATACCTCAAATGAAGCTGGCCATGAAGTTGCGCACCCGCCTCTTTCTCAGTATTTCGGCGCTTATCACGGTCGCTTTGCTCGGGCTGCTGCTGGGGCTCGTCAGTGTCATGCAGATGGCCCGGACTCAGGAATCACTGATTCAGCATAACTTCGCCATCCTCGATCTGGGCTTGAAGTTGCGCCAGAACATGGGTGATCAACTGGTGTTGATGACCGGTTCCAATCGCAATGACGTTGAGCTGGACAGAATCCAGAAGCAGTTCGAAGAGCTGCTGGAGCAAGGATCGGTGCAGGACACCCAGCAAAACGTACGCAACGGTTTTGAAAAGACCCGGGGCGATTATCAGCGATTCATTGCCGCCTGGCAGCAGTATGGCAATGATCCGCGAGGTATACGCGGCAACCCGCAATTGAGCGAAAGTTTCGACACGTTGCGTAACGGCCTGATGGATGTGCATCGCAAGGCGCTGGAGAACATCAGCAACGCCGAGATCAACTCCAGGGATCGTGCATTGTGGATCGCCGGCTTGCTGGGCCTGGTCGGGCTGGCGGTGCTGTGCATCGGCTTTGTGACCGCGCACGGCATCGCCCGTCGTTTCGGTGCGCCGATCGAGGCGCTGGCCAAGGCTGCCGATCGCATCGGTGAGGGTGATTACGAGGTCACGCTGCCCATTTCCTCGGCCGCCGAAATGAACCTGCTGACCCGGCGCTTCGGCATCATGGCCGAAGCCCTGCGTCAGCATCAGGCGACCAACGTCGATGAGCTTCTGGCGGGCCAGCAACGTCTGCAGGCGGTTCTCGACAGTATCGACGATGGCTTGCTGATGATTGATCGCCAGGGCCACCTGGAGCACCTCAACCCTGTTGCGCAGCGCCAGCTCGGATGGGACGAGAGTCGCCTCGGGCACAGTCTGGGCGAGGCATTGGGCCGCCCCGAGCTGGATGAGCAATTGCATCTGGTGCTGCGAGGCGGAACGCTGGAGCGTGCGCCGGAAGACCTGGCCATCGAGATCGACGGCGAGTCACGACTGCTGACCTACAGCATGACGCCGGTCAGCCACACCAAGGGCCACATCCTGGGTGCGGTGATGGTGCTGCACGATGTGACCGAGCAGCGTGCTTTCGAGCGGGTACGCAGCGAGTTCGTCCTGCGCGCCTCGCATGAGTTGCGCACGCCGGTCACGGGCATGCACATGGCGTTCGGCCTTCTTCAGGAGCGTCTGCATTTCGCTCCCGAGTCACGTGAGGCGGATCTGCTCAATACGGTCACTGAAGAAATGCAGCGCCTGATGCAGCTCATCAACGACCTGCTGAATTTCTCGCGTTATCAGAACGGTCTGCAGAAGCTCAAACTTGCACCGTGCTCCGTCGAGACCTTGCTGCAAGAAGCCAAGGCGCGCTTTGAGGATCAGGCCCAGGAGCAGGATATTGTGCTGATGCTGGATATGCAGGAGCCGATGCCGCGCCTGCATGCCGATCAGTCCCAGCTGGAACGGGTGCTGGATAATCTGCTGGACAATGCCTTGCGTCATACGCCGCCGAACGGCCTGATTCGCCTGCAGGCCAGGCGTCACGGCGAGCGGGCGATCATCAGCGTCGAAGACAACGGTGAGGGCATTGCCTATGGACAGCAGGGGCGGATCTTCGAACCCTTCGTCCAGGTCGGGCGCAAGAAAGGCGGTGCCGGGCTCGGGCTGGCGCTGTGCAAGGAGATTGTCCAGCTGCACGGCGGACGCATGGGCGTTTATTCACGGCCGGGGCAGGGCACGCAGTTCTATATGGCGTTACCGCTCTGAGGGCTTGAGCTCCAGGCCCTCACGCGCTTCAATTCGAATGATTGAGCACCTGCAGGATGGCCGCGCTCTGTGCGTCAGGCTCGCCGTCGAAGCGTGCCGGGCGATAGTGCATCTGGAAGGCGGTCAGTACCTGACGTGTTGCGACGTCCAGCTCACCGGTCTGCGGGGTACTGTAGCCCAGGCGTGCCAATTGCTGCTGGAACCAGGTGATGCTCGGCAGATTGACTGCCAGCAATGCCTGACGCTGGGCAACCTGGCGTTCGTCCGGCCAGTTCCCCAGACCTTCGGCAGCGAGGCGTTTCCACGGGAACAACGGCCCCGGATCCTGCTTGCGCGACGGGGCGATGTCGCTATGACCGATGATGTGTTTGGGGTCGATCTTATTGCGTTTGACGATGTCCTTGAGCAGGACAATGATCGACTGGGTCTGCGCTTCGGTGTACGGATACCACAGGCGACCTGTCGGCGTTTCCTTGAAACCCGGGTTGACGATCTCGATGCCGATCGAACTGGAGTTGAGCCAGGTGCGGCCTTCCCACTCGCTTTCGCCGGCATGCCAGGCACGTGCGTTTTCATCGACCAGTTTGTAGATGGTGGCCTTGCTGTCGTCACCGATCAGGTAGTGGGCGCTGACCTCGCCATGGGTCAGTAACTGCAGCGAGCGTTCCAGCGAAGCCGAGGTGTAGTGCATCACCACATACTGGGCACGGCCATCGAAATTTACCGAGGGATGGCTGGTATCCAGCCTGGGGCCGCTGGCACAGGCAGTGAGGAGGAGCATGAGCAAGGCAGAGAAATACAGCTTCATGAGGTCGGCAGCGTCGGCAGGAAATGAAACATCATAACAAAATGTGTACAAATAGCATGGGGCGCCAGCCATTTGTTCAGGTCAAAATGTTTCAGTCAGCCCTGTTCGATGCGGTTCCGGCCGTTCTCCTTGGCCTTGTAAAGCGCCTGGTCGGCACGTTTGATGGCAGTGTCTCTCTTCTCTGACGGGCGAAAAGCCGTCAGGCCAATGGAGACGGTGATGGTGACTCGCTCACCCTTGAAGTGGAAAGGGCATGACTCGACGGCGGCGCGCAGTTCATCCAGAAGCGTCAACCCGGTGGCAAGAGGCGTTGCAGGCAGCAGCATGACGAATTCTTCGCCGCCAAACCGTGCCATGAAGTCATCGGCGCGCAGGCGTTTGCTGAGGACATTGGCGACGATCTTCAATACCTTGTCGCCAGCCAGGTGACCGTAGCCATCGTTGATGCGTTTGAAATGGTCCAGGTCCAGAATGCACACCAGCAAGCTGTTTTTTTCTTCCTGCCACCGGGCCATCTCCTGTTCGAGGCGCTCACCCCAGGCGGCACGATTGGGCAGTCCGGTAAGCGGGTCGATCAGGGCCTTTTGACGCTGTTCCTCCAGGTGAGTCCTGAAACCCAGGGCTTCCTGCTCCATGCTCGCGACGCGGGCCGCCAGACCTTGCAGGCGCGAGGCCACTTCGCGCTCGCGGGCATCGCGTTTGAGCTGGTAGTGATCCATGGTGCCAAGCAGAGCCTCGAGCCGATTATCGAGCACTCGCTTGAGGCTGGGTAGATCGGAGGCGTCCTGAACACTGCTTTGCAGGCCGCCCACCTGTTCGCGCAACTGGTCGTTCAGGTCGCGCGCGGTGGACTGATCCTCGGCGTGATCTTCACTGGCGGCCTGCAAGTGGCTTTGAAAGGATTCGAGCCGCTCATTGAGCTGCTTGAGGTAAGTGCCGAACTCCTGCTGACCACCGTTGTTGATCGCCAGCATCAACACCGCCAGATCGTCGAGGATCGGCAGCAACTCGTACCAGTTAAGCCCATGTTTCAAGCGTAACTGCATGTCCTCGACCTGCGGGCGAAAGTGCTCGGACAGGGTCAGGTCGTCCAGCAGGCCCAGCAGGGTTTGTTCAATGTGTGCCGCCACCGAGCTGTAGCTGGGCTCTGGTGAGGAGGGCAGCGCGTAACCTTCTTCGCCCTCTGCCGATTCGGGCTGCTGCTCGGCCTCTGCGTCGGGTTCCTCAACTGTCACCTCGATTGGCGCGGGCCGCTGCTGGTAGGGCACTGATGGGACTGGCGCCAGAACATCCGCAAAATCGATGGGTTCGACGGTGGCAGGTGCAGGTTCGGCGACGGCTTCTGCCGATATCGGTGCAATATCCGTGGCAGTGGCCTGTGGCACAGGTTCTTCAGACGTCACTGCAGCGGGTATCACTGCGGCAGGCGCAGCGGTTTCCGGGGCAGGCGCTGGCGGCGTGCTGTCTGCGGCAATGGGTGCTGCGGCAGGGGAATCAACAGCCTCGGCTTCGACAGGAGCGGCGTCTGGCGGGGCGTGAGTGTTCGATGCTTGCGGCTCGGCATGAGGTTCATGGGGTTCCGGCGCGGAGGAGGCGGCGTCGTCGGGGTGAGCAGTCTCGGGATGGGAGTCGTTGCTGTGGCCTTCGCGCGAACCGAACAGGCGTTGCAGCAATCCCTGGCGCGGACCTTCTTCGGGTTTTTCAACCTGGGTCAGGGCCTGGCCCTGCAAATTGCTCAACTCGCCGAGCAACAGGGGCAGCTCGCGGGCCTGGGAGGCGCGCTCTTCAAGCTCCTTGGCAAAGCGCTTGAGCGGCTTGCGTACGTCGCGCGGCAGCGGCAGTGACTGCAGCTGTGCAACCAGTGCGGTCAGTGCCGAGCTGATTTGCGCGGCCCGTACTTCGCGGCGTTGTTCAGAGTCCAGTACGGCTTTTTCGAGGCGCGGGATCAGGGCTGCCAGGCCCGCATCCATATCGTCCTTGCGGACGATTTCGCGCATTTCCTTCATGCATTCATCGACAGCGCGGTCAGAGCCCTCCGCCGCCAGACTGCTGCGCACCAGACCGCGTCGCAACAAATCGAGCCGCGCATCCCAGCGCTTTTCGAGCTTGTCCTGTTGCTCGATCCCTTTGAGGTATTTCTCTTTCCAACGCTCCGCGTCGTCGCTCATGCAAGGCTTCCACCAGAGGGCACAGGCAGTGAGTCCCCACGCAGTGAGTCAGGCAGGCGAATCTCGACAGCGACAGGCAGGTGATCGGAAATGGGTTGCGCCAGCACCTGCACGCGCTCGAGCGTCAGGGTCGGGCTGAGCAAAATGTGATCGAGGCAGCGTTGTGGCCGCCAGCTCGGAAAGGTCGCCTCTATCTGCGGGGCCAGAAGCCCAAGATCCCGTAGCGGCGAGTGTTCCAGCAGGTCATTGGCGTGGGTGTTCATGTCGCCCATCAGCACCTGATGGCGATAGCCGCCGATCAGTTCGCGAATGTAGGCAAGCTGCCGGGTTCGGGTCCGGGTCCCCAGCGCCAGGTGCATCATGACCACGACCAGCGCATCCTCACCCTCGCCGAAGCGCACAAGAATTGCGCCGCGCCCGGCCGGGCCTGGCAGCGGATGATCCTCGATCTTGGTCGGACGCAGACGGCTCAGCACGCCATTGCTGTGCTGCGCCAGGCGCCCGAGGTTGCGATTGAGTTGTTGATACCAGTACGGAAAACCACCCAGCTGGGCAAGGTGCTCGACCTGGTTGATGAAGCCGGAGCGCATGCTGCCGCCGTCGACTTCCTGCAGTGCCACCAGATCGAATTCATTGATCAGATCGCCGATCTTCTGCAGGTTGCCAGCTCGACCGCCATGCGGCAGCAAATGCTGCCAGCTGCGCGTCAGGTAATGATGGTAGCGCTGGGTACTGATACCCACCTGGATATTGAAACTGAGCAAACGCAGCCTGCCGTCTTCCGGCAAGCCGTTTTGCAGCAGATGATGTTCGTTGACCTGCGGATCATGCAGGCCAACGATACGGGTACTGCCTTTGCCCCAGCGGCGCATGATGTGCGCTTACTTGGCGGCTGTGGTAGCCGCTCGCTCTTTGGCAATCAACTGGTCGGCAACTTCCAGGGTCTTTTCCGGACCACCGGCAGAACCCAGGTCAAAGCGGTACTTGCCATTGACGATCATGGTCGGAACGCCAGTCACTTCGTACTTCTTGGCCAGTTCCTTGTACTGGGCGATCTTGCCCTTGACTGCGAAAGAGTCGAACGTCTTCAGGAAGTCTTCCTTGTTCACGCCCTGTGTGGCGACGAAATCAGCCATGTCATTCTTGTCGGTCAGACGCTTGCCGCCTTTCTGGATGGCTTCGAATACGGCTGCGTGAACCTTGTGTTCGACGCCCATGGTGTCCAGGGTGATGAACAGTTGGCCGTGAGCGTCCCAAGGGCCGCCGAACATGGCAGGGATGCGTACGAACTTGACGTCGGACGGCAGTTTTTCAACCCACGGATTGATGGTTGGCTCGAACGCGTAGCAATGCGGGCAGCCATACCAGAACAGCTCGACGACTTCGATCTTGCCTGGCTCGGCAACAGGCACAGCGCTTGCCAGCTCGACGTATTGCTTGCCGGCCTCGATGGGCGTGGCGGCCTGGGCGGACATACCGAACAGACTGGCGGCAACCAGAGCGGCGCTGATGATCAGATTACGCATGCTTTACTCCTGAGCAGATTGAATCGCCTTCAAGCGACGGTGGTTTCGACCGGACGCGAAAGCCTGAGTTCGTTAGTGTAACGCTGAGGTTGTAAAAATGGGCGACCGAGGACGGCCTTTTTGCATAAGGAGTGAAGCAGGTCATGTCTGAATGTTCCAGCACATCCGTCAGAGCGGCCCGATACGGTGTGAGTGTGGGCCGGGGGGCAGGTGTGTCATTATATGCGCACGCATCCAAACGAAACCGACACCTCCTGCCGCACCCCTTGCAGGCAGGTCTTCACCGGAAATCACATGCAACTCAAAAACCCCATCCTCGGTCTGTGCCAACAGGCCACGTTCATGCTCAGCGCCGCCAAGGTCGACCAATGCCCCGACGACGAAGGTTTTGAGGTCGCGTTTGCCGGTCGCTCCAACGCGGGCAAATCGAGTGCGCTGAACACCCTGACCCACGCCAGCCTGGCGCGTACATCCAAGACCCCGGGGCGTACCCAGTTGCTGAACTTTTTCGGTCTGGACGAAGATCGTCGTCTGGTCGACCTGCCCGGTTACGGCTACGCCAAAGTGCCCATCCCGCTCAAACTGCACTGGCAGCGTCACCTGGAAGCCTATCTGGGCAGCCGCGAAAGCCTGAAGGGTCTGATTCTGATGATGGATATCCGTCATCCAATGACCGACTTCGACGTGCTGATGCTCGATTGGGCCATCGCCAGCAACATGCCGATGCACATTCTGTTGACCAAGGCCGACAAACTGACCTACGGCGCGGCCAAGAACACGCTGCTCAAGGTTCAGGCCGAGATTCGCAAAGGCTGGGGTGATGCAGTGAGCATCCAGTTGTTCTCGGCCCCCAAGCGCATGGGGCTGGAAGAGGCCTACACCGTGCTGGCCGACTGGATGGAACTGGAAGACAAGGCACCTGCGGAGTAAATCGCAGGCAAAAAAGACCCCGGACTTCGCATGGGGAGGGGGAAGTTCCGGGGCTTAAGGTCCAGACCTTAGGGTGGGATCTGGATAACTGCCAACACTTAACACAACTAGGAGCACGATCGATTTTTCAACCAATCGACACGTCTGACTCCTGTCCAAACGGTTAAGTTCCAGCGGTGAAGAAAAGTTCACATTTCCTACAATATTTGACGAACCTGCGTACAGGTTCGCCATTTCAGGCTCAGTGAGCCTCGTCCCAATTGTTGCCAACCCCCACTTCTACCAGCAACGACACTGCCAGTTCCGCTGCGCCGCTCATGTGTGGACGGATCTGTTCACTGACCTGATCGACCAGGTCCTCGTGCACTTCAAGCACCAGTTCGTCGTGAACCTGCAGGATGACCCGTGCATCCAGACCGGACTCGTCCAGCCAGCCGTTCACCGCCACCATGGCTTTCTTGATGATGTCCGCAGCGGTGCCCTGCATCGGCGCGTTGATCGCCATGCGTTCCGCGCCTTTGCGCAGGGACTGGTTCTTGGCGTTGATGTCCGGCAGGTACAGGCGACGACCGAAGATGGTTTCGACAAAACCTTGCTCGGCAGCCTGGGCCCGGGTGCGCTCCATGTAGTTCAGCACGCCAGGGTAGCGGGCGAAGTAGCGGTCGACATACGCCTGTGACTGCTTGCGATCGACGCCAATCTGCTTGGCCAGACCAAATGCGCTCATGCCGTATATCAGACCGAAGTTGATTGCCTTGGCGCTACGACGCATGTCAGTGGTGACGTTTTCCAGCTCGACGCCAAAAACCTCCGCAGCCGTCGCGCGGTGAACGTCCAGGTCATTGCGGAACGCATGCAGCAAGCCTTCGTCCTGAGCCAGATGCGCCATGATGCGCAGTTCGATCTGCGAATAGTCGGCGGCCAGCAGTTTGTAACCCTTCGGGGCCACGAACGCCTGACGAATGCGCCGGCCTTCAGCGGTACGAATCGGGATGTTCTGCAGGTTCGGATCGCTGGACGATAAGCGACCGGTGACGGCCACTGCCTGATGATAGGAGGTGTGAATACGCCCGGTGCGCGGGTTGATCTGCTCTGGCAGGCGGTCGGTGTAGGTGCTCTTGAGCTTGCTCATCGAGCGGTATTGCATCAGCACCTTGGGCAGCGGGAAATCCTGCTCCGCGAGTTCGGCGAGCACCGCTTCGGCAGTCGATGCCTGGCCGGTGGCGGTCTTGCTGAGAATCGGCATGCCGAGTTTCTCGTAGAGAATCACGCCCAGCTGCTTGGGTGAGCCGAGGTTGAACTCTTCGCCGGCAATGGCGAAGGCTTCGCGCTCCAGCGCAGTCATCTTGTCGCCCAGTTCGACGCTCTGGATGCCCAGCAGGTTGGCATCGACCAGCGCGCCCTGGCGCTCGATACGCGCCAGCACAGGCACCAGCGGCATCTCGATATCGTTCAATACCGGCTGCAGGGTCGGAATCGCGGCCAGCCGTGCGTCGAAGACTTCATGCAGGCGCAGGGTCAGGTCCGCTTCTTCGGCGGCGTAATTGCCCGCCTGCTCCAGGGCAATCTGGTCAAAGCTCAGCTGTTTGGCGCCTTTGCCGGCAATCTCCTGGAAATTGATCGGCGTGTGCGTCAGGTACTTGGCCACCAGGCTGTCGCGGTCGTGGCGGGTGGCGGTGGAGTCCAGTACATAGGATTCCAGAATGGTGTCGAAGCGCACGCCCTGCAGGTCGATGCCTTGAGCCTGATCGCCGTCGATCGCGCAATTGGCAAGCAGGTTGATGGCGAACTTGGCGTGCTGGCCGACCTTGATTTTTTCCGGGTCTTCCAGCAACGGCTTGAGCGCCTTGAGCACGGTGTCGCGGTCCAGCTGCTGCGGCACGCCCATGTATGAATGGGTCAGCGGAATGTAAGCGGCTTCGTGGGTCTGAATGGCGAAGGACAGGCCGACCAGTTGCGCACGCTGGGCATCGGTGCCGTTGCTCTGGGTGACGAAGGCAAACAGTGGCGCGGCCTGCAGCTTCTTCAGCCAGGCATCGAACTGGCTCTGTTCAAGAATGACTTCATAAGCCGCTTCTCTGGCCTCAACGGTCGGCTCTTCGACGGTCAGCTCCTGGCCGGCACGTTTGGCGTCGCGTTGCAGGTCTTCGATCCAGCTCTTGAATTCCAGCTCGGCGTACAGCTCCATCAACGTGTCGCGGTCGGGCTCGCCGCAATGCAATTGATCCAGCTCGATGTCCAGCGGTACGTCGATCTTGATGGTCGCCAGTTCGTAAGATAGAAAGGCCATCTCACGATGTTCTTCGAGTTTGGCGGCCAGGGTCTTGGCGCCACGGATCGGCAGGGAAGCGACCTTGTCGAGGTTCTCGTAAAGCTCCTTGATGCCGCCGCCGATGCCGACCAGCAGGCCGACTGCAGTCTTCTCGCCAACGCCGGGCACGCCGGGAATGTTATCGACCTTGTCGCCCATCAAAGCCAGGTAATCGATGATGTGCTCCGGACCGACGCCGAATTTCTCTTTCACGCCCGCCACATCCATCACGCTACCGGTCATCGTATTGACCAGGGTGATGTGGCCGTCGACCAGTTGCGCCATGTCCTTGTCGCCGGTGGAGATCACCACTGGACGATCGGCTGCCGCGCTGCTGCGTGCCAGCGTGCCGATCACGTCATCGGCTTCAACGCCTTCGACGCACAGAAACGGGTAGCCCATGCCTTTGACGCAGGCATGCAGCAGGTCGACCTGCACGCGCAGATCGTCCGGCATGCTCGGCCGGTTGGCTTTGTAGTCGTTGTACAGCGCATCACGGAACGTCCCGCCCTTGGCGTCGAACACCACGGCGAGCGGGCTGTCCGGGTACTGGCGCCGCAGGCTTTTGAGCATGTTGAGCACGCCCTTGACGGCACCGGTCGGCAATCCTTTGGAGGTGGCCAGTGGTGGCAGTGCGTGGAAGGCGCGGTAGAGGTAGGAGGAACCGTCTACCAGGACGAGTGGCGCTTGGGTCATGAGCAGAATCAACCTTTTCGGCGGGGTCGGCGCTAGAATGCGCGAACCATTGACGACAAAGGGACAAGGTTATCATGCGCAAGGTAAATCGACTGATATTGACCGGGCTGTTGGCCTTTTGCCCTTTGCTCGCTGTTGCAGCAGAAGATCCACCTTCAGCGGCGCCGGACGTGACGATTCGCACTGACGGTGACAGAACCATTAAGGAGTACCGCCAGAACGGCTTTCTGTATGCGATTAAAATCACCCCGAAACGCGGCAAACCCTATTTTCTGGTGCGCGCCGATGGTACAAGCCCCAATTTCATTCGTTCGGACCAACCGGACATGCTGATCCCGGAGTGGAAAATATTCGAATGGTAACAACCTACTTTCACTTTAATTGCTGGCAGTTTTGACATGTCCGTTTTTACCCCGTTGGCCCGGCCCGAGCTGGAAACATTTCTCGCCCCTTACGGGCTCGGCCGTCTGCTTGACTATCAGGGCATCGCTGCCGGTAGTGAAAACACCAATTACTTCATCAGCCTGGAGCAGGGCGAGTTCGTGCTGACGCTGGTCGAGCGCGGCCCGGTTCAGGAGATGCCGTTCTTCATCGAGCTGCTCGACGTGCTGCATGAGGCCGATCTGCCGGTGCCTTATGCGCTGCGCACCACCGACGGTCAGGCGCTGCGCGAGCTGGCAGACAAACCGGCGCTGTTGCAGCCGCGTCTGCCGGGCAAGCACATCAGTGAGCCGAACACCCAGCACTGTGTGCAGATTGGCGAGTTGCTGGCCAACCTGCATCTGGCGACCCGCGGGCAGATCGTCGAGCGCAAGACTGATCGCGGCCTGGACTGGATGCTGAATGAGGGGCGCAATTTTCTGTCGCACCTGGGCGAGACTCAGCGAGCGCTGCTTGAAAAGAGCCTTCAGGAGATCGAGGCGTTCAAGCCGCAGATCATGGCGCTGCCGCGCGCCAATCTGCATGCCGATCTGTTCCGCGACAACGTGCTGTTCGAAGGGACGCACCTGACCGGGTTGATCGATTTCTACAATGCCTGCTCGGGTCCGATGTTGTACGACCTGGCGATTGCCCTGAACGATTGGTGTTCCCGGGAAAACGGTCAGCTCGACGCTGTTCGCGCGCGCGCCTTGCTGGGTGCCTATGCGGGCTTGCGACCGTTCACGGCTGCGGAGTCGAAGCTGTGGGCGATCATGTTGCGTATCGCTTGTGTGCGTTTCTGGCTGTCACGTTTGATCGCCGCCGAAACCTTCGCCGGGCAGGATGTGCTGATTCATGATCCTGCGGAGTTCGAGCGCCGCCTGGCCGAGCGCCAGGAAGCGCACATTGCATTGCCGTTTGCGCTCTGAGACCAGACCTGTCTCGGCAAGTCTGAGCTAGTTGGGCGGTTGACTATCGTTCCCATGCTCCGCGTGGGAATGCCGTTCGTGACGCTCCGCGTCACACAGCAGTGCTGCTATGTGGGCGGTTGCAGTCAGAGACTGCTCAGGCAGCCCGCCAAATCATCAGCCAGCTTTTGCAGTACTTGCTCGTAACCCTGCGCGGTGGCCGGGGTGTAGCCGCCCAGTCCGTCCAGTTCGGCCAGTTTGACCGGCAGGCCGGCGCTCAGGGTTTCGGCCAGGCGCGGGCGCAGGGGTGGTTCGCTGAATACGCAGGTCTTGCCTGCAGCTTTCAGGCGTTCGCGCATGGCGGCGACGTGCTGGGCGCCGGGCTGGATTTCGGCGGCGATGGCGAATACGCCGGCATGCTTGAGCCCATAGGCCTCTTCGAAATAATCGAAGGCCTCGTGGAACACGAAGTAGGGCTTGCCTGCCACTGCGCTGACACGCTGCTTGATACGAGCGTCCAGCGTATCGAGACGTTTGCTGAAGGCCTCGGCATTGCTGGTGTAGCGTGTTGCATTGGCAGGGTCGGCAGCGCTCAGGTCAGCGGCCATTTTTGCGGCGATCACTCGCGCGTTGACGGTCGACAGCCACAGGTGCGAATCGAGACTGCCTGGCCGGTGGTCGTGGTCATGTTCATCTGCGTCGTTGTCGTGATCATGCTCGTGGTCATCATGCGAGGCGTTGTCTTCGCCAAAGTGACGCAAATGCATGCCCGGCAGCGTCTGTACGGCAACCGCAGGCAGTTTGCGGCCCTGAAGGACGCGCGGCAGGAAGGTTTCCATGTCCGGGCCGATCCAGTAGAGCAACTCGACTTCCTGTACACGCCGTACGTCGGATGGGCGCAGCGCGTAGTTATGCGGTGAGGCACCCGGTGGCAGAAGCACTTCCGGTGTACCGACGCCATCCTGTACAGCCGCCGCAATCAGCTGCAGAGGCTTGATACTGGTCAGCACTCGGACCTCGGCCTGAGCAGGGGCGATGATCAGCAGGCTGACCCAGAAAACAGCAGCAAGATTTAAAAGACGGCGCACTCGAATCACTCATATCAGCCAGGAACGGGTAACATAATAACGTCTCTAGCCAATATCGTCGCTGCTCATGCCCAATACTCCCCTGGCCAGTCGCCCCCATGACCACTCTCACTGCGTGCATTCGGCCCTCGCCGAAGCCGATGCGCTGTGCGCCAGACAGGGTCTGCGCCTGACCACCTTGCGCCGTCGCGTGCTGGAACTGGTCTGGCAAAGCCACAAGCCGCTGGGTGCCTACGACATCCTTGCGGTGCTGAGTGATGAAGACGGGCGCCGTGCGGCCCCGCCAACCGTTTACCGTGCGCTGGATTTCCTCCTGGAAAACGGTCTGGTGCACCGGATTGCCTCGCTCAACGCCTTCACTGGCTGCAACCACCCCACCCACGCGCATCAGGGCCAGTTCCTGATTTGCCGCCTGTGTCATGCGGCGATCGAGCTGCAGCACCCGGCCATCAGCAATGCCGTGGTCGATGCCGCCGCAGGCGTCGGCTTCGCGGTCGAAGGCCAGACGGTCGAGATCGTCGGCGTGTGCGCTGGCTGCAAGGCCGCTTGATGTCGGATGCATTGATACGTCTGGAGAAGGTCGCCGTGACGCTTTCCGGGCAAAACGTCCTGGATGACATCCAGTTGAGCGTCAAACCCGGCGAGATCGTCACCCTGATCGGCCCCAACGGTGCGGGCAAGACCACGCTGGTGCGTGCGGTGCTGGGGCTGCTCAAGCCCGACTCCGGTAGCGTCTGGCGCAAGCCGAAGTTGCGTGTCGGCTACATGCCGCAAAAGCTGCATGTGGACCAGACTCTGCCGCTGTCGGTGCTGCGTTTCCTGCGTCTGGTTCCCGGTGTGGATCGCACCGCCGCAGCGTCGGCGCTGGAAGAAGTCGGCGCCGGAAAGGTCATCGATAGCCCGATTCAGGGTATTTCCGGTGGCGAGATGCAGCGTGTTCTGCTGGCCCGCGCGTTGTTGCGCAAGCCTGAGTTGCTGGTCCTCGACGAACCGGTGCAGGGTGTCGACGTAGCCGGACAGGCCGAGCTGTACAGCCTGATTACCCGGCTGCGCGACCGCCACCAGTGTGGCGTGCTGATGGTTTCCCATGATCTGCATCTGGTCATGAGCACCACCGATCAGGTGGTGTGCCTGAACCGTCACGTCTGCTGCTCCGGGCATCCCGAGCAGGTCAGCCATGACCCGGCCTTTGTCGAGCTGTTCGGCAACAATGCGCAGAGCCTGGCGATTTATCACCACCATCACGACCACGCCCATGATCTGCATGGCGCGGTGGTGAATGACGCTGCTACCTCTCACACTCACGTTCACGGAGACAGCTGCAAGCATGGCTGATTTTCTACTGTATGCCTTGCTCGCAGGCGTTGCTCTGGCCGTGGTCGCTGGCCCGCTGGGATCATTCGTGGTCTGGCGGCGCATGGCGTATTTCGGTGACACACTGTCCCACGCCGCGCTGCTCGGCGTCGCACTGGGCTTCCTGCTGGATATCAGCCCGACCATCGCTGTCACGGTCGGCTGCCTGCTGCTGGCGGTGTTGCTGGTCACGTTGCAGCAGCGTCAGCCGCTGGCCTCGGACACGCTGCTGGGGATTCTGGCGCCAAGCACCTTGTCGCTGGGGCTGGTGGTGCTCAGTTTCATGCATGAAGTGCGCATCGACCTGATGGCCTACCTGTTCGGCGATCTGCTGGCCATCAGCCCGGCTGATCTGGGCTGGATTCTGGGCGGCAGCACGTTGGTGCTGGTGCTGATCGTCGCGCTGTGGCGCCCACTGCTGGCAATGACCGTGCATGAAGAACTGGCGCGGGTCGAAGGCCTGCCGGTTGCTACACTGCGCATGACGCTGATGCTGCTGATCGCCGTGGTGATCGCGGTCGCGATGAAAATCGTCGGTGTGCTGCTGATTACGTCGCTGTTGATCATCCCGGCGGCTGCGGCACAGCGTCACGCCCGTTCGCCGGAGCAAATGGCGCTGGGCGCGAGCCTGTTGGGCGTGATAGCCGTGTGTGCCGGGCTATCATTGTCCTGGTTCAAGGACACCCCCGCCGGACCGTCTATAGTGGTATCCGCTGCGGCGTTGTTCTTGCTCAGCTTTGTTCTACCCAGGCGAGGGGTGTAGACTTGCTCGTTTTTTGCGCAAACTAGAGAATCGCAGGAATGAAGCCGTTCGCCCCACGCTATCTGCTGCTTGTCGCATTTTCCATCCTGCTGGGTGCCTGCCAGAGTGCGCCCACTGTCGAGACGCCTGCCTCCGAGGCTCAGCCTGACGCGTTCGCTCAGCTCGAGCAGAACATCGCCGGCAATGAGCTGGCAACCGCCGAGGATCAATTGGCGGCGTTGCAGGCTGCCAATCCTGCCGACATCCGTCTGGAGCCCTTTCAACGTCGACTGGCCGAAGCTTATCTGAGCCGCAGCCAGATCAGCCTGCAGAAGGGTGACATGAACGCGGCGGCCTCTGCGCTGAGCCGTGCACGCGCCCTGATGCCCAAGGCACCGGCGCTGACCAGCGGCGTCAACGGCGCCATTGCCCATGCGCGCAAGGCCGAGCTGGAAAAAGCCGAAGCGGATTTGAAGGCGGCCGAGGCCAGAAGGGTTGCCAAGCTGATTGATCCGTCGGCAGAAAGCACGACGATTGAACTCAAGATCGGCGATATGCGTGCACTACGTCGCCAACTGGACGATATCGCAGCCGATACCGTAGCGTTCAACTGCGAAGTGCTGATGGTGGTGCCGCGCACTGAAGACTATCCGTGGCTGGCGACGTTGCTGACCAAGCGAGTGGTCAAGACCAATCCGGATTTCGAACTGCAATTGCGTCGCCAGATCGAGCGCAATGAAAAAGCGCAGATCATCCTGACACCAGCCAAGTCCTGAGTCGATCCTTGATCTGCTCTTGATTCTGGCCGAAGGCCGTGGGAGCGAACTTGTTCGCGAAAGGGCCGTTACATCCGCTGAGTATGTATCGCCCGGAATAGCGCTTTCTCAAACAAGCAAAGCGTCGCTCGGTTCTCTCGGATGCCTGCGGTCAGAAACCCCATTTCGTGTGCTCATCGAGATGATGTATCACGATTAGCGTGCCGAACTGCATTCCCACGCGGAGCCTAAAGAACGAGAAGTGTAGGGGAGTCTATGCGGGGGGGGGCGAGAGCGTCCAGAAAGGCGCCCCCACGCCGGAGCGTGGGAGCGATGTAGCAGCGTCAGATCAAGCCGGAACAGCCTTGGCTTTCACTTCACGATCCCACACACGGTGCTGAGCAATCGCGTGGAAGAACGCTTTGAACGATTTGCTATCGGACACTTCCAGCAGCCCGGCATCTTCTTCCAGGCGTAGCAGGCTCAACAGCTCTTTGGCTTCCCCGGCAAAGGAGATGGCCTTGAGGTGCTTGTAGGCTTCGAGGATGAAGTGCAATGCCACGCCGTCGCCTTTCAGCGCTTCGATCGAAGCCTTGCCACCCGGCACGAAGACTGCGTCGAACGCGACCGAAGGCAGGCCTTCAGCCGATGCGTCCACTGGCAGGCTCTTGCCGTCAGCTGTCTTGACCGGTGCGGAAGTTGGGCCCAGTACCTTGGCATGTGCGCCTTTGGCAGTCAGCTCGGCTTTCATGGCTTCGACCGCTTTGCCGTCGACGCCGTCAGCCACCAGAATGGCAACCTTGCGCGAAACGATATCGCCAGACAGCAGGTTGACCTGGCTCAGCGCCGGCGACTCTTTGACCGACGTCTGACGCGCAGGCACGGTACCGGCAGTCGGTGCTGGCAAGCCGAGGTTGGCGGCCACACGCTTGGCCAGCTCCAGATCGATGTTGGCCAGAATCTCGTTGACCTGACGGGCACGAATGTACTCGCGCTCGACCTTGCCCAACTCGAAGCTGTAGGCCGCGATGATGTGCTCTTTCTCGTGGTGGCTCATGCTCTGGAAGAACAGGGTGGCCTGCGAGAAGTGGTCGCCGAACGATTCGCTGCGCTCACGCACCTTGTGCGCTTCAACACGCTCAGGGTAGGTCTCGAAGCCGCCATCTACCGGGCCGGCAGGGGTTTCTTTCGGCCAGCCGCCATCGATCGAGTTCGGCTCGTAGGACGCGCGGCCCTTGTCGATAGTGGTGCGATGCTGTGCGTCACGCTGACCGTTGTGGTTCGGCGCAATCGGACGGTTGATCGGGATTTCGTGGAAGTTCGGCCCACCCAGACGGCTGATCTGCGTGTCGGTGTAGGAGAACAGGCGACCTTGCAGCAGCGGGTCGTTGGAGAAATCGATACCCGGCACGATATGGCCCGGGCAGAAGGCAACCTGCTCGGTTTCGGCGAAATAGTTGTCCGGGTTACGGTTCAAGACCATCTTGCCCAGCGGGGTTACCGGCACCAGCTCTTCCGGGATGATCTTGGTCGGATCGAGCAGGTCGAAGTCGAACGTGTGCTCGTCCTCCTCGGCAACGATCTGTACACCCAGTTCCCATTCCGGGTAGTCGCCCATCTCGATGGACTCCCACAGGTCGCGGCGGTGGAAATCGGTGTCCTTGCCGGCGAGCTTCTGTGCTTCGTCCCAGACCAGCGAGCACACGCCGAACTTGGGCTTCCAGTGGAACTTCACGAAGCTCGACTTACCTTCGGTGTTGATGAAGCGGAAGGTGTGGATACCAAAGCCCTGCATGGTGCGCAGGCTTTTCGGGATCGCACGGTCGGACATGGTCCACAGCACCATGTGCGCGGATTCCGGCACCAGCGAGACGAAGTCCCAGAAGGTGTCGTGAGCCGAGCCGCCCGTCGGGATTTCGTTATGCGGCTCGGGTTTCACCGCGTGCACGAAGTCAGGAAACTTGATGGCGTCCTGAATGAAGAACACCGGCATGTTGTTGCCCACCAGGTCGAAGTTGCCTTCGTCGGTGTAGAGCTTGACGGCAAAGCCACGCACGTCACGCACGGTGTCGCCCGAGCCGCGTGGGCCCTGAACGGTGGAGAAACGCACGAACACCGGGGTCTTCTTGCCCGGATCACGCAGGAAGCCTGCTTTACTCAGGGCGCCATGGTCTTCGTAAGTCTGGAAATAGCCATGTGCTGCAGTACCGCGAGCATGGACGATACGCTCCGGAATACGCTCATGGTCAAAGTGCGTGATCTTTTCACGCATGATGAAGTCTTCGAGCAGCGATGGGCCGCGGCTGCCGACTTTCAGGGTGTTCTGGTTATCGGAAATCTTGACACCGTGATTGGTGCGCAGGGCCTGCTGGGTCGCGTCCGAGCGAAACTGCTCGATACTTTCCAGCTTCTCGTTGGTATTGCCGCGGTCCAGGGTGTCGGTGCCTGCCATTTCGCTCTTGGGCGTTTGGGTTACAGGTGGTGCTTTCTTGCTAGCCATCAGAGACTCCTTATCTCGCCCCAATCATTGAGTTGGGTTCGCTGATTACGACTTCCCTGGCGTAAGCGGGAAATCACGGTATCCAAGAAGTGACCGGAGCAAAAAACAGCCGTTCCTTTTATTTTCGGCATACGCTCACCAACGGTCGTGTTATGCCCATTGCACAGGACAGCCGGTAAATAAATGCTAAGCACAGCGGGCCGGACAGGCTAAAATGCGCGCCCGGCTTTATCCGGCCGAGGTAACGAAGCAGGTGGCGCTCTAGCCACTGCGCTGATTTTTTAACGCGCCCCACAAGGTTCGCTCCGTGATCGAGTTTCATAACGTCCACAAAACCTATCGGGTGGCAGGCAAGGAAATACCGGCCCTGCACCCCACCAGCCTGCGCGTCGACAGCGGCCAGGTGTTCGGCATCATCGGCCACTCCGGCGCGGGCAAAAGTACCCTGCTGCGCCTGATCAACCGCCTGGAAACCCCGAGTGGTGGACAGATCGTGGTCGATGGCGAAGACGTCACTGCGCTCGATGCCAATGGCCTGCGCCGCTTCCGCCAACAGGTCGGGATGATTTTTCAGCACTTCAATCTGCTGGCGTCCAAAACCGTGGCCGACAACGTCGCCATGCCGCTGACCCTGGCAGGCGATATGCCGCGCAAGCAGATCGACCAGCGCGTGGCCGAGTTGCTGGAGCGGGTCGGCCTGTCCGATCACGCCAAAAAGTACCCGGCACAACTGTCGGGCGGCCAGAAGCAGCGCGTTGGCATCGCCCGCGCACTGGCCACCAAGCCGAAAATTCTGTTATGCGATGAAGCCACCAGCGCACTGGACCCGCAGACCACTGCGTCGGTCTTGCAACTGCTGGCCGAGATCAATCGTGAGCTGAAGCTGACCATCGTGCTCATCACCCATGAAATGGACGTGATTCGTCGCGTCTGCGATCAGGTGGCCGTGATGGACGCCGGGGTGATTGTCGAGCACGGCAAGGTCGCTGATGTGTTTCTGCATCCACAACACCCGACGACCAGGCGCTTTGTGCAGGAAGACGAGCAGGTCGACGAAAACGAGCAGCGTGACGACTTCGCTCACGTTCAAGGCCGTATCGTGCGTCTGACGTTTCAGGGCGAGGCCACCTACGCGCCGTTGCTCGGCACCGTGGCGCGGGAAACCGGCGTCGATTACAGCATCCTCGCCGGTCGTATCGACCGCATCAAGGACACCCCTTACGGGCAGCTGACGCTGGCCATCACCGGCGGCGACATGGACGCCGCCTTCGCGCGCTTCACCGCCGCTGATGTTCATATGGAGGTGCTGCGCTGATGGACGCTTTCCTGAACCTGTTTTCCAATGTCGACTGGTACGAGATCTGGGTGGCCACTGGCGACACGCTGATCATGCTCGGTGTATCGCTCGGTTTCACCATCCTGCTCGGCCTGCCGCTGGGCGTGCTGATGTTTCTCACCTCGCCGCGTCAGTTGCTGGAGCACAAGCAGCTGTATGCGACGGTCGGGGTGATCGTCAACATGCTGCGCGCGCTGCCGTTCATCATCCTGCTGATCGTGATGATGCCGCTGACCGAGATCATTACCGGCACATCACTGGGCATCCTCGGCACGTTGCCGCCGCTGATCGCCGGCGCCACGCCGTTCTTTGCGCGCCTGGTAGAGACCGCCTTGCGCGAGGTGGACCGCGGCATCATCGAAGCCACGCAGGCCATGGGCGCAACGACTCGGCAGATCATCGTCAAGGCGCTGCTGCCCGAGGCGCGGCCGGGCATTCTGGCAGCGATCACGGTGACCGCCATTGCGCTGGTGTCGTTCACGGCCATGGCCGGTGCCGTGGGCGCTGGCGGGCTGGGCGACCTGGCGATCCGTTATGGTTATCAACGCTTCCAGAACGATGTGATGTTCGTGACGGTCGTATTGTTGCTGGTGCTGGTGCAGATTCTGCAGACCATCGGCGACAGACTGGTCGCGCATTTCACACATCGTTGATCGAACCCGTTGGTATCGGCCCGTCTCGCACGGGCCCAAAGGAGTTGTTGCATGAAAAAACTATTGGCCATATTCGCCGCTGTCACCGCCTTGTCCGCGCAAGCCAACGAAACCCTGACCGTCGCGGCCTCTGCCGTGCCGCACGCCGAGATCCTCGAGTTCGTCAAACCGACCCTGGCCAAAGAAGGCGTGGATTTGAACATCAAGGTGTTCAATGACTACATTCAGCCTAACGTGCAGGTGTCGCAGAACCGTATGGACGCGAACTTCTTCCAGCACCAGCCATATCTGGATGAGTTCAACAAGGGCAAAGGTACTGATCTGGTGGCCGTGGCCAAGGTGCACATCGAGCCTTTCGGCGCTTACTCGGACAAGCTCAAGACGCTGGCAGACCTGCCCAATGGTGCCAACGTCGCGCTGCCCAATGACGCCACCAACGAAGGCCGCGCCTTGCTGCTGTTGGCCAAGGCCGGTCTGATCACCCTGAAGGAGCCGGACAACATTCTGTCCAAGCCTTCGGATGTCGTGAATAACCCGAAAGACCTGAAATTCCGTGAACTGGAAGCCGCTACGCTGCCCCGCGTGCTGACTCAGGTCGATCTGGCGCTGATCAACACCAACTATGCTTTGAGCGCCAAGCTCGATCCGACCAAGGACGCGCTGATCATCGAAGGTGCCGATTCGCCCTACGCGAACATTCTGGTGGCCCGCCCGGACAACAAGGACTCGGACGCGATGAAGAAGCTGGTCGCCGCCTTGCAAAGCCCGGAAGTGAAAACATTCCTGGCCGAGAAGTACAAAGGCGCTGTGGTTCCGGCGTTCTGATCTGATCGCGACCTGCGGTTCTCGCGCCAATGCTCTGCGTCCCTTGCGACGCAGAGCATCGGGCTGCATTCTGGAGCACTCTATCGCTCCCACGCTCTGCGCTCATAGTTATACATGCGTGTCGTGGGAGCGAGCTTGCTCGCGAAGAGGCCGGTAAAGCCTCCAGAAAATAGAGCGTTTGGACCAAGTCTTCGTGAGCAACGCGGATCGCTGCCCCGGTCACTCTCGCAGGAATCTCACAGGTCCTAATCCCTTTCCAGCAGCCCCGGCAATTGCTTCACCAGCTTCTGATTGTTCAGCGGTGCGCGGATAAAGCCTCGCTGCGTACCATCCGGGCCGATCAAAGCCAGGTTACCGCTGTGATCGACGAAGTAGTTCGGTTTACTAGTGTCTGCGGGAATGAACGGAATGCTCACCGCATTGGCCAGTGTCTGAATATCAGCGACAGGTGCCGTCAGGCCGATGTACTGCGGGTCGAAGTAGCCCAGGTACTGCTTGAGCTGCTGCGGCGTGTCGCGGTTCGGATCGACGCTGACCAGTACCACCCGCATACGCTTGACTGTCTCTTCGGGCAGATCGGCCCTGATCTGCTTGATCTGCGCCAGCGTCGTGGGGCAAATGTCCGGGCAGAAGGTGTAGCCGAAGAACATCAGCGTCCATTGGTCTTTCAAGCCATCAAGCGCTATAGCCGCGCCGTTCTGGTCGGTCATGCTCAGGGCTGGCAATTGGCGGCTTTTGGGGAGCAGCACAATACCCGCGTCGTTGAGTGCCGCCTGGTCCTGGGAGCTGCGGCCAGGCAGCACCTGACTGAGGATCACGCCCAGAATCAGGGCGACGATGGCGGCAGCAATGAAAACGGCTTTCTGGGTACGGGTCATGGTGTCAGCGCGAGTCGTGATCGGCGTAAGGCCGGGGATGATGGCCTATATTGCGCACCGAGCCTAGCGCGTGGTGACATCGAACAGCGTATAAGCCAGCGTCAGACTTTTTACATCGTCGGGCAGGTCACGGTCGACGATGAAGCGCACCGGCATCTCGATGCGCTCGCCCGGTTGCAATGTCTGTTGGGTGAAGCAGAAGCATTCGGTCTTGTGAAACCACGCTGCCGCCTTTACAGGCGAAATACCCGGTACGGCCTGGGCTTGCATCGGCCTGTCGGTCGGGTTCTGCGCGATGAAGATCATCTCGTTGACCGCACCGGGGTGGACCTGCATCTGGCGGGACTGCGGGTAGAACGCCCAGGTCATCCCGGCCGCGTTGCTGGCAGTGAACTGCACCTCGACCTGACGCGAAGCGTCCTGACCCTGCACGCCGGTCCTGCCATGTCCGGTCAGCACGCCGTAGAGCGACGGCAATGCCAATCCGCACATCAGCATGATCACTATTAAACACGTCAAACGCAGAACGAGCCGTTTGGACAAAAGAGGCTGGCTCATGCGTGGCTCACTTTTTATGTCGGACCGCGTGTCGAAAGAGCTGCGGGCGACTTCAGAGTAGCCTGCTTATGCAAAACGCGAGCTGCAGCGCGTCCGCATAGCCGGGCACGGCAGCCGGCTTTGGTCAGAAATTGAGCAAAAGATATCTTGATATAGCCGAAATATCTAAATGTGAGTCGCATATAGCAAAACCGTCTTAGGCGGTTAGTTAAGCAAGCTAACGTATGACTCTTCATCAACCAACCACGGGGTCTGACGCCTCAAGGAGTGCCAGCAGCCATGAACACCGCCGCATTGCGCGAGCAGATACAACTAGCCCATCAACATGAGGCCCGGACCGGCCACTTGCTGCAACAGTTGGAACAAAAGCTCCCACATCTTCATCCCGCCATTCACCTGCCGGAAGTCGACGCGAAAGACGTACTGACGCGTTTCGTCACGGCCTATATCGATCTGGTCCCCGATCTGCTGGACGCTGCTCATGAGGTCGCGCTGCAAGCCGGGATCGAAGGGCAGATCAAGCCGGTGCTGAAAATCGCCGAGCATTTTTTCGCGGCCCCGCCTTCCATCATGAATGGGCACGAAGGCCTGGAAAGCCTGTTGGACGAGGCTTATCTGGCCCACCGGCTGGTCGAGGAAGTGAATGACCTGTACATCAAGCATTTCGGTCAGCCGCTGATACCGTCCAATACCACGGTTGCCAGCGTGATCGCCCACCAGTTGATCGGCGAGCAATTTGCCAACCAGCTGGACGAAGCGGTGCACCATGCTGTCGATGAATTGCTTGATGAGGAGAGTTTCGCGCTGGACTCGGTCGAGGCCTATCGCGAGAAGCTGATCAGCCCTGCAACGGGGGCGGCCTGGCAGCGCTGGCCAAGCCTGTCACGGCAATTGGGCGTCGGCCTGGAGCTGGAGCGCTCCGCGGTCTGATTCAGAGGCCCGAATCACTGTCTTCGCCGGCAATGGAAGGAGCCGGATATCGCTCCGCTGCTACGCGAAGACCCATCCGGCTCCCATGTTTCCGGGGCTGTGATAACAGGGCCGCGACTATCAGGCGGCGCCCGAGCCGATCCCCGTTGTCGTGTAGATCCGCCCTTCAAGACGACGCTTCAAGCCACGCGATTCGATCAGCAACCGGGTGCCATGAGCGGCATTGGAACGACCCCATTCTTCCAGCAGTTCCAGACACGAGTGGTCGATGTAGGACAGATTGCCCAACGGTACATGCACCGTGCTGCCCTGCGGGATAGTGCCCAGTGCCTGAGTCAGCGCCGGTACCTTGAGGAAGGTTGCGGCACCGACCAAACGCAGCTCGAATTCCTTCTCGCCCGCCAGTTCGACCACATTGATCTTCAGACGCGAAGCCTTGAACGCCAGCTTCACCAGAGTCAGGCCGAAACCGACCAGTACACCGGTCAGCAGGTCGGTGAAGATGATCGCAATGGCAGTTGCCGCATAGGTGAACATCGGCATCCGGCCATAGCGGCCCAGACCGCGAAACGCCTTCAGATCGACCAGCTTCAGACCGGTGTAGACCAGCACGCCAGCCAGACTCGCGACCGGAATGCTCTGCAGTACGCTCGACAGCAGCAACACGAACGCCAGCAGCCACAGGCCGTGGAAGATCGTCGAGAAGCGCGTGGTAGCACCGGCCTGGACATTGGCCGAGCTGCGTACGATAACGCCGGTCATCGGCAACGCACCGAGCAGGCCGCAGAGCATGTTGCCCACGCCTTGAGCGCTGAGTTCCTTGTCGAAGTCCGAACGCTGGCCGCTGTGCATGCGGTCAACCGCCGAGGCGGAAAGCAGCGTTTCGGCACTGGCGATGAAGGCTACGACGATCGCGGCAACCAGAATGGCCGGATCGGCCAGATTCATCAGGTCGGCCGGGCGAAGCCAGTCGATGGCGTCGGCCAGGTTGTCAGGTACTTCGACACGCTTGACCTGCAAGGCCATGAACAGGCTGATGCCGGTGGCGATGCCCACGCCCAGCAGCGCGCCGGGTACGAAGCGCAAGGACTGCGGACGGAGTTTTTCCCAGCCCCACATGATCAGCATGGTGCCCAGGCCGAGCATACCGGCCTGCATGCCGGTGCCGGGTCCGAAGGCCTGGATCAGTGTGGAAGGGAAGGCGATCAGATTGTCCAGCCCGGAGGGTTTGGGACCGCTGTCGAACATCACGTGTGCCTGTGACAGTACGATCAGCACACCGATACCGGCGAGCATGCCATAGACCACCGCAGGTGCCGTGACGCGGAACCAGCAGCCAAGCTTGAATCGACCTGCCAGCAGCTGAAGCAGTCCGGCGAGTACCAGAATAGGACCCAGCATGGCCATGCCGTGCTCGCGCACCACTTCAAAAACCAGTACTGCCAGACCGGCTGCGGGACCGCTGACCTGCAACGGCGAACCGGCTATCCAGCCGACTATCAGCCCGCCCACGATGCCGGTGATCAGACCTTTTGCCGGAGGCATGCCGGATGCAATGGCGATCCCCATGCACAGCGGCAGGGCGACCAGGAACACGACCACGGAAGCGAGCAGCTCCCGGGGTAAAGCGGTTTTCAATGCTGTAATACCCATGACGCTTCTCCGGGATTCTTCAGACGAGGCAAGACGGGCGACGCGCATCCTGCGCAGTCGCCATCAGCTGATTAAGAAGGGCTTGCCGTCAGTCGGACTGGTGATCAGTCGGCTGAAAAGCGTGCTTTCGGTGAAGCCATCGGCGTCGGTCCCGTACCGTCGAGCGGTATGAAACGATCGAGCTCGGCGTCATAAGCCAGGATCTCGCTGGTTTCGATGCTG
The DNA here is from genome assembly GCF_020515755.1 of Pseudomonas sp. B20. Lineage (NCBI taxonomy): Bacteria > Pseudomonadati > Pseudomonadota > Gammaproteobacteria > Pseudomonadales > Pseudomonadaceae > Pseudomonas > Pseudomonas sp. B20. Next base: position 97,533 of record NZ_JAHPJG010000018.1, read on the forward strand.
TAGACCCAGCCGTGAATGAACAATTGGCCACTGGCCATTTTCGCTGCGACCGAAGGGTGGGTGCGCAGGTGTTGCAACTGGGAAATCACGTTTTCCTGAGTCAGGACCTGCATGGTTTCCAGTTCGCCGCTGCAGCTGCAGTTCTGCTCGACCACCGTGCGGGCAACCTCGGCATGGCGCAACCAGGCTTTTACCGTAGGCATCTTGTCCAGGCTGTCAGGGTTGAGCACTGCGCGCATGGCGCCGCAGTCAGAGTGTCCGCAAACGATGATGTGCTGCACGCCCAGTGCAACCACTGCGTATTCCAGAGCGGTGGACACGCCGCCATTCATCTGGCCATACGGCGGTACGACGTTGCCGACGTTACGCGTGACGAACAGGTCGCCTGGCGAACTTTGGGTAATCAATTCGGGCACGATGCGCGAGTCGGCGCAGGTGATGAACATGGCCCGTGGCGATTGGGCAGTCGCCAGCTTCTTGAACAGTTCTTCCTGCTGGGGGAAGACCTCTTTACGGAAATGTACAAAGCCATCGACGATATGTTTCAACGCTACGTCGGCGCTGTCTGAATGGCTTGATGTGCTGGACGACGTAGCCGAATGCTGTTTACCGATGTCTGTCATGTCTTCACCCTCTCTGACGAATTGATGTGGATTCTTCATGCCTGTTTGACCAGAGCCGGATGTGATCCCTCTCTGAAGGGCATCACGAACAAATCCCTTGAGCGCTATCGCTGATGACACTCCGAGTTACAGACTAATCGCCGAAGCTTAAACGAAACTGAATGCGATGGCTCTGGGACGCGGGTTTGCACGATAGTACCAAGTTCGTCACAGCAGCGACATTTGCCCTCCCGGCGGACAAAACGCATCGCAATCGAGTGCAAATCCACCCCGTTTGTTCAATCCGAGTCGTTTGATTGCCAAGGCATAGCGTTGAGCCAGCAGGTCGGCAAACGGTCCTTCGCCACGCATTCGAGAACCAAACGTGCTGTCGTACACGGCTCCGCCGCGACTTTGACGAATCAGACTCATGACATGCTCGGCGCGTTGCGGGTAATGCGTCTTCAGCCACTCGTCGAACAGCGGTGCGACTTCCAGCGGCAGGCGCAGCATCACGTAGCTGGCGCTCAAGGCGCCCGCAGCTTTCGCTTCGCTCAGCAGTGCCTCCAGCTCGCTGTCGTTGATCATCGGGATCATCGGCGCACACAGCACACCGACCGGGACCCCCGCCTGACGCAATACCCGAATGGCCCGCAGGCGAGCCTTGGGCGCTGCGGCCCTGGGTTCGAGGATGCATTTGAGCTCGTCATCCAGCGTCGTCAGGCTGATGAACACCGACACCAGCCGCAGCCTGGCCATTTCTGCCAGCAGATCCAGATCGCGCAGGATCAGCGAGCCTTTGGTAATGATGCTGACCGGATGCCGATAACGCAGTAACACCTCCAGTGTCGCCCGGGTGATGCGGTACTCACGCTCGATCGGCTGGTAAGGGTCGGTATTGGCCCCGAGGGTGATGGGCGCGCAGCGGTAGCCGGGTTTGGACAGTTGTTGCTCGAGCAGCGCCGCCGCGTTGGTCTTGGCGATCAGCTTGGTCTCGAAGTCCAGGCCCGGCGACATGTCCCAGTAGGCGTGGCTGGGTCTGGCGAAACAATAGATGCAGCCGTGCTCGCAGCCCCGGTAAGGGTTGATCGACCTGTCAAAAGGGATATCCGGCGAGCTGTTGCGGGTAATGATGCTTTTGGCTGTTTCGCTGGTGACCTGAGTACCTTGCGTAAGCGGCACTTCCTGATACCAGCCATCGTCTTCGGCCACCGACTGACTGGGCGCGAAGCGGTTATGCGGATTGCTGGCAGTACCTCGGCCACGAACCGGATAGAGGCTGGACATCTGGCATTACTCATATACTGTTCATGCATACAGTACAGCATAAAGCCCGGGTGGATCACCATGGCCGGCCTGCAAAACACCGCTCGCCTGACGGGCGGTGTTTTGCAGGCGGGGCGACGGTCAGGCATCGCCCTCGTGAGTCAGCTCCAGCACGCGGTCAACCAGCTTGTTGATGCCCGAGGCCGCCTCGCTGATGCTCTTGGCGACCATATAGGCAGGTGTGCTGACCAGTTTTCGCGCTTCGTCCTCGACGATGTCATCGACGGCGCATTCCGCATGGCTGCCACCCATTTTGGTGATGGCCGCAGCGGTTTCAGGGTCGCTGCCGATGGTGCAGGTCACGCCGGGCCCATAGATCTTGGCTGCGAGTGCCGGGGTGATGCAGATCAGCCCGACCGGTTTACCGGCTTCGGCAAACGCCTCGGCGAGCTCCAGCAATCCCGCTTCGACCTGGCAGGCCGGACCTTGCAGGGCAAGGTCGGAAAGGTTCTTTGCCGAGCCGAAGCCGCCCGGGATGATCAGGGCGTCAAAGTCTTCGACATTTGCTTCGCGGATGTCCTTCACTTCGCCCCGTGCAATGCGCGCAGACTCGACCAGCACATTGCGCGACTCGGGCATTTCCTCACCGGTCAGGTGATTGATGACGTGATGCTGAGTGATGTCGGGCGCGAAGCACTGAACCTGCGCACCGCGCTGATCCAGACGCAACAGGGTGAGAACGCTTTCGTGGATCTCGGCACCGTCGTAGACGCCACAGCCGGAGAGGATTACAGCCACTTTTTTCTGCATCGATTTCGGCTCCTTGTGCTCGATCAACCTGAGGCTTGTTTTAATTTGTCTGTTCAGTTGATCGTTTTGCGGGCCGAGTGTTCAGTTGAGGCATCGTCGGCGGTGCAAAGCCGACTGCGCACGAGGTGCACGGGGAGGGCGGTGATCGCGCTGTCGCCGAGCGAGGCCTGTCAGCCTGGCTCGGGAGAGGTACGGGGGAGTTTATTCGTCGGATTTTTTCGTCAGATCGACCGGTACGGTGACCGGCGTTTCCAGGTCGGAGGCCGCTGCCGATGCGCAGAAGCGGCTTTTTTCTTCACGCTCTTCACGGGCGATACGGGCGTTCTTGATGCGTCTGCGTATCCACAGGGCCAGCCCCAGCAGAACCAGCGCCCCCAGCACCCAGAGTTCATATTTCTTGACGTTACCCAGCAAGCCTTCGAGCACCGCGCCGAAGTGGTAAGCAGCCGAACCCAGCGCCGCAGCCCAGACAGCCGCGCCGATACCGTTCAGCAGAAGATAACGCCCGGGTGGATAACCCGACAGGCCGATGGCCACGGGCATGACCGTTCGCAGGCCGTACACGAAGCGGAAGCCCAATACCCAGATGTCCGGGTGCTTGCGGACCAGTCGTAGCGCCTTGTCGCCCATGAGTTGCCAGCGAGGCTTGCGCGCCAGAAGCTTGCGGCCGTGCTTGCGCCCCATGAAATACCACAACTGGTCGCCCGCATAACTGCCAAAAAAGGCCACAAGGATGACGATGTTGAGGTCCATGTATCCGCGGAACGCCAGGAATCCGGCAAGAACCAGAATGGTCTCGCCTTCAAAAAAGGTGCCGAGGAACAGGGCAAAGTAGCCGAATTCGTTCAAGAAATTCTGGAGCATTGTCTGGATGCTGGCGAAATGAACGCGCAGCCTAACGCGCCCAAGGCAATCATGAAAGTGTCCATATGTGTCTCGACGTTAAAGATTCTTGCAACCACAATGGTCGTATCCCCTTTAAGGCCGTGACCGCGATGTGCAGTCGCAGGTCGAACCATGACTGTCACACATTGGTCATAATGGCGGCTTATAACTGTCGCGCTTGCCCGCGTAAGCGGGCTCAGGAGTCTCGCCGTGAGCTTTACCCCCGCTAACCGCCTGTTTCCTCTCACTCGTCTGCGCCGTAATCGCCGCGACGACTTTTCCCGTCGGCTGGTGCGTGAAAACGTTGTCACTGTCGACGATCTGATTCTTCCCGTATTTGTTCTCGATGGTGAAAACCGTCGTGAATCCATCGCCTCGATGCCTGGCGTCGAGCGCTTGAGCGTTGATCTGTTGCTCAAGGAAGCCGAGCACTGGGTCGCACTGGGTATCCCTGCGCTGGCGCTGTTCCCGGTGACACCGCCGGAAAAGAAATCCCTCGACGGTGCCGAAGCCTGGAACCCGGACGGCATCGCCCAGCGCGCGACCCGCGCCCTGCGTGACCGTTTCCCGGAGCTGGGCGTCATCACTGATGTGGCGCTGGACCCGTTCACCACGCATGGTCAGGACGGCATCCTCGACGAAGAGGGCTACGTTCAGAACGACATCACTGTCGACGCGCTGGTGAAGCAGGCGCTGTCGCACGCCGATGCCGGTGCTCAGGTGGTCGCGCCGTCGGACATGATGGACGGTCGCATTCAGGCCATCCGCGAGTCTCTCGAGCTGGCCGGGCATGTGAATGTCAGGATCATGGCCTATTCGGCCAAGTACGCCAGTGCCTACTACGGTCCGTTCCGTGATGCGGTGGGTTCCTCCCTGAATCTGGGCAAGGCCAACAAGGCTTCCTATCAGATGGACCCGGCCAACAGCAACGAGGCACTGCACGAAGTGGCCGCCGACCTTGCCGAAGGCGCCGACATGGTCATGGTCAAGCCAGGCATGCCTTATCTGGACATTCTGTACAGGGTCAAGGATGAGTTCAAAGTGCCGACCTTTGTTTATCAGGTCAGCGGTGAATACGCGATGCACATGGCCGCAATCCAGAACGGTTGGCTGAGTGAAGGGGTGATTCTCGAGTCCCTCACTGCCTTCAAACGCGCCGGCGCCGACGGCATTCTTACCTACTTTGCTGTTCGCGCCGCTCAACTGTTGAAGGGGCAATAGCCTCACAGGAACATTCATGAATACCGAAGCACTCATCGAAGCCGCTGTTCAAGTCGATGTCCCGGAGGCAACACCCGTGGTCGAACCTGACATCGAAGTAATCCCGGCCATCGAGGCACCCGCCGCTGCGGTGCCCGCTATCGTCGCGCCAAACCTGGACGATAGCAGCCTGTATATCCACCGTGAGCTGTCGCAACTGCAGTTCAATATCCGGGTTCTGGAACAGGCGCTCGATGAGTCCTACCCATTGCTGGAGCGGCTGAAGTTTCTGCTGATCTTCTCCAGCAACCTCGATGAGTTCTTCGAGATTCGTGTTGCAGGCCTGAAGAAGCAGATCACCTTTGCCCGCGAACAGGCGGGCGCCGACGGTCTGCAGCCGCATCAGGCGCTGGCCAGGATCAGCGAGCTGGTCCACGGTCATGTGGATCGTCAGTATGCGATCCTCAACGACATTCTGCTGCCGGAGCTGGAGAAACATCAGGTCCGCTTCATTCGCCGCCGTCACTGGACGGCCAAGCTCAAGGCCTGGGTACGACGCTACTTCCGCGACGAGATCGCGCCGATCATCACCCCGATCGGCCTCGACCCGACGCACCCGTTCCCGTTGCTGGTCAACAAGAGCCTGAACTTCATCGTCGAGCTGGAAGGTATCGATGCCTTCGGGCGCGACTCCGGTCTTGCGATCATTCCCGCGCCGCGTCTGCTGCCGCGTGTGATCAAGGTGCCGGAGGAGGTCTGCGGGCCTGGCGATAATTTCGTGTTCCTGTCGTCGATGATCCACGCCCACGCTGACGATCTGTTCCAGGGCATGAAGGTCAAGGGCTGCTACCAGTTCCGCCTGACCCGCAACGCCGACCTGGCGCTGGACTCCGAAGACGTGGAAGACCTGGCGCGCGCACTGCGTGGCGAGCTGTTCTCGCGTCGCTATGGTGATGCGGTACGTCTGGAAGTGGCGGACACCTGCCCGAAACACCTGTCGGATTACCTGCTCAAGCAGTTCAACCTGCACGAGTCCGAGCTGTATCAGGTGAATGGCCCGGTCAACCTGACACGTCTGTTCAGCATCACCGGCCTGGACAGCCACCCCGAATTGCAATACCCGCCGTTCACGCCAGCCATCCCCAAGCTGCTGCAGAACAGCGAAAACGTTTTCAGCGTGGTCAGCAAGCAGGACATCCTGTTGCTGCACCCTTTCGAGTCGTTCACGCCGGTGGTCGACCTGCTGCGCCAGGCGGCAAAAGACCCGCACGTGCTCGCAGTACGCCAGACGCTGTATCGCAGCGGCGCGAACTCGGAAATCGTCGATGCGCTGGTCGATGCCGCGCGTAACGGCAAGGAAGTCACTGCGGTGATCGAGTTGCGTGCGCGTTTCGATGAAGAGTCCAACCTGCAACTGGCCAGCCGTCTGCAGGCCGCCGGTGCCGTGGTGATCTACGGCGTGGTCGGCTTCAAGACCCACGCCAAGATGATGTTGATTCTTCGTCGCGAAGCGGGCGAGATCGTGCGTTATGCGCATCTCGGGACCGGCAACTACCACGCCGGTAACGCACGTCTGTATACCGACTACAGCTTGCTGACCTCCGATGACGCGTTATGCGAAGACGTCGGCAAACTGTTCAGCCAGTTGATCGGCATGGGCAAGACGCTGCGCATGAAGAAGCTGCTGCATGCGCCGTTCACGCTCAAGAAAGGCATGCTCGACATGATCGCCCGCGAGACGCAATTTGCGCTCGATGGCAAACCTGCGCACATCATCGCCAAGTTCAACTCGCTGACCGATCCGAAGATCATCCGGGCGTTGTACAAGGCCAGCCAGTCCGGCGTGCGCATCGATCTGGTGGTGCGCGGCATGTGCTGCCTGCGTCCGGGCATCGCCGGGGTTTCGCACAATATCCATGTGCGCTCGATCATCGGTCGCTTCCTGGAGCACACGCGGGTGTTCTACTTCCTCAACGGCGGAGACGAGCAGATGTTCCTGTCGAGTGCCGACTGGATGGAGCGCAACCTCGACAAGCGCGTCGAGACCTGCTTCCCGGTGGAAGGCAAGAAGTTGATTCTGCGTGTGAAGAAGGAGCTGGAAAGCTACCTGACCGACAACACCCACAGCTGGCTGTTGCAGTCGGACGGGCGTTACGTGCGCAGCACGCCGACCGGCAACCAGAACCCGCGAAGCGCCCAGGCGACCCTTTTGGAGCGCCTGAGCAACCCGGTCCTCAGCGTACGCTGAAGACGATGCCGACTCGGGTCAGCCACTCCGCTTCCAGCGCGAAGTCGGCCTGAGTCAGCTGGTTGTTTTCCAGCCAGCCTTTCGGGAATTCGGCGTCCAGATTCGGGCCGTCGGCACGCAACGTCACACGTGGCATCTCCTGGGTGCCACGAATGTGGTGAAACAGAATCGCAAAACGCAACAGCACGCACAGGCGAATCAGCTTGATGCCTTCATCGCCGAACTCGGCGAACTTGTCCTTGGGAATATTACGGCGATGACCGCGCACCAGCAGTGCGAGCATTTGCTGGTCTTCGCGTGAGAAGCCGGCCAGGTCCGAGTGCTCGATCAGGTACGCGCCGTGCTTGTGGTAGTGATAGTGAGCGATGTCCAGACCGATCTCGTGCACCTTGGCCGCCCAGCTCAGCAGTTCGGCGTAGCTCTCGTGCTGCAACTCCCAGCTCTCGGCAACCTGCTCCAGCGCATGCAGCGCCTTGGCTTCGACGCGTGCGGCCTGTTCCAGATCGACGTGATAACGCTCCATCAGCGAGCTGAGCGTACGCTCACGCACGTCTTCATGATGATGGCGGCCCATCAGGTCATACAGCACGCCTTCACGCAGGGCACCTTCGCAGTGATCCATGCGCTTGAGCTCGAGGGCGTCGAAGATGGCTTCGAGAATCGCCAGGCCTGCGGGGAAAATGGCGCGACGGTCGGGCTTGATGCCGTCAAAGTCGATCTTTTCCACATCACCCAGCTTGAACAGCTTGCGCTTGAGCCAGGCCAGCCCTTCGGCGTTGACCTCGCCAGCGCCGTAACCATTGGCCTTGAGCGCCAGGCCGATAGCACGAATGGTGCCTGACGAACCGATCGCTTCATCCCACTTGAGGCGATGCAGCGCGTGTTCGATGCTCATGATTTCCAGGCGGGCAGCGGTGTAGGCCTGAGCGTACCGGGCCGGTGTCACCTTGCCGTCGCGGAAATAGCGCTGGGTAAAACTCACGCAGCCCATCTGCAGGCTTTCACGCAGCAGCGGCTCGAAGCGCTGGCCGATGATGAATTCGGTACTGCCGCCGCCGATGTCGGCGACCAGACGTTTGCCCGGGGTGTCGGCCAGCGTGTGGGAAACGCCCAGGTAAATGAGGCGCGCTTCTTCGCGGCCGGAAATCACTTCCACCGGGTGGCCGAGGATTTCTTCGGCGCGGTGAATGAAGTCGTTGCGGTTACGCGCCTCGCGCAGGGCGTTGGTGCCCACGATGCGCACCGCACCGAGCGGCAGCCCATTGATCAACTGGGCGAAGCGTTTCAGGCAGTCGAGACCGCGCTGCATGGATTCTTCGGTCAACTGGCGCTCTTCGTCGATGCCAGCGGCCAACTGCACCTTCTCGCCCAGGCGCTCAAGAATGCGAATCTCGCCCTGATTGGCTTTTGCCACAACCATATGAAAGCTGTTGGAGCCCAGGTCGATAGCGGCGATCAGTGAAAAATTCTTGGGTGTTGAGTGCGGCATGGTCAGGAAGTCCGGTTCGATAACCGGACCATCGTGCCACGATCCATGCTTGCCGCCAACGCGAAGCTGTTCAGGCACCGGAAATACCCGGTATTACTCGCGTGCGTGGCGTATGGCTATCAATGCCATGTGACGCAGAGCGTCACCAAAATGCATTGCCACGCTAAAGCGTGCGGAACGAGAGGTATCCCTAAGAACGCCATCGTGTCCATGCGCCGCGCTCAGCGTAATACACAGTCTTCGTGGGAGCGAGCTTGCTCGCGAAGAGGCCGGTGCAGCCCCGGGAAATATGGCGTTTGGACCAACGCCTTCGTGAGCAAGCTCACTCCCACCAAGATTTCTGTCCAGCCCGATACAGCATGTAGCTGTGGCGCGGAGCGTGAGGAACGATAAGTGCCCGCAACATGCTCCGCGCTCAGCGTAATACACAGTCTTCGTGGGAGCGAGCTTGCTCGCGAAGAGGCCGGTGCAGCCCCCGGAGATATGGTGTTTGGACAAACGCCTTCGTGAGCAAGCTCACTCCCACAAAGATTTCTGTCCAGCGTGATGCAGCATGTAGCTGTGACGCGGAGCGTCACGAAATGCATTTCCACACGGAGCGTGAGGAACGATAAGTGCCCGCAACATGCTCCGCGCTCAGCGTAATACACAGTCTTCGTGGGAGCGAGCTTGCTCGCGAAGAGACCGGTGCAGCCCCCGGAGATATGGTGTTTGGACCAACGCCTTCGTGAGCAAGCTCACTCCCACCAAGATTTCTGTCCAGCCCGATACAGCATGTAGCTGTGGCGCGGAGCGTCACGTAATGCAGTCCACGGAGCGTGAGGAACGATAAGTGCCCGCAACATGCTCCGCGCTCAGCGTAATACACAGTCTTCGTGGGAGCGAGCTTGCTCGCGAAGAGGCCGGTGCAGCCCCCGGAGATATGGTGTTTGGACCAAAGTCTTCGTGAGGAAGCTCACGCCCACCAAGATTTCTGTCCAGCCAGACACTGCCGCTTCAGCCCTTTTCCAGGCTCTTCGGGGTTTGTGCATAACGCTGATCGCTTCGCGTGGACATGCTGTTCCGGACGCTCTGCGTTCAGCGTCAGGCGTGCTCCACTGTGCCGATGAAGTTCGCCAGTTCCGGGGTTTTCGGGTTGGCGAAGAGTACTTTCGGATCGCCCACTTCATGCACCTTGCCCTGATGCATGAACACCAGCTTGTCGCCCACTTCACGCGCGAAGCGCATTTCGTGGGTGACCATGATCAGGGTCATGCCATCGGCTGCCAACTGACGCACCACGCTGAGTACTTCGTTGACCAGCTCCGGGTCCAGCGCCGAGGTGATTTCGTCGCACAGCAAGACCTTGGGCGACATCGCCAGCGCGCGGGCAATCGCCACGCGTTGCTGCTGACCACCGGACAGGCGATCCGGGAAGGCGTCGAATTTCTCGCCCAGCCCGACGCGCTCGAGCATCTTCCTCGCCAGTTTAGCGGCCTCGGCCTTCGGTACTTTCTGCACGACCTGCGGCGCAAGCATGACGTTCTCACCCACGCTCAGGTGCTGGAACAGGTTGAACTGCTGGAACACCATGCCGACCTTCTGGCGCAGCGTGCGCAGGTCGGCGCGTGCGGCATCCAGGTATTCGCCATCGACCTCGATGACACCATCGTTGATCGACTCCAGGCCGTTGAGCGTGCGCAACAGGGTGCTTTTACCCGAGCCGCTGCGACCGATGATCGCCACGACCTGGCCTTCTTCGACCGACAGATCGATGCCTTTGAGCACGTGATGATCGCCATAGTATTTATGCAGGGCGGAAATTCTAAGCAGAGGCATGCAGTCTCCTTTCCAGATGGCGCGCGCACAGCGACAAGGGGTAGCACAGGATGAAGTAGCCCAAGGCAACGAAGCCATAGACCATGAATGGTTCAAACGTGGCGTTGGCCAGCATGCTGCCGGTCTTGGTCAGTTCGGTGAAACCGATGATCGACGTCACCGCCGTGCCTTTGACCACCTGCACCGAAAAGCCGACCGTCGGCGCGACCGCGATGCGCAACGCCTGCGGCAGAATCACATAGCGCATCTGCTCGAACGGGGTCAGCGCCAGGCTCGCGGATGCTTCCCACTGGCCCTTGGAAATAGATTCGACGCAGCCACGCCAGATTTCCGCGAGGTAGGCGCTGGTAAATAGCGTCAAGGCCAGTGCCGCCGCAGCCCAGGGCGAAATGTTCATGCCCATCAGAGCGACACCGAAGAACACCAGAAACAACTGCATCAACAGCGGTGTGCCCTGAAACAGTTCTATATAGAGCTTCGCGGTCACGCGCGGGCCGGATTTTTCCGAGGTGCGCATGCCCATGATCAGCAAACCGATCAGCCCGCCGCCGATGAAGGCCACCAGCGACAAGGCCAAGGTCCATTGCAGGCCGATCAGCAGATTGCGCACGATGTCCCAGAGGGTGAAATCCATCAGCGGTTCCTCGAGATGTAGCGCCGCCCGATCCAGGCCAGCAACTGCCGGATCAGCAGTGCCATGGCCAGGTAGATCAGCGTGGTCACAATGTAGGTTTCGAACGAGCGGAAGTTGCGTGACTGAATGAAGTTGGCATAGAAGCTCAGTTCTTCAGTGGCGATCTGCGAGCAGACTGACGAGCCCAGCATGACGATGATGATCTGGCTGCTCAGTGCCGGCCAGACCTTGCCCAGCGCCGGAACCAGCACCACGTGGCGAAAGGCTTCATAACGGTTCATCGCCAGCGCAGCCGACGCTTCAAGCTGACCCTTGGGAATCGCCTGGATACCCGCCCGCACGATTTCGGTCGAGTAGGCACCCAAGTTGATGACCATCGCCAGCACCGCTGCCTGCCATTCCATGATCTGCACGCCCAGCGACGGCAGACCGAAGAAAATGAAGAACAGCTGGACCAGAAACGGCGTATTGCGGATCAGCTCGACATAGATGGCAAAGATCGTCGCAAAAGGCTGAATCTTCCAGGCCCTCACGACGGCACCGACAATACCGAGACTGACGCCCAGCAGCGTGCCAATGGCCGTCAGTTCCAGCGTGAACAAAGCCCCGCGCAACAGCAGATCGATGCTCTGCAGGACCGGTGTAAAGTCGAAGTGATAAGCCATTGGTGAATCCTGTTACCGGAAAGCAGTGATCAGAGATCGGCAGGCAGCGGTTGCTTCAGCCAGGTCTGGGAAGCTTTTTCCAGCGAGCCGTCAGCCTTGGCGGCATTCAGAATCTCATCGACCTTGCCCAGCAGTTCCGGCTGACCCTTGTTCACGCCGACGTAGACCGGCGAATCCTTGAGTTTCACTTTCAGCGCCGGGATGCGCTTGGGGTTGCGCTCGCTGATCGCGACCATCACCACGTTGCCGCTGGCGATCAGGTCGGTCTGGCCGGCCAGATAGGCCGCGATGGTCGAGTTGTTGTCTTCGAAGCGCTTGATGACCGCGCCTTCCGGAGCCACTTTCGACAGCTCGATGTCCTCGATGGCGCCACGGGTGACGCTGATGGTCTTGCCTTTCAGGTCAGCGATGTCCTTGACCGGCGAATCAGGTGGCCCGAATACCGCCAGATAGAACGGCGCATAAGCACGCGAGAAGTCGATGACTTTCTCGCGGTCCGGGTTCTTGCCCAGGCTGGAAATCACCAGGTCGACCTTGCCGGTGGTCAGGAACGGAATGCGGTTGGTGCTGTTGACCGGGGTCAGCTCCAGCTTGACCTTGAGCTTGTCGGCCAGCAGCTGTGCGGTGTCGATGTCCAGGCCGCGCGGTTTCATGTCCGGGCCGACCGAGCCGAATGGCGGGAAGTCCTGCGGAACGGCCACCTTGAGGGTGCCGCGCGCTACAACGTCGTCCAGGCCGTTGGCGTGGGCGGGTGTCTGGCTCAGCATCAGACTGGCAAACAGTGCAGTAAGCAGGGCGCTGTAACGCTTGGTCATATGAAGTCTCCGGGCGAAACGAAAGGTGTTGGCCTGTCTCCAGTGCACAGCGCATGCCATCCGCTCGTGAACTGCCATGAATCAGGGTTTGCAGCGCGTTTATGGTCTTACTGGTCAGACCAGTCGAGCGGCTTCGCGCCCTGCTTTGGCGCGCTTTAAAGCCTTGCCGCCCCAGTGCTGGGCGTCGCTTGCCGAATGTTCGAGATGGGGATAAAAGGGATTTTTACTGGACTGACTGGCCTGAACAGTGATGCCGCACACCTCACTCGCAGTACCCGAATCAGCCCTCCGGGCCATTCGCAAATTGATCGCCGAGCAAGGGTACAAGCCCGGCGAAAGTCTGCCGTCGCAACGCGATCTGGCGGTTTTGCTGGGGGTCAGTCGGGCGTCTTTGCGTGAAGCCCTGTCATCGCTCAGCGCACTCGGAGTGGTCAGTGTCCAGCCCGGCAAAGGCGTCTTCGTGCAGTCGATTTCTGAACCAGAACAGCGCACGAGTGGTTTTTCCTGGCCTTATGAAGCTCAGGTTTCCCCGGCCGACACTTTTCAGTTGCGCTATGCACTGGAAGGTTTCGCAGCAGGCATGGCCGCCGTGACCCTGACCGCCGACGAGCGCGATGTACTGGAGGACAACGTCGAAGCTATGCGTCTGGAGTTGCGGGCCGGTGACTTCGAGGCTGCGGCGCGGCTGGACTTCGAGTTTCATCGGCACATTCTGGTCGCCAGCGGCAATCAGGCGATGCTGGGGATCGTGACTGCCGGGGCCGACATCTTTCTGGAAAGCCAGAAGATGCCGTTCATCCGGGCGGCCAGGGTCATGGAAACCTGGCAGGAGCACCGCAAGATCCTTCGCGCGCTGGCTCGGCATGCGTCGGGGCCCGCGCAAAAGGCCATGCAGGATCATATCCGTGGCGCAGCACTGCGCACCGGCATCGTGTTCGTGTCGCCTTCCAACTGAGCCCCTGCCATAACTCCAGTCATGAGTCATCATAGTCAGACTCAATGAACCTTCGCTTCCTGAATCACCTGAGGCCCGCTATGATGAGCGTCGTTTTTAGCCTATGACCTCGGAGACTTCCATGAGTAGCGACCTTATCAAACACGTCACCGACGCCACCTTTGACGCCGAAGTACTCAAGGCTCAGGGTCCTGTGCTTGTTGACTATTGGGCTGAATGGTGTGGCCCTTGCAAAATGATTGCCCCGGTTCTGGACGAAATCGCCGGTACCTATGAAGGCAAGCTGACTGTTGCCAAGCTGAATATCGATCAAAACCCTGACACTCCTGCCAAGCACGGTGTTCGCGGTATTCCTACGCTGATGTTGTTCAAGGACGGCAATGTGGAAGCGACCAAAGTTGGTGCGCTGTCGAAGTCGCAGCTGGCTGCGTTCCTCGACGCCAACATCTGAAGCGTTTCAAAGCCCCGCAAATCGCGGGGTTTTTTTCGGGTGTCGTACTAGACGCCTGGAAAATCAGGTGGTACATTCGGCCCCGCAACGGCTTCTCCGTTGCCCCCTGCTAGCCGTCGCCGACGCTCTCCTTTCGATTTAGTACGCGATCCTGTCGCCTTCTCTGCGGCGCGGCCTCATTAAGCCAAAAGCTTAATTTCCCCCTCCATACATGATTACGTCATTCCCCATATGAACCTGACTGAACTCAAGCAAAAGCCGATTACCGAATTGCTCGAAATGGCCGAACAGGCTGGCATCGAGAATATGGCCCGTTCGCGCAAGCAGGACGTCATTTTCTCCCTGCTCAAACGGCACGCCAAAAGTGGCGAGGAAATATCCGGTGATGGCGTGCTGGAGATTCTCCAGGACGGCTTCGGTTTCCTGCGCTCTGCAGACGCTTCCTACCTGGCCGGCCCGGATGACATCTATGTCTCCCCCAGCCAGATCCGCCGCTTCAACCTGCGTACCGGCGACACCATCGTTGGCAAGATCCGTCCACCCAAGGAAGGCGAGCGTTATTTCGCTCTGCTCAAGGTCGACACGATCAACTACGACCGTCCGGAAAACGCCAAGAACAAGATTCTGTTCGAAAACCTGACGCCGTTGTTCCCGACGATCCGCATGAAGATGGAAGCCGGTAACGGTTCCACCGAAGACCTGACCGGTCGTGTGATAGATCTGTGCGCACCGATCGGTAAAGGTCAGCGTGGTCTGATCGTTGCTCCGCCGAAGGCGGGCAAGACCATCATGCTGCAGAACATCGCGTCGAACATCACGCGTAACAACCCGGAAGTGCATCTGATCGTTCTGCTGATCGACGAGCGCCCGGAAGAAGTGACCGAAATGCAGCGCACCGTGCGCGGCGAAGTGGTTGCCTCGACATTCGACGAACCGCCAACCCGTCACGTACAGGTTGCCGAAATGGTGATCGAGAAGGCCAAGCGCCTGGTCGAGCACAAGAAAGACGTCGTTATCCTGCTCGACTCCATCACCCGTCTGGCACGTGCCTACAACACCGTCATCCCGAGCTCCGGCAAGGTATTGACCGGTGGTGTCGATGCTCATGCACTCGAGAAGCCTAAGCGTTTCTTCGGTGCTGCGCGTAACATCGAAGAAGGCGGCTCGTTGACCATCATCGCCACCGCACTGGTTGAAACCGGTTCGAAGATGGACGAAGTGATCTACGAAGAGTTCAAGGGTACCGGCAACATGGAGCTGCCTCTGGATCGCAAGATCGCAGAGAAGCGCGTGTTCCCGGCCATCAACATCAACCGCTCCGGCACACGCCGTGAAGAGCTGTTGACCGCTGATGACGAGCTGCAGCGCATGTGGATCCTGCGCAAGCTCCTGCACCCGATGGACGAAGTCGCGGCTATCGAGTTCCTCATCGACAAGCTCAAGCAGACCAAGACCAACGACGAGTTCTTCCTGTCCATGAAACGCAAGTAACGGGCAGGCTGAAACAAAAAATGGTGTCCTTCGGGGCACCATTTTTTTTGCCTGCATGCCGCCGATTAGCTGCCTTGACGGGCTGGAGCAGGTACGATGTGCGTCTATTGGATAAATGGCCGGGTTAATGAAATTCAAAGATCTTAGGGATTTCGTGCAGCAGCTTGAGCAGCGCGGAGAGTTGAAACGCATCCAGATGCCGATCTCGCCTGTGCTGGAAATGACTGAAATCTGTGACCGTACCTTGCGTGCCAAGGGCCCGGCGCTGTTATTCGAAAAACCGGTTGGCTTTGATATCCCGGTGCTGGGCAACCTGTTCGGCACGCCAGAGCGCGTCGCCATGGGCATGGGCGCCGAAGCGGTCAGTGAGCTGCGTGAAATCGGCAAGCTGCTGGCGTTCCTCAAGGAGCCCGAGCCACCCAAGGGCTTGAAGGATGCGTGGTCCAAGCTGCCGATCTTCCGCAAGGTCATCGCCATGGCCCCGAAGGTCGTCAAGGATGCGCCCTGCCAGGAGGTCGTCATCGAAGGCGATGACGTCGACCTCGGCATGCTGCCCGTACAAACCTGCTGGCCGGGCGATGTCGCGCCGCTGATCACTTGGGGCCTGACGGTCACCAAAGGCCCGAACAAGGAGCGCCAGAACCTCGGCATCTATCGCCAGCAGGTCATCGGTCGCAACAAGATCATCATGCGCTGGCTCAGCCATCGCGGTGGCGCGCTGGACTTCCGCGACTGGTGCGTCAAGCATCCTGGCGAGCCTTATCCGGTGGCCGTCGCACTGGGCGCGGACCCGGCGACCATTCTCGGTGCCGTGACGCCGGTACCGGACAGCCTCTCCGAATATGCCTTTGCCGGTCTGCTGCGTGGCTCGCGCACCGAACTGATCAAGTGCCGTGGCAGCAATCTGCAAGTCCCGGCCAGCGCCGAAATCGTGCTCGAAGGCGTGATTCATCCGGGCGAGATGGCCGACGAGGGACCTTACGGCGACCACACCGGCTATTACAACGAAGTCGACAGCTTTCCGGTGCTGACCGTCGAGCGCATCACGCACCGTATCAAGCCGATCTACCACAGCACCTACACCGGTCGTCCGCCTGATGAACCGGCGATTCTGGGCGTCGCGCTGAACGAAGTGTTCGTGCCGATTCTGCAAAAGCAGTTTCCGGAAATCGTCGATTTCTACCTGCCGCCCGAGGGTTGCTCGTACCGCATGGCGGTGGTGACCATCAAGAAACAGTATCCCGGTCATGCCAAGCGCGTGATGCTGGGTGTCTGGTCGTTCTTGCGCCAGTTCATGTACACCAAGTTCGTGATCGTCACCGACGACGATATCAATGCGCGGGACTGGAACGACGTGATCTGGGCCATCACCACGCGCATGGACCCCAAGCGCGACACGGTGATGATCGACAACACGCCCATCGATTACCTCGATTTCGCCTCGCCGGTGTCCGGCCTGGGGTCGAAAATGGGACTGGATGCCACGAACAAATGGCCAGGCGAGACCAGCCGCGAGTGGGGCAGGGCGATCGTCAAGGACGAAGCCACCACACGCCGGGTGGACGAAATCTGGACTCAGTTGGGAATAGACTGATGCGCGTAACCTTGCAGCCATCAGGTGCGGTGCTGGAAACCCTGCCGGGCGAGCGGATACTCGATGCGGCACAGCGCCTGGGTTATGAGTGCCCGCAGAGCTGTCGCAATGGCAACTGCCATGTGTGCTCGGCTCTGCTGGTCGAGGGCCGGGTGATGCAGTCGGGGCAGACGCTCGATCACGGCGAAATTCATACCTGTGTGGCCGAGCCGCTGACGGACTGCGTGGTGCTCTGGGATGGCGTGCTGGCCAAGGGTGAACTGCCGGTGCGCAGTTTTGCCTGCCAGCTGAGCGAATGCGTCGAAGTGGGTGGCGATGTCTGGCGGGTGGGCCTGCGTGCCCCGGCCGGCAAGCCGCCGCGTTATCACGCCGGGCAGTACCTGATGATCGAGCGCGAGAACGGCGAGAAGTCGGCGTTTTCCATCGCATCGGCACCGCACAGCGGTCGCGACCTGGAGCTGCACGTGCTGGCTCGTGAAGACAGTGCGCGCAGCCTGATCGAACAACTGCAACGCAACCGCATGGCGCGGGTCGAGCTGCCCTTTGGCGACACCCACCTCGCTGAGCTGCCAGACGGGCCGCTGGTGCTGATCGCGGCCGGTACGGGCATGGCGCAAATGAACAGTTTGTTGGAACACTGTCGCTCCACAGGCTTCAGTCATCCCGTGCACCTGTACTGGGGCGTGCGTCGCCCCGAGGATTTCTACCAGGTCAGCCATTGGGACGAGTGGGCGAAACTGCCGAACCTGTTCCTGCACAAGGTCGTCAGCGACCTGTGCGGCTGGGAGGGACGTTGCGGTCTGCTGCACGAGGCGGTTTGCGAGGACATCAAGGACCTGTCAGCTGTTCACGTCTACGCCAGCGGCTCGCCAGCGATGATCTACGGAACCCTGGACGCCCTGGTCGACGCCGGAATGGACGCTCATCAGATGCGTGCAGACGTGTTCGCTTATGCACCGCGTGCGTAATGCCGGACTGACGGCTGCAGGAGTGGAGTGTAAATTGCTTTAACTGATTACAACCGATGGCGATGCATGGTCGTCGCCAGGCAACTTTTAGTAGAGGCAGGCCGTTGGCCTGTGGCAACAACCGAACCACGACACCCTGATGCCGCTCAACCACGAGCGAGTCGGCGGGGCTCGGTAAAAACTGACAGTCAGACTGTCAGGGAGGCAAATGGAGAATCCAATCAACGAGTTGGCCGCTGCGGTGCATGACGGCCTTGGCCTGACGTATCCGCCCGTTATCGATATGGGCCCACAGCTTACCCGCGAGCAACTGCTCGCATCCATGAACACCACCATGCGTCGTCACAAGGGCGGCCCGGTCTGGCTGTTCGCCTACGGCTCACTGATCTGGCGTCCCGAGTGCACCGCCGTGGAGAGCCAGCGCGCCCGAGTGCACGGTTATCACCGCGGGCTTTACCTCTGGTCGCACGAACACCGTGGCACGCCGGAAGTACCGGGGCTGGTATTCGGTCTGGACCGTGGCGGTTCATGCACCGGCTTCGCCTATCGTCTGCCGGATGAATGCCTGGAAAAATCGCTGCTGGCCTTGTGGGAGCGCGAGATGCCGTACCCCTCGTATCGCCCGCACTGGCTCAATTGCCGCCTTGAAGATGGCCGGAAGGTGCAGGCCCTGGGCTTCGTACTCGAGCGGCATCTGCCCAGCTACGCAGGCAACCTGCCGGATAGCGTGCTCAGCCAGGTGCTGGCCAGCGCCAGAGGGCGCTACGGGACCACCCGCGAGTACGTGGAGCAGACCGCCAAGGCCCTGCGTAGCCACGCCATGCCAGACCTGAATCTGGAGGCGCGGCTCAAGCGCTGCAAGTCGGAGACTGCCTGATTAGCCTTTGATGTCGCGGGATGTGCTGGCGACCTGTTTGTGCCGCAGCGTCGGCGCAAGGAACACCATCGCCAGAATGCACGCGCCGATCAACAGCACGAACCCACCATCCCAGCCAAAGTGGTCAACCGTATAGCCCATCGCCGCGCTGGCCGCGACCGACCCGCCCAGATAGCCGAACAGCCCGGTAAAGCCGGCGGCCGTGCCTGCTGCCTTCTTCGGTGCCAGCTCCAGCGCCTGCAGACCGATCAGCATCACCGGGCCGTAGATCAGGAAGCCGATGGACACCAGCGCGATCATGTCGACGGTCGGATTGCCTTCAGGGTTCAGCCAGTACACCAGCGTGGCGATGGTCACCAGAAACATGAACACCATGCCGGTCAGGCCGCGATTGCCCTTGAAGATCTTGTCCGACATCCAGCCGCACAGCAGCGTGCCCGGAATGCCTGCCCACTCGTAGAGGAAATAGGCCCAGGAGGTCTTGTCGACCGTGAAGTGCTTGGCTTCTTTGAGATAAGTCGGTGCCCAGTCCAGCACGCCGTAGCGCAGCAGGTAAACGAACACGTTGGCCATGGCGATGTACCACAGGAATTTGTTGCGCAGCACGTACTTGACGAAGATTTCCCGGGCGCTAAATTCTTCTTCGTGGCTGGCATCGTAGCCTTCCGGATAATCGTTCTTGTAGTGCTCGATCGGTGGCAGGCCGACCGATTGCGGGGTGTCACGCATGGTCGCGAAGGCGAACACCGCGACCAGCAACGCAACCGCCGCCGGCACGTAGAACGCCGCATGCCAGTCGTTGGTCCAGCCCATGCCGAGCAGGAACAGCGGGCCGATCAGGCCGCCGCCGACGTTGTGCGCCACGTTCCACACCGACACCACACCGCCGCGCTCTTTCTGCGACCACCAGTGGACCATCGTCCGCCCGCTCGGCGGCCAGCCCATGCCCTGCGCCCAGCCATTGATGAACAGCAGCACAAACATGATCGTGACACTGGACGTCGCCCACGGCGCGAAGCCGAAGATGAACATGATCCCGGCAGAGACCAGCAGGCCGAACGGCAGGAAGTAACGCGGGTTGGAGCGATCCGAAACGATGCCCATGAGGAATTTCGACAAGCCGTAGGCAATCGCAATGGCAGACATCGCCACGCCCAGCTGGCCACGCGTATAGCCTTCGTCGATCAGATACGGCATCGCCAGCGAGAAATTCTTGCGCAGCAGGTAGTAACCCGCATAGCCGATAAAGATGCCTGCGAAGATCTGCCAGCGCAGACGGCGATAGGTGCTGTCGACCTTTTCTTCGGGAAGGGGTACCTGATGCCTGGCAGGGCGGAAAAACCCAAACATGGAGAAGCTCCTGATTATTGTTGTTTTTGCGAATGCGAATATTACATTTTCATTACAGAAAAAAGCAGTGCCTTCGGGCTGATTCTTTGTAGGAAATGCAGGCAATCAGCTGTTGTTTTACGAACATTGCGCAAGTGTTTACAGACGTTTCAATTGTTTGGGATGGGTCCTACAGGCGTATCGGAAGTCGTGTGCTGACTGATGTGTCGGCAGGTTCATACCATCGTCATCACTGCGCCCTGGAGGTGCACCACGACGATGAGCCCCTACAACAATGAGAATGACCGCGTTCATGATTGCCGCAGCACTGGCCCCTCCCGTCGGCGCTGCAGAGCCATTTCTGGTGCCGATATACACGCCGACACCGGTTTTTCCACCAGAGCTGGTCAAGACCCACTATGCAGGCAAGGTCCGCGCGCAGCTGTGGATCAAATCCGATGGGCAGGTTCGTGAAGCCAGGGCGATCGAGAGCGGGCATCCGCAGCTCGCCTCAGCGGTAGAGCAGGCGCTCCGCCAATGGCGCTATAAACCCTGGGTCGGAACAGTCGGCGCGCCGCCCATGACCACGATCACCGTGCCCGTCATTTTCGGTTCCCACGGCTATCGGCGCTTCAACACCGAAGTGACCGTGGGCCTGGGCAACATCCGCTGCGGCTACCTGAACCACGAAGTGAAATCCGCCCGCCAGGACTATCCCAAGGAACCACTGAGTAAGGTCGACGTGTTCTGGTACACCGGGCAGGCGCTGTTCGGCAGCCATGTTGCCCACCTGCGCAGCGAGCCCCAACGCCAGGTCCTGCTTGAGCAACTGGGCGCCGCGATACCGATGATGGTCAGCAATTGCCGAAGCAATCCCGATCGTCTGTACGGCGACTATCTGCCGACGCCGATCAAGACGTTGATGGTGGGGTTGGCCGAGCAAGCGGAGGGCAACGAATGAGCTGCGTGCTGGGTTGCATGATGCTTACAGGGTTGCTTTCGGCGGGGGGAGCACAGGCGTTGCCGTCGTATCCGGTGCCGTTGCATATGCCTGAGCCGGGCTATTCGGCATCGATGCTTCGTTCCTTCGTAAAACGCAGTGTCAGCATCAGAGTTTTCATTCAGGCCGATGGAGGCGTGCGCTTCCTCGAAGTGCTGGGGGAGCCCGATCCGAGGCTCATCAGCCTGACCCGAAGTGCTGTCGAACAGTGGGTCTTCGAACCTTGGCAGCCGCCGGCCTCTCATCCCGAGGGCGAAGCAGTTACGGTCACGTTCAATTTCACGGGGCGGCCACATACCAACCCGCCGCTGGCAGCCAATGTCGAGCTGAAGCAGGTGTTGTGCTGGCAGCTGAATACGGAAATGTTCGAGGGACGCAAATGGCGCAAGGACGTCAAACCGGATGCGCTGATGCGTACAGAACTGTACCTGTCGAGCAGTCCGGTCATAGAGCAGTTTCTCACCCTGGACGAGCGTCAGGCCCTGGTTCTTGAGCTGCTGGAAGCGACGCCGGGCATCGTCGCTCAATGCCAAAAAAATCCGATGCGCAGGTACGTTGATTATTTGCCGGAGACTGTGAGGAAGGCGCTGTAAGGGTTGAGCGATATTGATTACGGACATCGTGAGCGCCGCGTACTTGTGGGAGTGAGCTTGCTCACGAAGGGGCCGGTACAGCCGACGGATATCTCTCGTTTCGCACGCGTCAGCGGGAACGCCTTTCTTAAGGCTCCGCGTCACCATTCGCTCCATGAGCCACGTTCAAGATTGGACGCGGAGTCTCCAGAGAAGCATGAGCGGGCATGGCAACTAAAATGTTTGTTGCCCTGTGAATACGCCTTCGCGAGCAAGCTCGCTCCCACAGTTCAGGTAATCCTCCTGCTTTTGAGTGAGTTTCAGTTTGGAGGTCTGAACCGGATATCGTCGTCAGTTACCAAATGATCCGACCTTCAGGTAGGTGGATTATTTGCCGGAGAATGTCAGATCTATCGTGTGGTGCCGGTGTCAAAGCAGTGCTGACTTGACCCGGCACCTCCAGCGAAATGATCAGTGAACAGCGCTCATATTTTGAATCGCTTCAAGCTGACTCATGTCGAGCGCTCCGTGAGCGCTGATCGTATTCGAGAAGTCGGTGATCGCGATTTCGATAGTGCCTCTCAGCACCTTGATCGCATTATCGATTTCTCGCGACGCCTCAGGCCCGAACGTCATCTCTATCGCTCGGTTGGATTCGGCCTCTTTAGCGCGAGCTTCCTCGGCGTTGCGTAGGGCCAATGCGTGCTCGGCTTCTTCGACCTGACGTTGTGCAAGCTGGAACGCTGCCTCTATGGCTCGCTGCTGCGCAGCCTGTTCTTCCGCGAGTCGGCGAGCCGCCTCTTCCGCCTCGGCTCGCGCGCGCGCGGCTTCTTCGGCTCGGGCTTCCAGGGCAAGGCGCTCAGCGTGTTGGCGATCAAGTTCTAATAGCCTGGCAAATAGGTCTTCGATGCTGCGCTTGAAGTTCTCCAAACCAAGAATGCTGTCTAAGAAAGATCTCGCTTCGGCTACCAAATCCGCAAGGCCGCCGTTCCCGGGCGCAACTCGTATTTTTTCCTTAGGCGTATTGGCAAGCTCGATATATTCCGGCTGCAGATGTGCTCGTTTACTGCTGATCAGATGGTTTGCGGCATGTATGTGTTTGTCGGCTATTTCTATATGGTTCATCCCGCTCCAGTCGCCGACGTAAGCTGCAATCTCGGCTTGTAGATCGCCACTTAATTGTTGCAGATGATGATGTAGTTCTTCCATAGACGATTTCCTTTTTATATTGGTTAATATGAGCGTGCGTTAAGTGTTTAACTTTTGAATCCTGGCTTGCCATTTTTTGCTCGCCATTCTTTAATTTCTTTCATAACCCCTGTGGCGCTATCCTCTCTGCCTTCGAGCGGGTAATACAGGAGGTCCGATTTTTCCGGATGCTCTGTCACTTCTGTAATGTGGTCGACAAGGCTGTTCACGTACTCTTCGGCATCTTCTCTCGTTTCGCTTACGCCAGTGAAAAGCTCACTTAGAATTTCCATGAACTCAGCTTCGGTGTAATCACTCAGTTTGGATTTCAGTTTCATTGGTTATTCCTGTGAGTCTGGATGTGGTCTTTAGGGGTCATAATTATAAGGTTGTCCAGATCATAAACTGATCCCCCTTCACTGACCCGGTGTTTGTGATGGATTTCATATTTCACGCGCTTGCCGACTCGATCTGCTAGCGGGGCACGAGGTGCACGTTTGTTTGATAGCTCCTGAAGGTTTAACTCTCCAAGATGTCGGCTCAACTCCGGGTCTTTTGATACCTCTAACCAGATCGCTTCCCTTAACTTGGCAAAACTTGCGAATGGTCGTCCACTCAGCTTTTCCGCAACACTGGAAGGAATCGGCGCTGGTTGGCTTGCCGTCGGCCCTCTCAGCCAGGTAGCTGTCACCGCCTCACCAAACCCACTCGCAACCCCCGGAATCGACCTCGGGTCCTTGAACAGCAGGTAGCTATTCGGCAGCCCTGAATCAATCGGCGATATGAGAATGT
This sequence comes from Pseudomonas sp. B20, assembly GCF_020515755.1. Classification (NCBI taxonomy): domain Bacteria; kingdom Pseudomonadati; phylum Pseudomonadota; class Gammaproteobacteria; order Pseudomonadales; family Pseudomonadaceae; genus Pseudomonas; species Pseudomonas sp. B20. The sequence continues at coordinate 121,182 of NZ_JAHPJG010000018.1, forward strand.
AATCATCAGGATCATCTCGATCAATCGCCGGGTAAGCTTCAAGCTCGGGTACAAAAGGTGTCACCACGTTGCCTGGATCTACCGGCAAAACGGGTGGTGCTGCGGGTGAGCTTGTCGAGCTGTCCGCCGGTCGTGCTATTGGCGTCCATATCAGTGCCGGTGTCGATTCCCCGTCACGGATAAACTCGTAGGAATTGCTCTGTGCGTTATAGGTGAAAGTTCTTACGCGAACCTTGGTACCAACTTTCACACCGTCCGCAGCTACCCAGCGTGTAGCGCTTGTGCCAGCTTCATCGGATGTCAGTCGATGAGGCACATCCAGCGTGCCTTTGACGCTGGCAAGGTAGTGCAGATCGATATGCGGTGGCAGGTTGAGCTGCGACAGAGGTGTGGCGATAACGGCGGGCGGCAGTTCTGCGTCGCCCAACGGTTGTGGATACATCGCCAGCAACGTAACCAGATTGCTGCCCAATGTTCTGGTCGCAATCCTGATGAGTTGATCCTTCGCGATGTTGGTCGCAACGGTTCTGATGCCTGGTGCTGCGGTGGTAGTTGACGCGGGGGCAATAACTGACCACAACTTGTCGATGCCAGCGGCCTGTCGTGCTTCCTGACTCGCCGGTTTATTGGCCAGCGACAGTTCAGCATGGCGCATGGAAAGCGCTGCTGATTGTTCATTGAGCAGCGTGACCGACTCGGCAAGAAGCTTTGCTTCGTAGGTTTGAGATAAAGCGTTTACCCACGCTTCATGGGCCTGCTGCACACGTGGAGGATCACCTTGGCTGTAGTACACCAGATAGTTCAGGTGGTCTTTTTGTGTAGCATGGTCAAGTTCTTGACCGGTGAGACTCAGAGCCTGAGCGCGACGCTCGTCCAGTAACGGTTGTTTGATTGCAATTAAATAGTTAACCCTGGTTTTTTTCTGAAGTATAAGCTCAAGAGCCTGCTTGTCGCCTGGGTAATCAACATTCAGGTCATCACCCGGCGCTATTTCTTTTTGAAGAGTATTCGGCAGCGATGCAGAAGCCAGTGAATACTTTTGTGCCAATCCAGACTGTAACGATGGATATGCATTTGTCAGCGCTTCAAGAGCCAGTCGATGGGCCTGATCCTTTTCGGCCTGTGCACGTACTTGCGCTTCAATACGTTCTCGCTCGGCGGCTTCTGCCATTGCCTGGGCATGTGCCTCAGCCTGTAACCTTAGTTGGTGAGCTGCTTGTTCCGCTTCTTGCCGCCGAGCTAAGGCCTTGGCTTCCTTTTTTGCGCGGGCACGAACGAGCGCTGCCCTTCTGGCTCCTCTGTTTTTTGAGCCACCAAAACCAACGCTGCCGCCGCCACCAGAGCCGTTCCAGGAGCGGTGGCCAAATCCATCCCGATTTCCGTCTGATCCTGTCTTTCCAGCTTTCTTATCGTTGCCTTCAGTGACAAGTATGTTTTTTACAGGAGGATCATCGTTGCTCATATTCTCGCTCATACAATTTCCTTTTGTTTGTATGGCGATAGGCTAACAAAGGCTTTTTTCTAATAGCCCATAATTATATATGGATGGTGTGTTGTTTTATCGGGTTACAGTGCTTGGTAAGTTCTTTTTTTGCTGTCTGAAATAAAGTCACTGTGGTTATTTTATGATGCTATTTTGGTAGTTTGTATATTTGCCTTGTTTGCCTTCCGATGAAGAAGGCGATACAAGCAGTCGGCAGGCGGCCGGTCCAGGCGATGCTGCGGATGGCCTGGTCGAAGAGGTCGCCGCCTGCGTTTCTGGCGACTTCGAGTTTTCTGCGCTGCTGGCGGCGGCGATGACTCGGGCGAGGATGAACTTATATGCTCATCTTCAGTAGCGGCATTGGCTTATAAAATTACTTTAGAAGGTCGGCAAGTTCGCCGACGGTTTTAGTGTTTTTGATTTCGGTCTCAAGCACACCGTGAATATCATTAGGGTTTCCGAATAATCCTCCGTCCGGGCTTTGCCACTCCTTGATGTTATATAAGTCTTTAAGTTTTTCGGGCATTTCAAGGCCTCTAAGTCTCATTTTTAAAAGTGCAACGGCTGCCAGCTCAACTTGGTCTGGTTTTTCATACTTCTTGGCTAAGTCGGAAAATTGGGTTTCGTATGTGATCTGACTTGTAGCGCCGCTGGCGCTTGCCGAGTCTAAACTTAGGTCTATATACAGCCAGTCATGAATAGCATCTTTGATATACGTAAAAGCTTCACTTTTCATTACACACCTCCCTTTGCACCGAAAGTGATGCGTCTCCATACTCCCTCCAATGGCTACACTCAGCTACTACCACATGTACTAGTTATACCCGAGCATTCCACCTCGCCAAGATGTGCTACTGGTGCTGAAATGCCTACTGAGCAGCGTTATGATCCTTCGCCAAGCGTAAGGGAAGGACATGGTCACGCGCGCCTCTATAAAAAGACGCATATGCGCAGCCGTTTTCAGGCATCTTCTGCTTTTAAATAGGGTTTAAGGACTCTTCGTAACAAAAACCACCACCTTCCCCACAGCCCTGCGTCCCCGCAACAAATCAATCGCCTCCCCAGCCCTTTCCAGCGGATAAACCGTCGACACCAGTGGCTTCAATTTCCCTTCTTCAAACCACGCAAACAGCTGCTTGAAGTTCGCCGCATTGTCCTGCGGTTGTTGCTGCGCAAACGAGCCCCAGAACACGCCGACCACCGAGGCGCCCTTGAGCAGGGTCAGGTTGACGGGCAGGTCGGGGATGCGGCCGCTGGCGAAGCCGACGACCAGCAGGCGGCCGTTCCAGGCGATGCTGCGGATGGCCTGGTCGAAGAGGTCGCCGCCGACCGGGTCGTAGATCACGTCGGCGCCGTTGCCTTGGGTGAGGCGTTTGACTTCGTCCTTGAGGCTGGTTTCGCTGTAGTTGATCAGTTCGTCGGCGCCTGCGTTTCTGGCGACTTCGAGTTTTTCTGCGCTGCTGGCGGCGGCGATGACGCGGGCGCCGAGGGCTTTGCCGATTTCTACGGCGGCCAGGCCGACGCCGCCGGATGCGCCGAGTACCAGCAGGGTTTCGCCGGGTTGCAGGCGGGCGCGTTGTGTGAGGGCGTGCATGGAAGTGCCGTAGGTCATGCTGAATGCGGCCGCCGTGGTGAAGTCCATGCCCTGTGGAATCGGCAGTACGTTGTAGTGGGTAACGGCGACCTGCTCGGCAAAGCTGCCCCAGCCAGTGAGGGCCATGACGCGGTCGCCGGGTTTCAGGTGGCTGACGTTTTCCCCGACGGCGGCTATCACGCCTGCGGCCTCACCCCCCGGTGAGAACGGGAAGGGCGGCTTGAACTGGTATTTGCCCTCGATGATCAAGGTGTCGGGAAAGTTGACCCCGGCGGCGTGCACGTCGAGCAGAATTTCGTTCTTTTTGATCGCGGGGCCGGGGACGTCTTCGAGTACCAGTGTGCTGGCAGGACCGAAGGCTTTGCATAACAGGGCTTTCATCGGGCTATTCCTTTTCCGGTAATGGCCGATAAAGTCAGTTAAGCGGGTTCCCGGGTCAACAAGCATGGCCCTGCCTGATAAGCACACATAAGCTGTAAGCTACGTGGCAAACCGTATTAAGGAGTGGACTGTGAAAGCGTGGATTCTGATGTTGCTGGCCTTGTCATTGCCTGTCATGGCGCAAGAGGAAGCCAAGGAAGAAGGGGGTGCCCCGAAAGCGGCCTATGTCTCGCTGACGCCTCCGTTCGTGGGTAACTACGCGCTCGATGGCGGCCCCAAGCTGCGTGTCTACAAGGCTGACATTGCCTTGCGTGTGACCGGTGCCGATGCCGAGGCTGCCGTGAAGCGCAATGATGCACTGATCCGCAATCAACTGGTGTCGCTGTTCACTCAACAGACCGTCGATTCCATGAGCAGCGCCGAAGCGAAGGAAAACATTCGTCAGGAAGCGCTCAAGCAGGTTCAGCGCGTCATGAACGATGAAGAAGGCAAGCCGATTGTCGAAGACTTGCTGTTCAATAACTTCATCGTTCAATAACGTCCGTCAGCGCAATGCCAGGATCGCCGCCCATTGTTCGGCGGTGACCGGCATGACCGAGAGCCGGCTGCCTTTCTGTACCAGAGGCAGTTGCTCCAGTTGGCTTTGCTGCTTGAGATAACCCAGCCCCAGCACGCGCTTGAAGGTCTCCACGAACTCGACGTCGATGGCACTCCACGGATTCTTTTCCTCCGTGGCCTTGGCGTCGTGATAGTGGCTCTCGGGGTCCAGTGCGGTGGGGTCCGGGTAGGCTGACCTGGTGATTTTGCCGATGCCGGCGATGCCCGGCTCCGGGCAACTGGAGTGATAGAAAAAGAACGCGTCGCCCTCTGCCATGGCTCTCAGAAAATTACGCGCCTGATAGTTGCGCACCCCGTCCCAGCGAGCGTTGCCCAGTCGTTGCAGGTCGCTGATCGAGAATTCATCAGGCTCGGACTTCATCAGCCAATAGGCCATTGTGCTCACTCCACAGACAAAAGGTTTACGGTATGACGAACAGTTTGATGACAAACCGACAATCGGTTCGCGCCACTATTTGCGTACTGGTTCACGTTACCGCAAAATGCCGCCCTTTAAAGTTCCACGCTGTTGCAGCGGCCTCCACAAAGCCGATGCTGACATCGTATTGATTTGCCTAAGGAGGGCAGTCAATGAAGCGCAAGCCTGATTTACTCTGGATTCTGGTTATTCTGTTTGGCTTGGGTGTCGTGACAACCGGTTATGCACAGAGCTTGTGGTCCACCAACGATGATGCTCCAGTCGAGATCACACAGCAGCAGCAAAAAGTCCCCGGCAGGCATTGAGCCCTGTTTGTACTCTGATCGTTGATAGCCTTGTTGGCTGAACGATCAGAGTGTCTGCGTCACATACCAGCTTTTATCCGATACCGTGCCTTGCAGCGGTACATCCCAACTGGCCTGCGCCAGTCGATCGACTTTCTGACACTCGTGAGCCAACCCCAGTAACACGGGTTTGCGCCAGGTCGTTCTGCGCGCCAGGTACGCCAGGCTGCGGTCGTAGAAACCTCCGCCCATGCCCAGGCGACCGCCTTCATCATCGAAACCCACCAACGGCATCAGGATCAGATCGAGCGCCCAGATAGCGCGCTGCTTTGCCCGGTCGATGCGCGGCTCGGGGATGCGGAAACGGTTGGGGATGAATGTCTCGCCGGGACGCACGCGCTGAAAAACCATGCGGGTGCGCGGCCATGCGTTGAGCACCGGCAGATAGGTTGCCTTGCCGCGGCGCTGGGCTTCGCGCAGCAACAGCCGCGGGTCGATCTCGCCATCCATCGGCAGGTACAGCGAAACATGCCGGGCACGTCGAAACAGCGGGTGCTGCGCCAATTGACGATAAATATCCCGTGCGGCTTCGCGTTGCTGGCGTTGACTCAGGGCTTTGCGTGCCTTGCGTAGCTGGCGGCGCAATTGCGGACGAGTAAGTGATTGGGCGCTGATCATGAGCAGAAGGTCATGCAGGCTGATCCGGAAAGGAGGTTGAAGCCGGAGCGGGGTCGTCGTTGCCAGACAACAGGGCTGGCAACGAACTGAATATGGACTCCCCGACGAACCGCTGTCGGTTTAGCCCTTGAACCCGAAAGTTCAAGGTGGAGATTGCAGGAGGTTTTAAGGCTTTCCGTCGAGCGGACATGCACACCAACCCCAACGTGCAACCCCCGTGGTTGTGCGTATCGGCTCAGGGACATGACCGACTGGCAAGCACTCCAGGGAGCAGCGCGAGTATACAGAAATGCCCCGCAATAATCAGCCCCGAGTTGAATCCGGTGTGCCGGGCGTGTCTGTCGCCAGCACCAGATCGACCTTGTCGAGCAGATCGCGGACCTGTTCGCGGGTCGAACCGCTGGTCTGTACGTCAGGCAGATGTTCCTTGTGCAGCAGGTCGTGAGTGATGTTCAGGGCAGCCATCACGGCGATGCGATCGGCACCGATGACTTTGCCGCTGCTGCGGATCTCACGCATCTTGCCATCCAGGTAGCGGGCGGCGCTGACCAGGTTGGTGCGCTCTTCCTGAGGGCAGATGATCGAATATTCTTTGTCCAGGATCTGAACGGTGACGCTGTTGCCATTGCTCATGAGTCTTGCTCCAGGGCTTTAAGGCGCGAAATCATTGACTCGACCTTCTGCCGGGCGATTTCGTTTTTTTCAATCAGTTGGGCACGTTCCTCGCGCCAGGTCTTTTCCTGAGCTAATAAGAGTGCGTTTTGGCCTTTAAGTTGCTCGGCATACTTCAGGAGCAGCTCCACACGTTTCATCAGCGCTTGCAGGTCGGTGTCTTCCATTGTTTTCCACTGAATACTTTCTGATGAATGGCAGGGGGAGCGATGCTTGTGCTCAAGCTCGAACCGCCGTCCGGGTGATCTTGTCGCGCGGATAGTCTAGGATACAAGGCCTTCATTCTAGACATTGCGCCGTTTGGCGACTAGCTACCCATGCCCATTCAGAATTCTCCGTACAAAGCGTTCGCCACTCTGCTCAACAGTGGCGGTCACCAGGTATCTCCTGCCGAGCTGCATGGCCTGTTGCTGGGGCGCAGTTGCGCAGGTGCCGGTTTCGACAACGAAGGCTGGTTCGCCGACGCGTCGGTCCTGCTCGAGACCGAGCCGCAAGACAATATCCGTCAGGCGCTCGTCGGCTTGCAAGAGATGGTCAAGGGCGAGCTCACCGGCGACGACATGACCGTCGTGCTGTTGCTGCCGGGCGACGACGAACCGCTGACCGAGCGTGCTGCTGCGCTGGGCCAATGGTGTCAGGGGTTCCTGGCAGGTTTCGGTCTGGCCATTGGCGACAAGCCGCTGGGCACTGAAGCCAAGGCGGTTCTGGAGGATCTGGCGGCGATTGCCCAGGTTCAGGACGCGCTGGAAGAGTCCGAAGACGGTGAAACCGACTACATGGAAGTCATGGAGTACATGCGCGTAGCGCCGCTGCTGCTGTTCACTGAATTCAACGAGCCGTCCGCGCCGCAACCCAAGCCTTCACTGCACTGATAGCCGATCACTGCGACACCGGCCTGCGCGTGCCACAGCGCGAGCCGGTGGACTCCATCAGGACGCCTGCTGCCCATGATTCAGATCCCGAAGTCCGAGTACGCCCGCCGCCGCAAGGCTCTGATGGCTCAGATGGAGCCGGACAGCATTGCCATCCTGCCTGCCGCTGCGGTTGCCATTCGCAATCGTGACGTCGAGCACGTCTACCGGCAGGACAGCGACTTTCAGTACCTGAGCGGCTTTCCCGAGCCGGAAGCGGTGGTGGTGCTGATCCCCGGTCGTGAATACGGCGAGTACGTATTGTTCTGCCGCGAGCGCAATCCCGAGCGCGAGCTGTGGGAAGGCCTGCGTGCAGGACAGGAAGGCGCAATCCGCGAGTACGGTGCGGACGATGCGTTCCCCATCAATGACATCGACGAAATCCTGCCCGGCCTGATCGAAGGGCGGGATCGGGTGTATTCGGCGATGGGTAGCAATCCTGAATTCGACCGGCACCTGATGGACTGGATCAACGTGATTCGCTCCAAGGCGCACCTCGGTGCCCAGCCGCCCAAGGAGTTCGTGGCGCTGGACCACCTGTTGCACGACATGCGCCTGTACAAGTCCGCTGCGGAAATCAAAGTCATGCGTTGCGCGGCGGATATTTCCGCGCGGGCCCATGTGCGCGCTATGCAGGCCTGTCGCGCGGGGCTGCATGAATTCAGCCTGGAGGCCGAGCTGGACTACGAGTTCCGCAAGGGCGGTTCGAAGATGCCTGCCTACGGCTCGATTGTCGCTTCGGGGCGCAACGGTTGCATCCTGCATTACCAGCAGAACGACGCGGTGCTCAGGGACGGTGATCTGGTGCTGATCGACGCAGGCTGCGAAATCGATTGCTATGCCAGTGACATCACCCGAACCTTTCCGGTGAACGGCAGGTTTTCCACCGAGCAGAAAGCCATTTACGAGCTGGTGCTCAAGGCCCAGCATGCGGCCTTCGAGGCCATTGGTCCCGACAAGCACTGGAACCAGGCGCACGAGGCGACGGTCAAGGTGATTACCGCCGGGCTGGTCGAGCTGGGCCTGCTGCGCGGCGACGTTGGCGAGCTGATCGAAAGCGAGGCCTACAAAATGTTTTACATGCACCGTGCCGGGCACTGGCTGGGCATGGATGTGCACGACGTCGGCGAATACAAGGTCGGCGGCGAGTGGCGCGTACTCGAGGTCGGCATGACGCTGACCGTTGAACCCGGGATTTACATATCCCCCGACAATCTGGAAGTCGCGAAGAAATGGCGAGGTATTGGTGTGCGAATCGAGGATGACGTGGTTGTGACCAGGCAGGGGTGTGAAATTCTGTCCGGCGGCGTGCCCAAGACCGTCGCCGAGATCGAGGCGCTGATGGCGGCGGCACAGGAACAGGTCGCATGAGCCGCTTCAATATCGCCATCGTCGGTGGCGGACTGGTCGGTGCAAGCCTTGCGCTGTCGCTGCAGGCCGGTGCCAAGGCGCGCGGCTGGAAAATCGTGCTCATCGAACCCTTCGCGCCGGGTGAAGCCTGGCAGCCCAGCTACGATGCGCGTTCTTCGGCACTGTCGTTCGGCTCGCGACGCATCTATGAACGGCTTGGCCTGTGGCAGCAGATTTCTCGACGCGCCGAGCCGATCCTGCAAATCCAGGTGTCGGACCGGGGTCGCTTCGGCGCCACTCGCCTGTCTGCGCTCGAAGAGGGCGTTCCGGCGCTCGGCTATGTGGTCGAAAACGCCTGGCTCGGTCAGGCTCTGTGGGCCGGGCTGGATCGTGATGTGGTCAGTTGGCGTGTGCCGGCCGAGGTCAAACACATGCAGCCATTGGCCGACGGTTATCGCCTGAGGCTGAGTGACGACAGCGAGCTTGACTGCGACCTGGCGGTGCTGGCCGACGGCGGCCGTTCCAGCCTGCGCGAGCAGTTGGGTATCGGGGTGCGGCAACGGCCCTACGACCAGCATGCGCTGATTGCCAATATCACGCCGAGCGAAGCTCACTGCGGGCAGGCGTTCGAACGTTTTACCGAGGACGGGCCGATGGCGCTGCTGCCATTGCCGGATAACCGCTGTGCGCTGGTCTGGACACGTCCGGGCAACGATACCCAGCGTCTGGCCGAGCTGGACGACCGCAGTTTTCTGGAAGAGCTGCAGGGCGTCTTTGGCTATCGCCTGGGCACGCTGCGTCAGGTCGGTGCTCGGCATGTCTACCCCTTGGCACTGATCGAGGCCGAAGAGCAGGTGCGCTCGCATCTGGTGATCCTGGGCAACGCGGCGCACAGCCTGCATCCGGTCGCCGGACAGGGGTTCAATCTGTCCTTGCGCGACGCCGACGCACTGGCCGAGACGCTGCTGGACAGCGACGCGCCGCCCGGCGAGCTGCCGACCCTGCAGCTCTACCGTGAGCGTCAGCGCCAGGATCAGCAATTGACCGTGGGCTTCTCCGACAAGGTGACGCGCCTGTTCGGCAGCTCCCGGTCGGCGGTTGCCACCGGGCGTAACGTCGGGTTGCTGGGCCTGGACCTGCTGCCTGCCGCCAAGCGCTGGTTTGCCCGCCAGGCCATGGGCTTGGGGACTCGATCCGATGTGTGAATCACACACTTTAAACACTGGGCTTCGGCCGCAAGCGAGAACGGTTTGACCATGGAAACGCGCGCAGATGTGCTGATTGTCGGAGCCGGAATGGTCGGCAGTGCCCTTGCCTTGGCATTGCAGGGCAGCGGCCTTGATGTGCTGGTGGTCGACGGTGGACCGCTGAGCGTCGAGCCGTTTGATCAACAGTCGAGCTTCGAGCCGCGGGTCAGCGCCCTGTCGGCGGCCAGCCAGCGAATCCTCCAGCGGCTGGGCGTGTGGGACGGCATCGCTGCGCGCCGCGTCAGCCCGTATGCGCATATGCAGGTCTGGGATGGCAGCGGCACCGGGCAGATTCACTTCTCGGCCTCCAGTGTGCATGCCGACGTGCTGGGGCACATCATCGAGAATCGTGTGGTGCAGGACGCGCTGCTTGACCGTCTGCATGCCAGCGACACCGGCCTGCTGGCCAATGCACGGCTTGAACAGATGCGTCACTCCGGCGATGACTGGTTGCTGACCCTGGCCGATGGTCGTCAGCTGCGCGCACCGCTGGTGGTGGCCGCCGATGGGGCCAATTCCGCCGTGCGCCGCCTGACCGAAACGCCGACGCGTGAATGGGATTACCTGCATCACGCCATCGTCACCAGTGTGCGCACCGCCGACCCCCACAGGAAAACCGCCTGGCAGCGTTTCACCGATGACGGGCCGCTGGCCTTTCTGCCGCTGGAGCGCGAGGGCGAGCACTGGTGCTCCATCGTCTGGTCAGTCACACCTACTGAAGCCGAGCGCCTGATGGCGCTGGAGGATGACCTGTTCTGCCGCGAACTGGAGCAGGCATTCGAAGGACGACTGGGCCAGGTGCTGTCTGCCGATAGCCGCCTGTGCGTGCCGCTGCGTCAGCGTCATGCCAAGCGTTACGTTGCCAGGGGGCTGGCGTTGATTGGCGATGCGGCACACACCATTCACCCGCTGGCCGGGCAGGGCGTGAACCTCGGTTTCCTCGACGCCGCAGTGCTGGCTGAAGTGCTGACCCATGCTGCAAGGCGTGGCGAGCGCTGGTCTGACCTGCGTGTGCTGGGCCGCTACGAGCGCCGCCGTATGCCGCACAACCTCGCGCTGATGGCCGCGATGGAAGGCTTCGAACGCCTGTTCCAGGCCGACCCGCTGCCCTTGCGCTGGTTGCGCAACACCGGCCTGAAAATGGTCAACCGCATGCCCGAAGCCAAAGCGCTGTTCGTCCGCGAAGCGCTGGGGTTGTCGGGGGATCTGCCCGAGCTGGCGCGGATAGAAGCACGCTAGAAGCCAATGGATACTCACGTGGAGCCCAAGTGCGACGGTGTTCTTGCGGGCATCATCGTTCCTCACGCTCCAGCGTGGAAATGCCTGTCGTGACGCTCTGCGTCACATAATCAGGAGAGGACGCAGAGCGTCCAGAACGGCATACCCACGCGGAGCATGGGTACGATAGGGATCGACCTGACTGACACCTATCGTTCCTCACGCTCCTGCGTGGGAATGCCTTTCGTGACGCTCCGCGTCACACATCTGCGCTGCGCCGCTTGATCAAGAGTGGACGCGGAGCATCGGCACGATGGTGTGTCCTCCATCAGCGCTCAACGCACCACGGCGCTGCGGTACTGTTCCGGTGTCAGCCCGGTCCAGCGTTTGAAGGCGCGGCTCAGGCAGTCGGTGTCGGAAAAACCTAGCAGGTAGGCGATTTCGTTCAGCGAGCTTTGCTGATCGTTCATATGCAGCAGGGCCAGGTTCTGGCGGCACTGATTGAGCAGCAGGTCATAGCAGCAGCCCTCGTCGGCCAGATGGCGCTGCAGGTTGCGCGGGCTAAGGTGCAGGGCTTCGGCGATGCTTCTGACGGTGGGCTCGCCGTCCGGCAGCAGGGTCTCGATGGCGGAGCGTACGCGCTGCTCCCAGATCAGTGACGGTAACGGATCCCCTTGGGATTCCTGACCGTTCAGCTGCACCGGGCCGTCATCCAGATGGCTGTCGAATTGATCACCGCCAAACTCCAGCAAGTTCTCATGCGCCGCAAACATGACCGGCGAGCGAAACAGGTCGTGCCAGGGTCGCGGGTCCTCGGGCGCGGGACGTTGCAGGTGCACGGCGAGCGGCGCATAGCCCCGGCCGAGCCGATTGCGGCAGGTGCGCACGTAAATGGCGGCAAATGCATCGAGCAGTTCATGAACCGGTGACTGGCAGGAGGGTGGTGTACCGAAGCGGAATTCATAACGCTCGCCGACTGTTCTGAAGTCCAGCTCCAGAGAGTCCTCGGCCATCGAGCGGTAACGTACGATGCGCTCGAAAACTTCACGCAGCGAACCGCTGGCCACCAGTGTGTAGCCCAGCGCATGAAACGCTGTGGGGCTGACGAAGCGTGAAACACGTAGACCCAGAGCCGGGTCAAGGCTGGCCTGAACTGCATGTTGCCAGAGCGTGGCGGTGACATCCGGCGAGAACTGCGCACCGGGCTCACTCAGCCTGTTCAGTTCAATACCCGCGCTCTGGCACAACGCATCGCTGTCCATACCCAGGGCAGTGAGCTGCTTGCGCAGAGCGGGGGTCCAGCTGGCGAGACTGCTTGGCTCGGGCATGCACACGCCTCTTCCTGACATGAGATGACTTCAGCGTCAGGCCCGTGCCGATAGGGTCTCACCGGGCATTTCCCTTGCCTGACGCCGCCTTCAAGAATGAAAGCATTTGTGACAGTTGTGCAAGTGCCAGGACGCGTTTCTTGCCGTTACGCAGAAAATAGTCCGCGCTGTCACCACTGAGCGACGCTCTATAGGCCGAAACGAGCTATGAGCAGACGCCGATTATGCAGTCATCGTATAACGCTAAAGCGCGCCTCCCATTCCCGACGCCTTGCTAACCCATCCCTGATGCAGGTCAGAGCGTTTCTGTCATTTGACACTGGAATGGCAAATGACTATAAGTGCATCATGTTGTACGACAACATAAGACTTGAAGAAAATTACAACCACAAAAATAATTCAAAGAGTAACAACCTCATGATCAGTCTGAGTTCTCAGGCCATAAAGGCATGCTCCTCGTGCGAAAAACCCGTTTTTACGCATGATCGTCGGCAGAAAGCGCCTAAAAGTCTTCTGAAGAAACCGTAATCTGAAGTTACATAAAACCAGCCGCCTCACGGCCTTGGCCGCGGGACGCTCATCGCCAATCTAAAAATAAACAGGGTGAAGAGATGAAGATAAAAGGCATTCGGTGGTGGATGGTGGGGCTGGTCACGGCCGGCCTGGTCGTCAACTACCTGGCACGCAACACACTGTCCGTCGCAGCACCGACGCTCATGAGCGAGTTGAGCATTTCCACCGAGCAGTACGCGCACATCGTGGTCGCCTGGCAATTGTGCTACGCCATCATGCAGCCCGTGGCTGGCTACATCATCGATTTGATCGGCACCAAGATGGGCTTTGCGATTTTCGCCATCGCCTGGTCTGCCGCCTGCGCTGCCGCAGCATTCGCAACCGGCTGGCAGAGTCTGGCGATCTTCCGCGGCATGCTCGGCCTGACCGAAGCCGCAGGGCTGCCGGCAGGCGTCAAGGCGACCACCGAATGGTTTCCGGCCAAAGAGCGCTCGGTCGCCATCGGCTGGTTCAACATCGGTTCGTCGTTCGGCGCATTGCTGGCGCCGCCGCTGGTGGTCTGGGCCATTCTGCAGAGTGGCTGGGAGCTGGCGTTCCTGATTGTCGGCGGTCTGGGCATTGTGTGGAGCGGCCTGTGGCTGCTGCTGTACAAGCACCCGCGCGATCAGAAGCGTCTGGGCGATGCCGAACGTGACTACATCCTCAGCGGTCAGGAAGCGCGTCTGAAGGATGCACCTGCCCAGAAAGGCAGCTGGAAGCGACTGTTCAAAAACCGTAATTTCTACGCGATTGCCTCGGCGCGAATCCTCTCCGAGCCTGCCTGGCAGACCTTCAATGCATGGATCCCGCTGTACCTGATGACCGAGCGCCACATGAACATCAAGGAAGTCGCGATGTTCGCCTGGCTGCCGTTTCTGGCGGCTGACATCGGCTGCGTACTGGGCGGTTACCTCAGTCCGTTGTTCCACAAGTACTGCAAGGTGTCGCTGTTCACCTCGCGCAAGATGGTCATGCTGTTCGGCTGCTCCTGCATGATCGGGCCTGCGTGCATCGGGCTGGTCGAAAGCCCCTACACCGCCATTGCGTTGCTGTGCATCGGCGGTTTTGCCCACCAGACCCTGTCGGGCGCGCTGTATTCGATCACCTCGGATTCATTCGGTAAAAACGAGGTGGCAACCGCGACCGGGATGGGCGGAATGTTCGGCTTTTTCGGGGCGGCGGCATTCACCATGGTCTTCGGCGTTATGGTCACCAAAATCGGTTACAGCCCGCTGTTCGTGGTGCTGGCGATCTTCGATATCGTCGCTGCGATCGTGGTCTGGAACGTTGCCCGTGAAATCCCGCAGCACGACGAGCCAGTACCGCTGACTGCGGGCGAGCAGGGGCCGCGTACTGTGCCGGCAACCTGAGGCCGTCGTAATCCTGTAACGAAGTGCGGATAGTCTTTGCCCTGAAAGTGATTTTTATTAGAGGCCGTTCCTCGAAGGCAGGGAGTGGCCTCTTTTTTTGCCTGTCAGTTGATATTCTTTTTGGGTATTAATAAATAGCTTCTTATTCCTTAGCGATTACACCTTCCATCCCTATACTCGTCTCATGAACGCATACAGGCAGGAGGCGAATCCATGCATAACGAGTCGATCCGGTATCTGATCGTGCCAGGCTGGCAAGGGTCTCCTGATGATCATTGGCAGACCCACTGGCAGAACAGCCTGCCCAACAGCACGCGCGTGGAGCAGGCCGACTGGCTCAAGCCGCGTCGTGAGGACTGGGTGGGCGAGTTGCAACGTACGATTGCCGCGCACGACACGCCAGTGATCCTGATCGCGCATAGCCTGGGTTGCGTCACCGTCGCGCACTGGGCCCGACTCGCGCCGCTGGAAACCCTGCGTCAGGTGCAGGGCGCACTGCTGGTGGCGCCGGCCGACGTCGATCGTCCGAATTGCCCGCCTGCGTTGCGTAATTTCGCACCGATCCCTACTGATCTGTTGCCGTTTCCGACGCAGATTGTCAGCTCTGACAACGACCCTGCGGTCAGCTCCCAGCGTGCCATGGAGATGGCGCGTCATTGGGGTGCCGAGCTAGGTTTTCTGAGTCAGGCCGGGCATATCAACGTCAAGTCCGGCCATCAACGCTGGGAGCAGGGCTTCGCCTACCTGTATCGCCTGCAAAACCGTCTGGAGCAACACGCGCGTCGTCGCGCATGACCGGGCAGCCTGTTTATCGGACTCACCGGGTCCCGTCTTTTTAAACGCTTGAGCCATCGCAAGGGCTCAGGCGGGAGTGTGTCATGAGCCTTCACGAAAACTTCGGCCAGCCGCTGCTGACCTTTCCCGATGCGGAAAAAAGCCCACTGAGCATTCGCGCCAAGGCGCTGGTGTTTATCGATCCACGCTCGCGCCGGTTGCGTGAAGAAATGGAGCAACTGGCTCCCCGTTCTCTACCGGTACTGATCCGTGGCGAGTCCGGGACCGGCAAGGAGTTGCTGGCCCGGCATATTCATCGCGGCAGCGATCGCTCGGGCTTGTTCGTTTCAGTGAACTGCGGTGCCATCAGCCCGACCTATGCCGACGCCGAATTGTTCGGCTACGCCGCCGGAGCTCACAGTGGGACGGTCAGCAGCCGCGCAGGCTGGTTCGGTTCGGCCAATGGCGGCACCTTGTACCTGGACGAGATCGGCGACCTGCCGTTGCCGATCCAGGTCAAGCTGCTCGCGGCCCTTGAAAACCACGAAGTCACGCGAGTGGGCGCGCAGCAGCCAAGCCCGGTCGATGTGCGTCTGGTCGCCGCCACCAGTATCGATCTGGCCCAGGCCGTGGCTGCCGGAAAATTCCACGAGCGGCTTTATCATTACCTGAGCGAGGGCCGCCTCGATCTGCCTGCGCTGCGTGAGCAGCCGGGCAACATCCTGCCGTTGGCCGAATATTTTGTGGGGATCTACAGCCAGCGCCTGAACCTGCCGGTGCAACTGATCAGTGAGGACGCGCAGCGCACGCTGGAGGCGCACAGCTGGCCCGGTAATACCCGTGAGCTGGAGAACGTCATTCACTTTGCCCTGCTGGTCAGCAGCGGTGATGAGATTCGCGCACAGGATATCAATCTGCCGGACATCGCCGATCCGTTGACGCTGATCGAGCGCCAGACGCAGCTATTGCTCGATGGTGGTGATCGCAGGCAGCTTTCCAAGCTCAGGCAATTGCTTGAAACAGTCACCTCGGAGCTGGCGCAGCGTCCCGCTTGAGCGCGCCCCAGCGCGGTCTCGATGAGGTACAGTAGATCCTGATGCAAAAAAGCATAAGCACTCGATTAAAAAGTATTTTATCGGAATATAAAACACCGGTAATGTCAGCATGATGTCGCAGGGTTCGGATAGCTGTGGCAAACCATTGAATAATAAGGTGTCATTTTCTGGATGACGCTCTCGGATTTTCGTTAAGGACATTGCATGAAAAAGACGTTTTTGCTGACCGCTCTGGCGGCTGTGTTCTCGATTGGCCTGGCTCACGCAGGTGAAAAGCTGGTCGTCGGCGCGACGCCCGTACCGCATGCGGAAATCCTCAAACTGATCCAGCCGACGCTGGCCAAGGAAGGTGTGGACCTGGAAATCAAGGTCTTCACTGACTACGTACAGCCCAACGTCCAGTTGAGCGAAAAGCGTCTGGACGCCAACTACTTCCAGACCAAGCCTTACCTGGATGGCTTCAACAAGGGTAAAGGCACCAACCTGGTAACCGGCGTTGGTGTGCATGTCGAACCGTTCGGCGGCTACTCGAAAAAGTACAAGAGCGTGAAAGATCTGCCTGAAGGCGCAACCATTGCCATTCCGAACGAAGGCAGCAACGCCGGGCGTGCGTTGATCCTGCTGGACAAAAATAAACTGATTACTCTCAAAGACAACACCAATGCCTTGTCCACTGTGAAAGACATCGCAAGCAATCCGCACAACTTCAAATTCCGCGAGCTGGAATCGGCATTGCTCCCTCGCGCCCTGAGCCAGGTTGACCTTGCCCTGATCAACACCAATTACGCACTGGAAGCCAAGCCTCCGCTAAAGCCGACAAAAGATGCCTTGATCATCGAAGGTTCGGATTCGCCTTACGTGAACTACCTCGTGACCCGCGAAGACAACGCCCACACCGACGCCATCGAAAAGCTGTCGAAAGCGTTGACCAGCCAGGAAGTCAAAGACTTCATCAACAAGAAGTACGATGGCGCTGTATTGCCTGCGTTCTGATCACCGACTCTCGTTCCCCCGACTATCGTGCGACGCTCCGCGTCACAGCTACATGCTGTATGGGGCTGGACAGAAATCTTGGTGGGAGTGAGCTTGCTCACGAAGGCGTTGGTCCAAACGCCATATTTCCGGGGGCTACACCGGCCTCTTCGCGAGCAAGCTCGCTCCCACAAAGACATGTGTGTAAAGCTGAGCGCGGAGCATGTTGCGGGCACTTATCGTTCCTCACGCTCTGGTGTGAGGAACGATAACCTCAACTATCGTGCGACGCTCTGCGTCTCCCCACAATTCCCCGTCATAAACTCCCCCGAAAATGCTTTCTCGACAAAACGTGTCGAGTCCGGCAGTGAGCCATTCACTGCGTCGGAGTGATCCAGTTGCGGGTAGTAATGCCATTCGATGCGGTCGCCTGCCCTGCAAGCGTCCTTGACCAGCGCGATCTGGCTGCGAACAGGTGAGATGACGTCCTTGCCCCCGGTACCGATAAATACCGGAATGTCCGACTTTACCGTCGGGTAGTCCGAATGGCGATTGACTTGATCCAGTGCTTTCTCGGGTGAGCGTTTGAAACTGTTGTTGAACGTCAGTCCATCCGCGACCACCTTGCGCTCGATGGCTTGCAGGCATTCACGCTGGCTGGTTTCAAACGCGGGCTTCGCGCGGTCGCTCAGGTAATCGGCGGGATGCAGCAACGGGTTGATCAGCGCGGCGGTACTCAATCGCAACAGGTTGTAGGCCAGCGACGGCGAGACCTGATCGCGGAAGTTATCCGGTCCGGTATGTTTCTCATGCAATTGAGCCATCGGATAAGGCGTCCCGGTCGCGACCACACCGACAATGTTCAATTCGGGCGCGTAAGTCTTCTGATACACGGCCGTAGCGAAAGCGGCACGGCCACCCTGGGACTGCCCAAACACAACCACCCGCGAAGACAGCTTGAACCCAGCACCTTGAACGGCGCGAATGCTGTCGAGCACACCATATGCCAGCGGACTGCTCAGCCCGAACGGATGCAGCCCCGGCGTCCCCAAACCCTCATAGTCAGTAGCCACAATCGCATAACCCCGGCCAAGCCATTCATTCAGGTAGCGCGTATCGCGATCACTGCGCCCTGTGAATGAAGGCGCACAGATGTCCGCGCTACCGACAGTACCGTGCGCCCACGCCAGCAGTGGCCATCCGCCCTTTGGCGACTTACCTCTGGGCATGAACAGAGCACCTGACACTGCGACTGGCTGATTGTTGAGCCCGTCTGTTGAGGTGTACAGGATGCGGACATTCTGTCCGGCATTTTCGAGACTCTGCTTGTCCGTCAGCGGTTCGGAGCGCAGCAGTCGGCCCGGTGTCGGCGGCACTTTATCCGGCCATGTGTAAAAGGCAGAAACACCGCCCTCGCCATATCTGGTCGCATTAACAGATGGCCTGGCAGACCCTGGTGCGGCGCTGCAACCTGCAAGCAGGACCGCCAACAGGATGGCCAGAATGGCCGAGGACCTTGGCGATGAGTTCATCAGTATTTCTCCACGAGTTCACAGGAGAGGGCGTCTCAGCATGGATGTATCAAGCCAGGTATGACCTGAGGAATACTAACTGTAGCGAGCGCCGCCAGCATTAAAATCGTAAATCCAATAAGCTCCAACGCCTGGCTCGGTTAATAGCGATGCACGTCCCGGCCTACAGGAGTTTTGCATGCGCAAGGATTACCTCGCTTTCTTCGTCTCGCTTTTCCTGTCCAGGCTGGCGGATCAGATTCTGTTGTTCATTGTGCCGCTGGTGGTCTTCCAGACCACCAACAGTGCTTCATGGGCCGGGCTGGCGTTTTTCGTCGAATCGCTGCCGAGGTTTCTCGCGTTTCCGTTGTGCGGTGCCCTCTGCGACAAATACCCGCCAGTCAAAATTCTGCATATCAGCCAGATCTACCGGGCATCGCTGTGCGTGCTGGCGATGCTGCTCTACGCCATCTTTGGCGGCATCGGATGGCTGGTGGTGCTGTCGGCATTGTGCGGGGTGCTGACCACGCAAGGCATCATGGCGCGCGAAGTGCTCATGCCGCATATCTTTCAGCACTACAGCTACACCAGAACGTTGTCCTATTCCCAGATCGCCGACCAGTCCGGGATGGTTCTCGGGCCCTTGGTCGCGGCACTGATGCTTGAGGTGTGGGCCTGGCACTGGGTCGTACTGTTGACCGCTGGCCTGTTCCTGCTGGCAGACCTGAGCATGCTCGCGTGGCAACGTCTCAGCCGTATCACGCTGGAGGTGTTTGAGCAGCATCAGGACATCTGGCTGCAGCCGTTGCGGATTGCATTCGGGCATATCCGCAGCCTGGCGGAATTGAAAAAGATCATCACGCTGGCAGTCGGCGTCAACCTGATCGTAGGTGTCACGCTGTCGACCTCGGCAGCCATGGTGATCGGTGAGTACAGCGCCGGCAAAGACAGCTATGCCGGGCTGCAGGCGGCGGGTGCGGTGACGACCATCGTGATCCTGTTCTTCCTGGCCCGCGTGGCTCTGCCTATGCGCGTGCTGGGTGGCGTCGGCTTTTCGATGATCGCGACCGGGGCATTCATCAGCGCCCTGAGCCCGAACCTGATTGGCTATGCGCTGGGGTTTCTGTTGATCGTCGGTTTCGACAAGATGTTCAACGTCTACATGCGCACCCTCCGGCAGCGGGTGATACCGCCTCAGGACTTCGGCAAGACGGTGGGCGTGATCACGTTGCTCAACAACCTGTCGCAGCCTCTGGCGGGTTTGCTGGTGGCCCTGCTCGCAGCGCCTTTGGGCATTCGCCAGGTCATCCTGAGTTTGGCCGTGCTGACGAGCGTTATCGGGGCGGGTGCCCTGTGGTGGTTTGCAAAGGCACGCAGCCCTTTCCCGACCTCGATTGTTGAGGCTGATCGGGAGGCCGGGAAATGAAAATGGAGCTGAATCCGTTTCGCTGAATCTGGATGAAGTCAGGACTTTTGAGGAAAGGCATTGTGCTTGTCCACGATGCAATGCCAAGAGCGCCGTGAAGAATTGTTTTCATTGCTGTATTCAAAGATCGGGAAATCCCCAATCCTGAGGTGGGGAGAGCTGAGACAGAAATGTTAGATGCTCGATGGTTTTTACTTTTTGTAGATTTTTAAGTTCCATCGGACCGCCGAGTGCCAGGGCTGGGACGAAGCCGTACATCTCGTCACTTTTGAGTGGGCCAAGTTTTTCTCGTGCGGGTTCAAAAAGGCCGTCGATGTCGTTGTGGTTAGGGCTCATCGAAAAGAAAAATGCATTAACCCCTGCATTCAGCTTTTCTCCGGTAAACCTGGAGGCGCGAGAGGAATACCGCGCTCGATAAGATGATATGGTCAGACAATAACCTTGCTCTTGACCCCATACATAAAGAATACCAAATGCGCTGCGGGCAATTACATAATAGTTGTCATTTTTAGAAAGGTTGGTCTCGCTAAGCCAATGGCTAAGTATGGTTTCGTATTCTTGCGGGTTAACGGTCCAAAATATGCCGTCCGCATAGCCGCACCATCCGTACTCTTTCCAATATTCAAGCAGCTGGGCGGGTAGTTTTTTCTCGTATCGATCAATGCTTGATTGTGGGACTTCTTGGCGATCAATTGTCGGGCTAAAGTCGTTGAGGAATGATGCGTAGTGCTCGTTCATTACACAGTCCGCGCTAGCAGAGTCAAGAAGAAAGCCAATTTTTTATGCAAGAATTTAGGCAGCAGGAAATCCCCAATCCTGAAGCGGAGATAGCTGAGACAGAAATTCCAGGTGCTCGATGGTTTTTACTTTTTGCAGATTTTTTAAGTCCATTGGACCGCCTAGAGCTAAAGCTGGGACGAAGCCGTACATTTCATCGCTTTTAAGTGGGCCGAGATGATCCAAGGCAGGCTGAAAAAGTCCCTCCAGGTCATTGTGTTCAGGATCAATGAATGAAAAGAAAGCCTTGACGCCAAAGTCAAGCTTTTCACCTGTAAATTTAGATGCTCGCCTGAAATAGCGAGCGCTATATGATGATATTGTTAAACACCATCCGCTATTTTCGCCCCACACATATAGCTTGCCGAATGCACTACGCGCTATGACATAGTAATTCTCTTGTGGCATATCAACAGTCGTAAGCCAGCTTTTTAATAAGTCTTCGTATTCTTGTGGGTTAACGGTCCAAAATATGCCGTCCGCATAGCCGCACCATCCGTACTCTTTCCAATATTCAAGCAACTGGGCGGGTAGTTTTTTATCGTATCGATCAATGCTTAATTGTGGGACTTCTTGGCGATCAATTGTCGGGCTAAAGTCGTTGAGGAATGATGCGTAGTGCTCGTCCATTACACAGTCCACGCTAGCAGAGTCAAGGAGAAAGCCAATTTTTATGCAAGAATTTAGACATCAGGAAATCCCCAATCCTGAAGCGGAGAGAGCTGAGAAAGAAACGTTAGGTGCTCGATGATTTTCACTTTTTGCAAGTTTTTCAGTTCCATCGGTCCGCCGAGTGCCAGGGCAGGGACGAAGCCGTACATTTCGTCACTTTTGAGTGGGCCGAGTTTTTCAAGAGCCGGTTTGAATAGATCATCTAAATCGCTTTCATTAGGTTTTTTTGACGAGAAAAAAACTTTTATTCCGAAATCGAGTTTTTCACCTGTAAATTTAGAAGTACGAGGAGTATATCTGGCTACATAGCTGTTAATAGTCAAGCAGCTACCTTTCCTTTCACCCCATACGTAAAGCTTTCCGAAAGCGCTGCGTGCGATAACATGGTAATTATCCTGCTCAAATAGATCGGTACCCATAAGCCATTGGTTTAGTAATTCTTCATAGTTTTGAGGGTTGACAGTCCAGAATATGCCTTGAGCATAACCGCTCCAGCCATGATCTTTCCAGTATTCAAGCAACTGGTTAGGTAGTTTGTCTTTATACCGAGCAATGCTTGAGTCTGGAACTTCTTCTCGGCTGAATTCTGTGCCAAATTTCTCTAGAAAAAAAGCGAAATCTTCATCCATGTTTAACCCCTTGTTTTATCACAGCGTTCAAGTTTGGCATTAATTTTGGTGCTTTCACGAATTGACTCAGGAATGTTGTTGGCGGCGCTATCCAGACTGCCTATACGGCTTGGCCATTGAGGACCAATGCTCGAATTAATCCGCTTGTCGCCAAAGCCACCGATGATATCCTTTCCTCCAGCAAATAAATCTGGGTTATGCAAGGCGGCTAATGTTGACATTTTTTGCGCCACCATCCTCTCTGCTTGACTCTCGGCTTCTGATGCACTTAGATTTTTTGACCTGAGTTCATCAATCAAGTCTTGTTTTAACTTTTGGCTGAATTCATTACGTGCATCTCTCGCTATCTTTGGATCCCTTACAACATCCCCATCCGTAAAAGCCTTCCGTCCTTTCAAATACTCCGCCACCGTTAGGTCATTCAACCCATTTTGCTGTCCTTCTAGCTGATTATCAAACTCGTCAGCAAGGTTGCGGTGCTTTTTACTTAATTTAAAGCATGGCACCTTGTGCTCAGGCATGCCCGACGCTCTTTTCGGCTCAGGCTCATCCGCACGTCGATTGGGTGGTGGAGGCGGGGGCGGTGACTCCTGTTTGTCCAGCGCCCCTCTGCGAGGGCCGGCATGTTGCAGGTCGGGGTGTTTTATCAGGGCGTCTTCGTGCTGGAGCATCCATTGGCCGAGCTTCGCACCTTTTTTGCTGGCTTGCATTTCATTGGCAAGTACGCTTGCGTTGCCTCGGCCGCGCGTCAGGTAGGCGACGATGGCGCCCAGTAGCAGTATCACCACTTCTTCGTGGCCTTGCGCGATGTGATATGCGGCGCGGTCTACAACCTGCGGATCGTCGCCGCCGAAGGGGTTGAGGCCAGGCTCGCCACGGGTGCCTTCCCAAGCGACTGTGATGCCACGTACGTAATGGTCGACAAGCCGCGGGAGGCCGTCGACGAAGAATTCGGCAATGGACGCCAGGCCGAGAATGCCCAGGATCCAAGTGCTGAGCTCCAGGCCGATTGCGGCACCCGCCATGCCCATGGGCACTGCGCCTGCACCAAAGAAAAAGCTGCCGACTCCCGCACCTATCGCGCCCCCTGCGAGCGTGCTGCCCGCGACGATCATGGCCATTTGGGTGACCACGTCTATCAGGTCGTTGATGATGCTGGCGATGTCGATATCCAGGAAACGCCGCCCAAGCCGGCGGGCCGCTTCCAGTTCGGCGCGGTTGAACGCGCTTCTGATATTACCGACGCGTCGGAGGTTGAGCTGTAGTGTTGAAACCGGCTCATTGTTGAGTCTGCGCTGGAAGCTGGCTCCAGGCTGGTAGCCCATGCTTCGGCTGATGCGTCGTTCTATATCGAGCCACGACGGCACAATGCTCGATAGCTGCATTGGGTGTCTCCCTGACTGCCCCGGTTGGTAGTTGCACCATAGAGAAGGCCGATAATGAAGTCAAAGTAGCCCGGGATTTTCTGATGGGTCCTACATGCCGAGTCTAGAAATCCTGCAGGCTGCTCTCCGTCCCTAAAGAGAGCAGCCGCCGCTTCAGCCTTAAAACGCCAATGTCACCCGAGCATTCAACGACTGATCCGATGCATCATTGCTTACCTGTCCGTCGTAGCTCAGGCCCACGCTCAAGGTATCGCTCAACCCCAGGTCGACACCTGCGCCGAGCACGGCTGCGCTGCGGGCGATGGGGGCGCCGGAGAGTTCGAAGGTGTCACCGCCGCTGAAGGCCGAGCGGCTTTCCGGGGTGACGTCGCCGTAGGCGCGACGCCAGCCCAGTGTGGCGTTGGGTTTGATCACGACGCTGCCAGCGTTCAGGCGGGTCGCTGCACGCAGGCCCAGGGTGCTGAAGGTGATGTGGTTGTCCTGGGATTTGTTCTGCAGGCTGATGGCGTTGCTGTTCTCGTCGAAGGCGTCGGTGTCCAGGCGTACGTGTGCCAGGTTGGCGAAGGGCTCAAGCTGTGCGTTGCCCATTTCCAGGGTGTAGCCCAGTTCGCCGAAGACCTGATTGGTCGCTGCCTTGTAGTCTTCCTTGAAGTGCTCGGACGAACCCGGCAGGTCCAGCGTGCGCTTGGCGGTCAGCTCATGCCAGGTGCGCACCGCGCCGAGGCGCAGGCCCAGTTGGCCCCACTTCGCGCCGCCGTAGACACCCAGATGATAGTTGTCGCTGTCGGTCGAGCCGGACGCGTGGCGCAGGTCGAAGCTGCTGTTGCTGAAGCCGGCCAATGCACCCACACGCCAGGTGTCGTCGAGCGGTACGTCGGCGCCGAACAACAGGCCGCTGGTGCGGGTTTCCAGGCCTGAGGCGTCACGGCTGCTGTCGGTCTGGCCGTTCGCGCCGATGGCCTGGGTCCACACCACACCGCGTGAAGCATCACCGGCGAGGGTTTGCGTGGTGCTGCCGAATGCCTGTGTGGATTGCGCTTGTTGCATGCGAGCATTCATGGCATTGCGCACCAGCCGGCTGTCTTCGATCAATGCAGATTGCGTCGACGCATGCAGTTCGTTGGACAGCGCGCTAAACGTGGCCTGCGCCGTCGAGGCGTCGTCCTGTACCACCTGCCGCCACAGCGCGTTGCCTGCGCCCGCGCTGTCCAGACCCTGTGCGACCGCCTTGGCGTTGCGCGTGGTCGCCAGGCTGGCGAAGGTTTGTGCGTTGCGATCCAGCGTCAGCCCGACATCGGTGGCGGTGTAGTTCAGCGTCGGGGTAAGGAACGCGAAGTTGGTTTGCACGGCGGCAAATGCACCGCTCACGCCACCGGCTGCGGAGAGGATCGAGTAACGGCTGGCGGCCAGCCAGTTACCGCCTTCGACCAGCGACAGTGTGCTGTTATTGATCGTCGCGCGGCCGCTGGCGACGATGCGGTCGGCTTTGCCACTGGCGTCCGCCTCCACTTGATAAACCGAACCCTGAGCCAGGTTGACGTCACCGTTGACGTTCAGTTGCCCGACCGAATTACCCGGTGCGACCACGCCGCCCTGAGCGACGTTGATGCCGCCGACGGTGCCGTTACCGCCCAGCGTCGCGCCTTGCTGCACGCTGACGATGGAGTTACCGAGGTTGCCATTCACTGCCAGGCGACCGGCCTGCACGGTCGTCGCGCCGGACAGGCTGCTGTTGCCGGTCAGGTTCAGCGAGCCGATACCGCGTTTGATCAGCGCACCGTTGCCGGTCAGGGTGTTGGCGAGGGTGTCGTTGGTGGACTGATCGACCACCAGCGTTGCGTTGTCGGTGATCGTGCCGCTGCCGAAGGCCTGGGCATGACCGGTCAGGGTGCCGCCGTTGATCAGCGTGCCGCCCGAGTAGGTGTTGTTGCCGGTCAGGATCAGGTTGCCCGTACCGTTCTTGATCAGCGCACCGCTGCCGCTGATGTCGTTGCGCCAGGCGTCGATGGCGTTATAGCCGCCCAGGCTGGCGTTCATGTTGACGGTGACGTTGGAATTGAACGCGCCGTAACCATCGCCTGCGGCATACAGGTTCAAGCGACCATAGCCACCTGACTGATCGATCACTGCGTAGCCCGACGACAGTTCGGTGGTCGCCAGAATCTCGCGGCGTTGGCTGGCGTCCAGGTACGGGAAGCGTGTTTCCAGCAGCACTTCAGCGTTGGTTGGCACGACCGGGGCGAGGTTGGTCGGGCCGACCGGGTCGAAGCCGTAGGTCATGCGCGCGGTGTACAGCGCCTTGTCCTGTGCGTGTTGGGAAGTGCGGTCGGTGGCCGGGTCGATGGTCGTCATGCAATTGTTGACGTCGCCGCCGCACTGAGCGGTGAAGTAGGCCAGCGCCTGTGCGCGAGCATCGGCGCGCAGTTGGGCGTTGGCCGGGTTGGACAGGTTGTCGATGGCGAAATAGGTCGCGGTGATTCGCCCGCCCATCACGTCGAAGGGCGAGTGCATGCCCGCTTCGATGCGGTTGTCGCCGATTTCCGAAGCACGCAGCATCAACTCGCTGAACCGCTCGGGGATCGCGTAGGCCAATGCGTAGGCTGACAGGTAAGCGGCGTTGGTGTGACCGCTGGGGAAACCCGAGTCACTGGCCGGCGTGGTGCTTTCGGCCGGGCGCAGGGACGGCGCGACGACGAATGCCAGGCTCTGCCCGTCGAGGCTCTGCCGCCATGGCCGTGGATACAGGTAGTGGGACTTGGCCGGAGTCGTGGAGGCATCGTTGCGCACCGCGCCGACCAGATCGACCACTTTGCCCAGCGCCGAAGACGAACTGCCTGCGCCATTGCCCTTGTCGTCGTACCTGACGGTTTTGTTGCTGTCGTCGAATTGCGTGATGGTCGTGAACGCGCCCGCGCCGGCTTTGTAAGCATCGCTCAGCGAGCCCAGGCCGCTGATGGCGCTGTAGCTCTGGTCGCGGCGGTCATCGAAGTAGGCGGCGGTTTCCTGCGCCAGCGTGCGCGAGTTGGCGCGGTCGACCACGATCTGCAGGTTGCGCCGAAGCAGGCTCTGACCGAGGGCCGTCGGCGTGCCGGTATCCCAGGTTGCGCCGGTTGTCCACAGGGTGTTGAACCCGGAGAGCAGATCGACACCGTTTATACGATTGTCATTGGCACGGCTCGCAGCCTGAACCGAGACGGCAAGCAGCGACAGTATCAATGACGACACCATTACATGGACAACCGGTTTATTGGATCGCATAGCGGGCGCTTCACTCAGGTCGAATAAGGCGCCGACCCTAGCAAGGCGGTCTTACACTTGGATGTATCTGCTGTGACACATTTATGCTGACTGACGTTACACAGCGAGGCAGTGAAAAAAACAGCACTATCGATATTCTTTAACGGTATTTAAATTCTGTTTCTTATACCTATAGAGTTTCGTCTTTCAGTCACACAGTCTTGGAGTCGGAGTTCTCATGCCAGCAGCCTCCCTCGCTTCATTGTCCGCTCAACCTGCTTCGCAATCCTTCGAAGTGCGTCCATTCACCGAAAAGGTGGGCGCGGAAATCGTTGGGCTGGATCTGTCCAGGCCGTTGAACGATGCCGACTTCGCTCGTGTGCATCAGGCACATCTGCATCACCACGTGCTGGTGTTCCGCGATCAGCAGATCACGCCGCAACAGCAGATCGATTTCAGCCGGCGCTTCGGGGTGCTGCAGATCCATGTGCTCAAGCAGTTTCTGTTGGCCAACCATCCGGAAATCCTCATCGTCTCCAACATTGTCGAGAACGATAAGCCCGTGGGCCTGGGCGACGCCGGCAAGTACTGGCATTCGGACCTGTCTTACAAGGAGCTGCCGAGCCTGGGCTCGATGTTGTATGCCCAGGAGCTGCCGAGTGAAGGCGGCGATACGCTGTTTGCAGACATGCACCTGGCGTGGGAAACGTTGCCGCAACACCTGCGCGATGCAGTTGAAGGGCGTTCAGCGGTGCACAGTTACACCGCACGCTACGCCGAGGGCCATAACGCCGCCAACTGGCGTCCGACCCTGAGCGCCGAGCAACTGGCG
This sequence comes from Pseudomonas sp. B20, assembly GCF_020515755.1. Classification (NCBI taxonomy): domain Bacteria; kingdom Pseudomonadati; phylum Pseudomonadota; class Gammaproteobacteria; order Pseudomonadales; family Pseudomonadaceae; genus Pseudomonas; species Pseudomonas sp. B20. The sequence goes on from NZ_JAHPJG010000018.1 coordinate 148,556, forward strand.
CAGGTGGTCGAAGTCAGCCACCCGATCGTTCGCACCCACCCTGAAAACGGGCGCAAGGCGCTGTTCGTCAGCGAGGGTTTCACGACGCGCATCCTCGGTCTGCCGGAAGACGAGAGCCGTCAGATTCTCAACGAGATTTACGCCCACAGCGTGAAGCCCGAGCACATCTATCGGCACCAGTGGCAGGCCAACGACATGGTGTTCTGGGACAACCGTTCCCTGATCCACCTGGCTGCCGGCTGCCCGGCGCATCTGCGCCGCAAACTGCATCGCACGACCATTCAAGGCACCGCGCCATTTTGATCCTGGAGGGCCGTTCATGAATGCTGTCGCGCAAGGCCACACGGCCAGCACCAGCACCCAAGCGCAACCGGCTGCACAGCTCACCGCTGAAGCCTTGTTGCAAGTTCGCGGCGTCAGCCTCGAATACCGCACGCCAGAACGCGTGGTGCGGGCGACGCATCAGGTCAGTTTCGAAGTCGATCCGGCCGATCGTTTCGTGCTGCTCGGCCCATCCGGTTGCGGCAAGTCGACGCTGCTCAAAGCGGTGGCCGGTTTCATCGCGCCCAGTGAGGGCGAGATTCGTCTGGCGGGGCATCAGGTCACCGAGCCTGGCCCGGACCGCATCGTGGTGTTTCAGGAGTTCGACCAGTTGCCGCCGTGGAAAACCGTGATCGAGAACGTCATGTTTCCGCTGCTGGCATCACGCACGCTGAAGCGCCCCGAAGCGCTGGAGCGCGCACGTTACTATCTGGAAAAGGTCGGCCTCAGTGCGTTTGCCGATGCCTACCCGCACACCTTGTCCGGTGGCATGAAGGCCCGCGTGGCGATTGCCCGGGCGCTGGCCATGCAGCCGAAAATCCTGCTGATGGACGAGCCCTTTGCCGCGCTGGATGCACTGACCCGCCGCAAGATGCAGGAAGAGCTGCTGGAGCTGTGGGATGAAGTGCGCTTCACGTTGCTGTTCGTCACGCACGCCATCGAAGAAGCGCTGGTAGTTGGCAATCGCATCCTGCTGCTGTCGCCGCATCCGGGCCGTGTACGGGCGGAAATCAACAGCCATCAATACGACCTGAAAAGTCTCGGCGGCGTCGGCTTTCAGCAAACCGCGCAGCGTATTCATCGGTTGTTGTTCGATGAGGGCGAGGCCGGGCCGGCGGAGCAGGATCTGAATTTTCAGGACATCCGGATTGCTTACTAGGCGACTGCCTTGATCGTTCCCACGCTCCGCGTGGTAATGCCTTTCAGGACGCTCCGCGTCCTATCTACACGATTACCGGGAAACCCGAATCATGAGCCTCGCACCTCCCGCTCGCGAAGAATATGAAATCACGCTGGAGCCTTTCACTCAGGAAGACCTGGCCCGCGATCTGCCCCTGGCACAGCGTATCTGGCAACTGAGCTGGGTGCGCAAATGCGTCATCATGATCGCCCTGGCGGTGATCTGGGAACTGGCCGCGCGTCTGCAGAACAACGACCTGCTGTTGCCGAGCTTTCTACAAACGGCTGCCGCCTTTTATGACGGGCTGATTTCCGGTGAGTTGCCGGGCAAGGTCTGGATCTCCCTGACCATACTGATTCAGGGCTACCTGATCGGCATCGTGCTGGCGTTCGCCCTGACCACCCTGGCAGTGTCCACCCAACTGGGCCGCGACCTGCTCAGCACGCTGACTGCGATGTTCAATCCGTTACCGGCCATTGCCCTGCTACCGCTGGCGCTGCTGTGGTTCGGGCTGGGTCAGAACAGCCTGATCTTCGTGCTGGTGCATTCGGTGCTGTGGGCGCTGGCGCTCAATACTTACGCGGGCTTTCTGGGCGTCTCGGAAACCCAGCGCATGGCCGGGCGCAACTATGGTCTCAAAGGCCTGCGCTTTGTCTGGCACATCCTGATTCCTGCTGCGCTGCCGTCGATTCTGGCCGGTCTGAAAATCGGCTGGGCCTTTGCCTGGCGCACGCTGATCGCCGCCGAGCTGGTGTTTGGCGCGTCCTCCGGCAAGGGCGGTCTGGGCTGGTACATCTTCCAGAACCGTAACGAGTTGTATACCGACAAGGTTTTTGCGGGTCTGGCGGCGGTGATCCTCATCGGCCTGCTGGTCGAGAACCTGCTGTTCGCCAACATCGAGCGCCTGACCGTCAAGCGCTGGGGTATGCAGCGTTGAAACGCCGTCTTTTTTTGAATAATCAGGGTGAGAACCACATGGAAACTGCATTTCAACGCCCGGCACTGACTGTGTTGGCGGCGACCCTCGGTTTGTTTGGCGCGCTGCTCAGTGGCGGCGCTCAGGCTGAAGGCAAGATCAGCATCGCTCAGCAATTCGGCATCGGCTACCTGATCCTCGACGTGGTGCGCGATCAGAAACTGATCGAGAAACACGGCAAGGAGCAGGGCCTGGACATCAAGGTCGACTGGAACAGCATCTCCGGTGCCACGGCGATGAACGAAGCGCTGCTGGCCGGCGCACTCGACGTGGTGTCGGCCGGCGTGCCGCCGATGCTGACCGTCTGGGACCGCACCAAGGGCAAACAGAACGTCAAGGCGATTGCCTCGCTGGGTTCGATGCCCAATTACCTGCTGACCAACAACCCCAACGTCAAGACCCTCAAGGACTTCACCGACAAGGACCGCATCGCCGTACCGGCTGCGGGCGTGGGCTTCCAGTCACGCACCTTGCAGATCGAAACCGCCAAGCTGTTCGGTAACGACAACTACAAGAAATTCGACAACATCTCGGTGAGCCTCGCGCACCCGGACGCGACCTCCGCGCTGATTGCCGGTGGCTCGGAAATCAACTCGCACTTCTCCAGCCCGCCGTTCCAGTATCAGGAACTGGAGAACCCCAACGTGCATAAGGTGCTCAGTTCCTATGACGTGCTGGGTGGCCAGGCGACGTTCAACGTGCTCTACACCACCGAGAAATTCCACGACGAAAACCCCAAGACCTACAAGGCGTTCTACGACGCGCTGGCCGAAGCCGAGAAGATCATCAAGGCCGACAAGCCCGCTGCCGCGCAGACCTACATCCGCGTCGAGCAATCGAAGCTGCCGTTGCCCTTGGTAGAGAAAATCGTCGCCGACCCGGAAATCGATTTCACTATCACGCCGCAGCGCACCTTCATCTACGCCGAAAAACTGCATGAGCTGGGCGTGTTGAAAAACAAGGCAGCGAGCTGGAAGGATTTCTTCTTCGAAGAAGCACACGGCACCGAGGGCAGCTGATCGGCGCTGCTTGAGGATGACGCGGAGCGTCCAGAACGGCATTCCCACGCGGAGCGTGAGGAACGATAGGTGATCTCGGGAACGCCATCGTACCCATGCTCCGCGTGGATATGGATTTCCGGACGCTCTGCGTCCTCCTGAATGTATGACGCAGAGCGTGAGGAACGATAAGTGATCTCCCGGGCG
>NZ_JAHPJG010000019.1:0-150383 GCF_020515755.1 Pseudomonas sp. B20
CAGCGTCGTCAGGTGGTGATACTGGTAGCGAATACTGCGGCCCAGCGGATCGGTCTCCTTGAGCAACCGGGCGAACTCGTCGTACTCGAACGCTAACTGGTTGCCATCGGGCAGGGTCAGCCCGGTCATGTTGCCGGTGTCGTCGATCTCGATAATGTAGTGATCGCCACTGTAGTCGCGGCTCGAGGTGACGCGATGATCCTTGTTGTAATGAATCTCCAGCTCGCGGCCCAGTACGTCGGTGACCCAGGTGGTGCGGGCTTCGCGGTCGTAGCGGAAGTGGAAATGCTCACCATCGCTGGTCTGGTGTTCGACGACACGCGGCTGGCCGTCGATGGTTTCCCAGCGGTACTCGCAGGTCAGGCCCAGTGCGTTGCTGTGGTGGGTCGTCACGTCGTCGGTTTAGGAGAGGCTGCGAATGGAGTCTACATTTTGATGATGCGATAGGAAGGAGGCTGAAGTGATCTCAACACTCTATCGTCCAACTTAATTTTTAAAGAACGCTAGCTAATACCTAAATACTGTAATTTAAAAGCTTATCGCCTAGCTAAAAGCTCTACGCAGACTTATTTTAGATAAGGGGCAGGTAGAGCTTTTATTGTTTCTGTCTCTTGCAGTCAACGAGCTACTCGTAAACCCCGGCATCTTGTGCTTTCTCAATGAAAATATCCATGAGATCACCTTGGATATTCTTACCCTCACAAGAAAGTTGGAAGTCTCCTTCTAGATTGTCGGGAAAATGTACGCCGTCCAAAGTGCCTAAAATTACAGATGCACTATCTGCAATTACTACCCTAAAAAAGTTTATAACATCGGACCTTTCAGTTTCACTCAAAGATGCTAGAGCATTTCTAGCCCTTGCATAGGGGTCTTTACCATTATCAATTGGTTTGTTTAAGGCTGTTTTGTATTGATCGAAATTCTTTTCAAAAAGCTCGTCACATATAGCGCAAATAAAATCATTATCTGAAGACATAAATACTCCGATTAGCGCATCTCAGGATACATGGATTTGTTTAGTTTTATGAGCTCTTGAAGCTTTGTATTAGGTATGTCTGGGTAAACTCGCCTAAGTTCTTTAATGTCACGCGCCACAACGTCCCTTGCGCTTGTGAATGGTAGCCCGGTATTAGGGTTTATCCGGCTACGAGAAACTATTCCGACACCTTCTTTTGATACAGTATGTCCGACACGAGGCACCAACATTGCTGGCGCAGTTGCAGGGTCGTAGCCTTCCACCAAATCCTTCATCAAGTTCTTCTGCCCCACATGATGAGAATGAAAGTCGAGACTTTTGCCTTTCACAGCGCTTTTATTTGCTTTATGCGAATTGACGGTCCATTTATCACACGCTAGCCCTAGAGCATCGATCCAAGATTGTGTATTAGGCGCATACTCATAAAGATTCTCCCCGCCCAACAACCCAATCGGATCCTGCGTAATAAACCGCCCAATCTCCGGGTCATAATACCTAAACGTGTTGTAATGCAGCCCCGTCTCGGCATCAAAATACTGCCCCTGAAACCTCAGGTTCTGTTCAACCTCGTTCACGACCAGCTTTTCCACTGCACCCCACGCCCGGTACTTGGCCTGCCAGACGATCTGCCCTTCGGCGTTGGTCATCTCCAGCGGTGTACCAATCTGGTCGGTATGAAAGTAGTAAACCTTGTTCTCTACCTCGCCTTCTTTTTCATCCACGCGTGCCAGCGGCGCATAGCTGCCGGGCTCGTAAAGATACAGGCTGTTCTGGCCGGGACTTTCTTCGCGCAGCATGCGCAGGCCTTGCCAGAGAAAGCGTTTGTGGTCGGTTTGGCCTTTGATCTCGGACTGTTTGGCAACTCTTCGGCCCAGACTGTCGTATTGATAGCTGCTGGTACTTTCCACCTGCGTGTCTTCCATGGTCTCGGTTTTGACCAGGCGGTTTTCGCAGTCGTAGGTGAAGGTCTGCCAGCGCACGATGCCGACAACTTTTTCAATCAGGTTGCCCCAGGCGTCGTATTTGTATTCGTGGTTCGCCCACTGTTTGAGGCGGTTGTCTTTGACGTGATCGAAGCGGCTGGTGTTGAAGTTGAGGCGGTTGGCCGCAGCGTCGTAGCGGAACTCTTCGCCATCGACCACTCGGCCGGTGTTGCGCGCCAGCAACTGGCCGTTGGCTTCGTATTCGTACTGGGTTTCGCCGCGCAGCTTGTCGAGGGTGCGGCTCAGTTCGCCGGCCGGGTCGTATTCGTAGCGGCGGTGAATCGGGTTGTAAGCGTGTTCGACGTAGCGCTCCGGCTTTATGAGCGGGTTCTGGATCTGCGATAGCTTTTCCGCGGGCAGGGTGGTCGCGTACTGCCACGCTTTGCGGCCCATGCTGTCGTAGCCGAAGCAACTGGTGAGCTTGCCTTGGGTGCGGTAGATCTCGCGATGGAGGTCGTCGCGTTCCATGTCGCTGATCAACTGGCCATCGAGGTTCAACTGGTGCAGGTGACCGCTGCCGTAGTACAGGTGATTCAGATGCTGGCCTGTCGGAAGGGTCAGCGTGGTCAGGTTGCTGAGTGGATCGTAGTCGTAGGCCAGTGCGCCTTGCGGCGTGGTCTCTGTGGTCAGTCGCCCCAGCAGGTCGTAAGCAAATTCCAGTTTCTCGGCGGTGACGCCCAGTTTTCTGCCGGTGTCCGTCGGCTTGCGTTCGATTGACAGCAGTCGGTCGCCGTCATCGTAGGCGTAGTCCTGGCGCGCATCGTCGTTTAGCTTGGCCAGCAGGCGACCAATCGGGTCGCGCTCCAGATGAGTGCTGCGCCGTGGCTGTTCGCCTTTCTCGCCGTAGCCGATTTCCTCGACCTGTGTCAGGTGTCCGCCGAGGTTGTAGCTAAAGCGGCGGGTGAGGTTGTCGATGCGCTTTTCTTCGATCAGACGGTCTGCGTTGTCGTACACGAAGTTGTAAGTGGCGTTGTTTTCGTTGACCAGTGCCGTTAGGCGAATGGCCTTGTCGTACTGGTAGGCAACGGCTTTGCCCTTGGCGTCCTCGCGTCGGGTTGGCAGGCCGCGGGCGTTGCGGGACAACCGCGTTATCTGGCCTTTGCCATCGGTGTGCGAAAGCACCTGGCCGAGCGCGTTATAGGTGAAGGACTCAACGCTGCCATCGGGATGGTTGATGCACAGCACTTCGCCGTCGGGTTTGCGTTCCAGCGTGGTGGTGTTGTTCAGGGCATCGGTGACGGCGGTCAGATGACCGCGATCGTCATAGCGGTAGTAAGTGTCTTTGCCTGAACAGTCCTGAAAGTGCACAACCTGAGCGAGGCTGTTCCACCACAGGTATTTGGATTTGTAGGTCGCATCAATGATGGTGTGTGGCAGGCCATCTTCACTGTTGAGGTATTCGGTCTTGTTCCCAAGTGCGTCGGTTTCGACCAGAAGATTGCCTCTGGAATCGTAACGGGCCTTCCACGTGCTGCCATCAGGGAAAGTCGTCTGGGTCACCAGCGTGGTCGCCAGATGATGCTTGTAGGTAATCGTGCGCCCTAGCGGGTCGGTTTCTTCAACCAGGCGCGAGAGGTGGTCGTATTTGAAGGCCAGCGTGTTGTCATCGGGCAATACCAGCCCCGTCATATTGCCGCTTTCGTCTATCTCGATGGTGTAGCGCTCTCCGCCGTAATCACGGCCGGACGTGACGCGCCGGTCTTCGTTGTAATGAATTTCCAGTTCACGCCCGAGCACATCGACGGCCCACGACGTACGCTGTTTAAAGTCATAACGGTAATCGAAATGTTCACCATCGCTGGTCCAGTGCTCGACCACGCGAGGCTGGTCATCAATGGTTTCCCAGCGGTAGTAACAGTTCAGGCCCAAGGCGTTGCTGTGGCGGGTCATCACGCCGTTGGTATAGGAAAAGCTGCGAGTGGAATCACCATTACGGTTATAAACGTCACAGAGCTGGCCGTTGTCGTCGTAGTGGTAACGAACGAGGGTTTCAACAGCTTCCTTATTGACGATCCGCTTCACCGACGTCAGCCGTCCCAGCGGGTGCTCGTACTGCAAATGCACATGTACGTTGCCGGGTGCGCTGATGTCGGTGAGAGTGCCTTCATCGGTACGGCTGAAATGCAGGTAATGGCCGAGCGCGTTTTCGATACGCTGCAGTGGAACGGGTTTGTTGTTATTCGGTACTTCGCCGAAGTAGAAGAATATGTTGTCTTGGGTCTGCAGCATGTAATGGCCGCCTTGCGTGCGGACCAGATGCATCTGCTCGTAAGGATTGTAAATGCTTTCGCCGGGCTCGACGTTGACGAAGGGTACGCTACGCCCCTGATTGTCGATGAGGTAAACGAAGCTGCCATTTCGGCGCAGATTCTGCTCCCACGGCAGAACCCAGCCCTTGCCCAGAACGCTGTCGACGTTGAGGTCGCTGGCGTAAAAGCGCGACCACTCGATAGGCATCAGTCCTGGCAGCGCAAAGTCTGTTTCGCCCTCTTCAAGCAGTAATTTGCGTCCGCTGGTGAGGTCAACGGGGTTGCCGCTTAAGCCGCCTATCACCCCGCTTATTGCAGGCCCCGCAACAAAACGTCCAAATAAATAGGACGCACCCACCGTGGCCGCGAATTTCAGGGCGCAAGGTGCGACAGCCTTCAGGCCGCCACTGAGTCCCTTGGCTAACATGGGCAGTCCACCGCGCCCCATCGAGGCAATGATGATCGCGATATCAATACCGACACGAAGCGATTCAGATATCTCTTCGTTTACTTTCAGATAGCGCTTTGTCCCGCCGCCAATAAAGACGTTATTGGAGCCTGTAGCGATTTTTGAGTCACAGGTAAGCTTGTCGCCCTTGCGGGCGGCCGGGTAGCCATTGATGAAAACGCTTGCAGAGCCATCTGCAATCTGAACCGGTGCGGGGTGATTTTCGCACTTGGCGATACTTTGTGTGGTGAGAGCAGCATTGCGGCCATTGATAAAAACGTTGGGCGAACACCCTGTTTGCGTAATGTCTCCTGCGGGAGAACTTCGTGCTGCGCCCCAGCTTTCACCCACAGCGGGGGCTGCGCCTGCGCCTACTGACAAAACTACACCCAGAAGAATAGCCCCCAGCCCGGCGGTGCAGACAATCAGAGCCGCGCCAGCAACGGCCATCGCGATGCCGATGACAGCCCCCGCCAGAAGCCCGACCAGTGCGCTATTGTGCTCAATTCCATCGTGCAAACGCGCTGCTTCGAACATGGTTTTATTCCTGTTCGGTGTTTATGGGCTCAGCGTTATCCGGGTGTGGCTGAAAACTGGCCAGCAATTGCAACCACTCCTCGTCCTGCGTGGAGCTAAAGTCAGTCTGACTGGTTGCCGAAAATACCAGAATACGACCCGGTACGACTTCAAAGGCCGCTTGGCGCTGGTAAATCGGTCTGCCCTCATGCATATAGTAGGCATCTACTTGCATGCCGGGAAGGGTGTGCCCAGTAGACAATAAGGCAGACTTCTTACCGAGCAGGGTATAGCCCCGAAGCTTATTGGCGATGAGCTTTATCTGCCGGCTTATGTAGGTGCTCATGTCTTCTGCGGGCAGCATGTCATCACGTGAAATCGTGATATTGAGGGGGGCTGGAATGCTATCGCCGAGGGTGAACATGTTTACCGTCCGGTCCTTGAACCCATCTGGCAATGCGATTGATCCTTCGTGAAGCTGATAGTCCATTGTGAATGTCCTGAGCGCGAAAATAAAAAATCAGTGAGCGACAATTGCTTCGAGCACTGCGTCGAAATCGATCAGCCAGTCTGCCAGCGCAGCGGTGTCAGGATCAATCATCGTGGAGATGCAAAGCCATTGCTTATCTCCATTTTCGGCAGTGGTGATCGCGTTGATAGCTCTGCCGTGAGTAAGCCCCTGCCTGGAGGTGAGTAGATAGTCGAGAGCCACAGCCGCATTGCCCGCCAGCAAGCAATCTCGCTGCCGCACAGTATCGATATCAGGGTGTCTCTCACGCAGGTTTGCCAAATAGAGGCCCGTATAGCGGTTCAGCGTAAGATCATCCCGCACTGGTCGCCGCGTGATGGTGAGCGTGATGGGGTGACCATCCTTTTCAAGGGTGATGCTGATCTCCTGAAAGTTCACCCGCTGCGGCATTACCAGTTTCAGCCCGGCAACCGTAATCTCATTGCGTGTCAATTCGAGCGGTAAAACCGGCACTGGCTCAGGCTCGGGAACGATCGGCGGAGCACTTGCTGCGTGTAATTCTTTTTCACGCGCCAAAGCCTCATCGGCTAGACGCTTTTCTGAAATACGGTCATAAAGGCTGGTTCTGACCATCTCAGGATTTCTCGATATTGATATCGACACGGTCACCTTCGACAAAGGTGTTTTTGCCGAGAACCTTTATTTCGTCGCCCTTGATTTCGATGCTGCTCGGCTTGAGGGTAATGCTGCTGGTACCTACAGTGAGGGTGATCTCCGTCATGGCCGTAATGTCGATAGACTGCTTGTCGACGGTAATCGTCAATGAGCCTTGCTCTACCTTGAGCAAAGCGTCGTTCTGAATAATTTCCGTATTCTTACCGCCGACAGTCACACTGCGGTTATTACCCACGTCATGCGTCTCATCCAGCTCGATCTCGGTGTCCATGTTGCGCTCGGCATGCATGATCACCTGTTCGGCACCGGCCTTGTCTTCAAAGCGGAAGAAGTTGGCCGTACCGCCATCCCCCTTGGCCGAACGCGTCAGGAAACCACTCTGGGTCTTGTTGGCAGGCAGCGACCACGGCGGCGTGTTCTGGCTGTTGTACAGACTGCCCATGACGAGCGGACGGTCAGGGTTGCCATCAAGGAAAACGACCACCACCTCGTCACCAACGCGCGGGATCTGGATGCTACCAAAACCGCCACTTGCGCCGGATTGAGCGACGCGGACCCAGCAGGAGCTTTTGTCGTTGTGCTCGCCTTTGCGGTCCCAGTGGAACTGAATCTTCACGCGACCCAGTTCGTCTGTGAAGATTTCTTCTCCGGGCGGGCCCACAACGATAGCGGTATGCGGACCGGAAATGACGGAGCGGTTGGTGGTGAGCTGTGGGCGGAAAACTATCTTCTTGCGTACGCAGGAGAAGGTGTTCCGGTAACTGGCTTGCTGGCCGTTCAGGTAATTGTTGTGGCCTTCGCTATCAATAAGAACGAGCAGAAATTGACGATCTTCAGGCGAGCCCTGATCGTGGTCGTAATGCTGCAGCAGTTCGAAGGTATAGCCAGGCTTCATGGCGCGACAATTACTGGCCCCTCGAAAGCTCTTGCCCCTCAACTCAAGCGCTTCAACGCGCAAGCGCAACAACGCCTCACCTTCATCATAAGTGCCATGGGTGTACTGGCCGGGGAAGTCGTACACCTCGAAGTTCTCAACGTCACCCTGCTGGTTCAGACTGTTCATGGTCACTGGCAGCCTGTTGTTAGGCTGACGATAGTCGAACGTCTGAACCGCCATTTTTCCTGATTGCAGCCTGCGGTCGCCGTTCCAATCGGTGATGGAGTCGGCTGTCTCGGTAACAGATGCCGAATGGAAGCGTATCTGAGGCTGTTCCGGCAACGGCACCAGCGTGGTGGAGTCGTCGCAGATGATCATGGTGTGGCCTTCGGCGGTATGCTCGAAGTAATAGAACATCCCTTCTTCTTCCAGCAGGCGCTGGACGAAGTTGAAGTCGGATTCGCGGTATTGGGTGATGTAGGTATAGCGCTTGAGAGGCTTGCTCAGGCGAAACTCATGCTTGGAGAACGCGGTACACATCGCGAACACTTGGGTAACGACTTCCTCAACCGTATTCCCCTGGAAGATACGCGTGTCGAAGCGGTTCTTCAGCATCGAGAACCAAGGGTTGAGCGTTGCCGTGTATTTGGCCATGCCGCCGTCGCTGCCGCCGCTAGCAAAGCGCGTGAGATAGCCAGCGATGTAGCGTGGCGAGCCATCGGCTAGCTCGATCTCGATGACCACATGTTGGCCCATCATCGACTTCAGCTCGACCCCGGAGTCCTGGCACACCAATAGCAGATCAAATTGGTACGCACGCGAAAGACCTTCAGTCCCTCGGAAGGACTCCAGCAGCAGTTCCTGCTCAGGATTGGCGAGGTTCTTGAATTTGAAAAGGCGCCGGTTCTGCGGCGAAAGCATCGCGGCAAGGTCCATCAACATGTATATCTCCTTGAGGGCAGGGAGGCCAGCACCGCCGGGTTTAGCGGCTAACGATTACGAACTGACAAGTCACGGCTTAGGTCTGGTGCTTAAGTATCAATCATTTAGGGCATTGGATTGACATTAACCACGGATGTGGATCGCGCCCTAAACCTCCGAAAATCTCGTAGGACCAGGGCTACAGACGCATTCCACATCTCGCAAATACTGCAGCGTGCGACCATAAATTAGTGTGAAAGTGCCACTAGCTCAGTAAAAATACCCTACATCTCTCACAAAACCGTTACAGTTCTTATCTTAAAGTATGAAAGGAAACACCGTGGTGCTGCGCCGTGTCAACCACAACCATGCGGCTCAGGCGTTGGCTATGGTTCTGATGAAGACACGCTATCTATGGGTGTTTTGATTGCCCCGAGCCCAGATACTTGTTAATGGGTAAATACTCAGTATTCACAATGGTTTAAGTGAAGACTCGACTGATTGATGGCTTAACGGCATCATTGCAGTCTGTTTCGCAGATGAGAAAAATAAGCTCGTCTTGAAATTCAGCTCAAACATTCAGGTCTGACAGGCGACATACGCACTGCTCAGCCCAAGCTGATTCGTGGTCACGCAAGGCACCGGTGCTAGCTTCCTTCAACCCAGGACTGTGACGTGTAAATGGACCTATTAGCCAATGTTCCTAGCTGGGATGACATCGAGCGAAACCTCGATGATAAATTCAATACGCTAAACCAAGGCTACAGCGATGGGCTGCAGAGCGCTCATGACAGCTGGAATGGCTTCACTCGGCGCGTCAGTACCGCCGCGACTCAAGCATTCGGCTACATGGGCAGCAATCGCATCGATTCGGTGAAAGCAGCCATGAGGCTCTCCCGCGATATTGTCGAGTCAGACCTCAAGCGCAAGTGGGCGTCTATCGAGATCGAACAGATCCTCCCGGTACTGCTGCAACTGGTCAAAGAAGTGGCGATGATTCTGGGCGGCAGCGTTGCGGTCGGCACCATTGCTGGCGGCGTTGCCGGGTCGTTTTTCTTTGGTGTAGGCGCCGTGCCGGTAGCAGCAGCGGGGGCGGGTATCGGGCTACAGGTTGGCAATCTGATCCTGTTGACGCTTGGCCTTGCATCTATCGCTGAGTATTTCTACCAAGGCCTACCCGCTTGCCTTGCAACCCTGCAGGAAGGCTTTGCTACCGCCTGGCATGCTGACGAAGGCCTGAAACCCGAGGGCCTCGACCCTACCGGGGGTTCGGCATACGTAATGCAGGAGCGCATTGATCGTGCCGCTCAGCAACTGGCCAAAGGTCAGGAGCAACTCGTACTGCTGCTCTTCACCGCCATCGTGACGTACTGGACACGTGGGCAGGTCAAGGCAGGCCTTATGGGCAGTATGGATAGCATCGCAGCGCGCAGTACCAAGCTTCAGGCGGAGATTTCAAACAAGCAGTTCGCGAATTGGTTGGCGCGTAATGAGCGCAGGCTATTGGCCGAGCCTGAGTTGCGGGTAGATGAGCCGGCGCCGTTGTCTAAGGCTGAATCCGAGACAATGCGTGAGTATTACGCTAAGCAAGATCCAGAGTTTGTATCGGTAGAACAGCAGATTAAAGAATTTAGTACATTTGAAACACACGGTGTTCAAACAAGTGAGATAGATGCGTATCTCGGTACGGCAGAAGGAAGGGCTTATTATGATGCTCTTGCACGGTCAGCCCCTGATGCTTCTGAAGAGCTTCTATACGCCAGAGCAGCAGGACAGCTTGCTTCCGGAAAAACTCTTCCTTCTGTGAAGTTCATAGAGGAGCCATTGGTAAAAATAGTTGCCGAAGGCGGGGATTCTCCAAAATACTCGCCTTATTTTACAACACGTAAGGAGTTAATGAAGGCATCAGCCTCCGATAAGACGTTGGCTGATTATTTTGGGCTTCCCTTGGGGAGTGAAGGTGTTACATATGGCATATACGAAATAAAACCGCTAAATATTACTAAGGTTTACGTCAGTGAGGTCGCTCCTACAAGCGAGTTAGGAGGTCTAGTTAAACGCTCTGCCGGAGCAATACAATATGTGGTGCCTGATCGTGGGGGCTGGGCTCCAGCCGTAAGAATTGGGACAATAGGAAACTAGAAATGAATATAGATAAAATCGAATTTTCAGCGAAAGTTTTAGAGGGAAAATTAAAGGAATATGCTTTAAAGGATGATGAGGCTTCGCGTCTCTATGATGATTTAAGACCATTGCTGGAACTGGCAAAATCAAGGCGCATTATATCGCCCATACAATGGGGTAAAATTCCGGGGCGTTATCGTTTTACTGAAAACGGACTTCAGGAGTACAGAGAATTGGAAGAGGCATATGCTGTATTTTCAATTGAGATTACGGGTGGGGAACCTCCACTTCTAAAGATACTTCGTGCAGAGAGAAATCAAAAATAGTAATTGAACAAAGTGGCAGTGAAATTAAATGCGTGCTGTACATTGGTGGCGATATACCAAGTTGATCGGCATGAGCTGTTTAATAGGTTCGAGGCCGCCGGAGCATTTATAGGTTAAGATGTTCTCTAAGCCAGAGGGGGTAAGTAATAATCCGGCTGTTTCTTAGAAGAAATCTGAAGAAGACTGTCCAATTTGGCGGAGTATCTAATCCCAACCGCCGAGGCGCCTGATGACGCAGATGACTTCCGCCGATGCCGTGCACACAGTAAAGATTCCTGCCGGAGCTGTTGTATAAGGGGGGGCATTAGAAAATCAAGGTGGATTTTACATGGATGGCGCAGATATAAAGCAGATTTTGGTCAAGATCCTTGGATGAGTCCGGGTGTTGAAGTGATCGGGCTTTCCGTATCTATTAAGTGAAGAGGAAGATGAAAGAATCCTATCTGATATCATTACTTACAGAGTTAAAATAGATTTATCATTTTGAGGGGTGTTTGAATTTCAACTCTGGAATAGATGCTGTACTGCATAAGCTTTCTGCTGGCCCTGAAATGATTAATGATGATGAGTGGGTGCAGGTCGCCTCTATATAAACGGTGGCGGGTAGCAAGTCTGGTTTTTCAAATGTACATGTAGATCGTGGCGATGCTGGAAAAATAGCAGAGCTTAATGTTAGGCTTCATGAGATTAGTAAAATATTATGGGGCGTGTTTGGAAAAGTCAGGTAGCTCACAGCTAATGATCTGCGCCCAAGATAACCTGCACCAGAGGCAATTAGGAGTGACATAATATGGATGTTAAAGCTTTAAGAGTGGCAGCGATAATGCTTCGCGACAAGCTTGAGTTTTATAAACAACGCGACCCTGATGTTTCAATGTTATTGTTGACCCTTGATATGCTACTCTGCAGAGCAGAGCAAGGCGAAATAACAGAAATGGTTGAGCCACGAGATATACCAGGATACAAGCTTTTTACCGAAACGAACTTGCAAGCTTATGGGGATTTGGAAAAGGCCTACGCTGATTTTTGTCTTGAACTTTCAGAGGTGCGCGAAACAGATGCGTATAAGATGTTGGCAGCCAAGATGGCTAAGCGTCGAAAGTCTCTTCAGTAGAGGGTAGTGCAGCGTACCGTCCTTTCGAGGCTGAAACGGTAAAGCGAAGACGTTTCTTCTCCTTTCGATAATCCCTAGTCAAACGCATGGAAAGCAAATGACTTTCAGTCCAAAAAAAGCGCTTAAATTAATGGGCGCGGGCGGGTTATGAAGTTTAATACTGCTATAGAGTTTATAGATTATGCTATCGATCTGACTAGAGAACGGATAAAACGCAATCCTTCATTTCCTGTTTATGCCACAGTTATAAACCAGTTTTATATGTAAAGGCTGTTTTTTATGGTATTGAGAAAGATAGATCTAGACTTCATAAGCTTTCCATTGGAGCTCTTGCGGCGAAAGAGTTTGAAGATGCTGATTGCGAGTTGGTGCGAGCATTAATGGATGTTTATTACATAGCTAATCAATCAGCGAATGGACTGAAATTTAAGCTTCCCGAAGGGTTGTGGCGTCCTTGAGAGATAAATTTTATTACGCTTGCCAAGAGCGAAAAAATTTGCAATTTTCGCTCTTGAGGCCGGTCGCAGATGTCTGCTTTCCTTCGTCCCTTCGTCTATCCAGCTGCTGCCAAAGTCATTACTATGAATGCTGAATATCTTAAGAAAAAAACGCAAAAGCTGCGTGACGTGATCGAAGATTTGAGAAAGTCAGATCCCGCTGTTGAAAAGCTTCGAGCTGAGATCGAACCACTGATGAAGCTGGCCGAATCTGGCATGATAACAGTTAAGTTGCAGTGGCGAGACATTCCGGGGCGTTACCTATTTACCGAAGAAGGCTTGCAACAATATCCTCATCTTGAGCATGCTTTCGCAGAGTTCAGGATTGAGCTGACTGGTGGAGAGACTCCTTTGTTACGCAAGTTGAAAAGGGAAATGGGCGAGGAGTGAAGGTGAGTGTCACGGGCATTTAGATTTTGCTTTGTGTGGCGTACGTGCCTTGCTATCTTGATGCTGCATGACCTGCTTTCTGGGATATATATTATATGCACTGGTGAGAATTAGCTAATGCCCAGGATAACATGCGCTATAGCAAATAGGAGTAATATTATGGATGTTGAAGCTTTGAGAATGGCAGCCACAACGCTTCGTGACAAACTTGAATTTTATAAACATCGCGATCCTGATGCTTCAATATTGCTATTGGATCTTGAGGATTTGCTTTCCCGAGCAGAGCGAGGCCAAATCACTGAAATGGTTGAGCCGCGAGATATTCCAGGTTACAAGCTTTTCACTGAGACAAGTTTACAGTCATATAAAAATTTGGAGGCTGCTTACACAGATTTCTATATAGAACTCATAGAAGCACGAGAAACGGAAGCTTACGAAATGTTGGCGGCCAAGATGGCTAAGGACTGAAAGTTCCATGATTAGGTAATTGTACAGCGTGGTTTCTAAGTGGTTACACAGTGAGGCGAAGATGTTTTTATGCTTTCCGATAAACCTTGAATTCTTCTGGTTTTAGATAAAAGGGAAAATGAAAAGCAGAGAGGCAGTCGAGGAATGCTAGATAAATGATGGTTCGTATAGGTCTCTGATGATGTTAAAAGCAGGCATAGAGTTTTCAATATGAAAACTCCAGTGGATACTGAGGTGTACATAGGTAAAATGGGCTCTCGGAGTGGTTCTCATGGGTGTGTCACGTTGTTGTCAAGCCAGGGACTATTAGAGATTTGGTTTCGGATCAATAAACTTCATTTAATGGGGTGCGCTATGATATTTAATACTGCGCTTGAGTATGTAAATCACGCTCTTCTACTTGCTAAGGATCGGTGCGCTCGTAATCCCCAGTTTCCAATTTATACATCGGTAATTAATCAACTCATCTATGTTAAGGCGGTTTTTGAGGGGGTTGAGAAAGACAAGTCGAGGCTTCATGATTTGTCACTTGGCGCTCTAGGAGCTAAGGAGTTTGAAGATACGGACTACGAGCTGGCTCGAGCCATTATGGATGTGAGCTATATAGCGTCTCAATCAGCTAATGGGCTAAAAGTAAAGTTGCCCACAGGCATCTTATACCAAGATCCATTCGTTAAGCGATGATTCAGATGGGGGGAGGCTCTATGTCACCTGCACTGTTCAGGTTTGGAGCGGCGGTATTCGTTTTCTTCATGACATTGGTCGGTGTTTTTTCAGTTTACTGGATGTGGGAACATGTACTCCCTCTCTACGGGCGTATATATAGAAATGCACCAGTGGTAGAAACTCCTTACCTTGCGTTCTGCCTACTCATGGTTCCGCCCGCCGTGCTGCTAATCATAATTGGAGGCTCTATAGCCGTATGGACAGGGAAAAAATTTGATCCTCCAAATAATTCTTTCCTGGACGCTTTCCAAAGTTTGATGCTCAAGATTTCTGTCAAGACAATAATTTATGGTGTGCCCTCCATAGCTGTATTGACTACTATTGTATTGCTTGCTAGAGACTATACGCCGTGTCCAAAATTGCTTGTTTCTGGTTCGGTATGGCAATTATTTTGGGTGAACGATGAGCGAGTTTGTTTTAAGCCGACGCGTTACATTAACGATGGCTGGCCCTGCAAGATGGTGGGCGACCAAGAATATTGTATGCAGGTAGACGGGAAGTGAACTTTAAATTGCAGCGGCCTTACATTTATTTTTCTTTGACAGCTAATGCTTTGATTTTTGGGCATAGTCTATCAAGTGGTGACGTCCATAATGATTTTATCTTTATAGTTAATTATTCGTAAGAATGGCAGAAAATGAAGCTTGTTGTAGGCGCTTTTTGCACAAATTGATAGGCTTTATCTATGAGGTTGAATGATTAAGGCTCTAAAGCAGTCATATGAAATTTAACGACACTTTTTTCAATCGCGACCTCATGCTCTCCTTGGGCACCGAGGAAACCTCCGGCCGTTTTTATTTATCGTTCCCGGTGAGCAATGGCTTGATCGATTATGAGGAGTATTACGAGATCGACAAAGCCAGCTTTGATCTTTTCCACACAGATCTCATTGCTGCAGATGCTTTCGCCACGACATGCCGCAGGAGAGAGCGGGATGATTTTTTGATCCAGAAGCCAGGAGCAAAGCGGGGAACGGCTATTTGGCCGTTAACAAGCGGTATAGACTCGGGCACCAGGTAGCAGCTTTCATACTGCTCTGCACCCTGAAAGATTATCCTGGAAGGACCCATGATCGACTTGAGAAGCCCCAACGACATGCTCGACCACTATGTTGAGCGCTACGATCACCTGCTGCCCGCACCTTCCGCGCAGCTACTTCAACGCATGGATTACATGAGGATCAGCTCACAGCTCCTGACTTATATCGCGTCTCAAGGAATCTGACCCAAATGCCCAAATCATGCCCGCAACAGCTCTACAACAAAGCCTGGCTATTCGCATCCCATGCCCACGTCGGCCAAAAAATGAAAGGCTCGGACCTTCCTTACACCACCCACGTGGCGATGGTCGCCAACGAGTTGATCTTCGCCCATCGCGAAGAATCCGTGGGCGCGCTTGAAATCGCCTTGCCCACAGCGTTGCTGCACGACGTGCTGGAGGATACGCCGGTGACTCAGGATGAGTTGGCGGAAGCATTTGGTGTCGAGGTCGCCTCAGCGGTAGCGTGCCTGAGCAAGAACCTGATCGTGCCGTTTTCCGAAGCGCTTTATTTCGCCGGGATCGCCAGTCATTCCAAAGAAGCTGCGTCGGTCAAGTTGTGTGATCGCATCACTAATCTCCAGTCAGCGCCGGCCACCTGGAAGAAGGCAAAGCGAGCGTCTTATCTGTTTGAGTCGGCGCAGATCCTGGCTGCCTTGGGGCATACGAATGGGTATCTGCGGCAGCGGCTCATCGATACGATGACGCGTTATGAGGCGCTTTATGTTGATGGCTTTGAAGGCTGAGTCATGAGCTCTCATCATTGTCGGATCGAGAACGGGAATCTCTGGATAGAAAGTCAGCGAGTCTGCCTTCCTTACCCGGCGGACACGTTTCTGCTGTTTCAGGGGATGGTGCTAATCAGGCTTGAATCCCCGCCGGGCGAGGGCTTCAACCGGAACATCTTTGCTGTCTCGATGGCTGGCGAAGTGCTCTGGCAGATCGAGGAAAGCCCTCACGGTGCGCAGGCGGACAAGCCGTTTACGAGTCTTCACTGCGATGACAACGCTCAGGTCATCGCAGGTTGCTGGAATGGTGTGACCTACTCGGTGAATGTGGAGAACGGGAAGATTCAAGTTATCCAGTTCAACAAATAGCCGCGCTTCCGGCGTTACCCTTCAGCTGACGCGCTTCGCGCCTCACCAACGCAACCCCTCAAACGGATTCCAGCCCTGCTCGCCTTTCACTTCCTTCAGGTAATACGCGTAATTGGTCAACTGGCCATACAGCGAATTAAACGCAAACCCCAGCGCAGAACTCGCCTCCTTGGCGTAGCGGAACTCAAACATGTCCATCACGATGTTCAGCGCGACAGAAACCACTATCATGATCGCGATAATGCACAGGTTCTTCTTCCATAGCCCCAGAATGAACAGGTAAACCGGCCCAAAAAAGAACGCGAAGAAGTTGAAGTTGATTTTCACTTTTTTCAGAAAGGGCAGTTGCTTGAGCGCAGGTCTGAACCCCGGTGCGCTTGGGCCGCCGTGCGCTTCAAAAAAGGCGAAGCGTTCTTTCAATTTGTCGCTGTAATGGCCTGATGCGTTTACCGGGTCTGACGTGTTCATTCTCTAATCCCTGATGTATGTGAATCACGTGAATGGTCGTTCCCTGTTGCTGCGCTGGGTACGACACAAAATACGGGTAAATCATGGGCACGTCAGTCGTACAGACAGACTCGCCTCGTGGTGCATTTCCCGACGGTCTGTACGCACGTTCATACAGACCGATCCTACGAACTGCCCTTACTGCTTAGGCTCTTTCGTACCCAGCACATCGCGAATGCTGTCCACGACGTTGCTGTCCTTGATGACGTCGTTCAGCCAGCCTTCCAGCGGCATGTTGCCCCACTTGATGGCGCGCTCAATGAGGTACGGGACGGGGCTTTGCGGCTCGGTGTTTTTGAAGAACTGCGCGATGCCGGCGAGCATGGTGAAGGCTTCGTCGCGTGTGGTCGGGGTGGTGCGCAGTGGTGCGGACGCGCTGTCCTGGCTGGCCTGGGTCATTACGGCACCTGCGGGTTGGTCGACGACGGTTTTGGGGGCGGCCTGAGCGGTGGCGGGGGCGGGGCTCAGTTCGATGCCGCGGTCCTTGAGCAGCTTTTCGGTCAGTTGCCCGGCGCGTTGCAGGATGTCGCTGAGGGTGACTAGGCTCGGCGCGTCGCGGCCGAACAGGGTATCGGCAGTGGCCTGGAGTTGCTGGCAGGAGTACAGGCTGGCGGCGATTTCGCTGGCCTTGAGGCGCAGATGATCCGAGTCGGTGAGGACCACCGAGCGCTGGAAGATTTCGGCGTTGATCTTGCCTTCTTCAACAGCGGACTGCATGGCCTTGGGGTTTTGCAGCGCGAGGTTTTCAACATGGCGCGACTCGTCGTAGCGCAACAGGCCAAAGTTCTGCCCCTGCGTGATCGGCAGCCCGCCGACGACTTCGGTCAGCGTGGTTTTCAGCCAGGCCAGGCGGGCGGCACGTTCTTCTACGCCATCCTCCAGAGACGGGTACAGATCGTCCCAGAAAGTTTGCAGGATCCGTTCGGCCACGGTCAGGCCGAAGGTGATGCCGACAAAGTGGTATTTGTGCGCCAGGGCTTCGCTGAGCCAGGCGACGAGCATCAGGTCCTTGCTTTGTTCGGCAAGGCCCTGTGCGGCCAACGTGATGGTCTGTTCCCAGTCCGAGGACTTGAGATCGGTTTGCCAGTCACCTTGGGTGAGGTAGTCGGGGTCTGCTCGACGAGCTTCCTTGACCTGATCGAACAGGGTGGAAAAGCTCAGGTCCTCGCCACTTCCCCCGTTGATGGGTGCCGTCAGATCGGCAAGCGAAAGGTCGTTGAGAAATTCAGACATAGTCAACTCTGATCAGAGGATAAAAGAACACCGTGCCTGGGCAGACACGGTGTTGAAGACGGGCCGCTTGCGCGACCCGATGTGTCACGGACTTATGCGAATACTTTGTTCGCAGTGCGGTCCCAGCCGCCAGTGACGTTACCGCCACCCTGGCCATCGGAACGGCTCTGCTGGGTGTAGGTGGTCTTGATGCGAGCGAAGTTGAAGCTGATTTCTTCAATCGGCAGATCGCTGACTGCGTTGTCTTCGCCTTTCTGGCTACCGCCAGCAACCGCCTTCACGGAAGACACAACCACTTCTTCCAGGTTGATGGTCAGGTAGGTCAGCTTGTCGCCGCCTGCACGGTTGACGTTCAGCTGGATCTTGGCGATGTGAGTGCCCTTGCAGCACGCTTCGAACAGCTTGGCGGATGCCTTGTCCACAGACTTGCGGATGCTGAAGTCGCTCAGTGCAACGCGCTCGGACGAAGCACCGCCCGAAGAGCTTGCGGTCGCCGAGGTGGCCTGGGTAGCGCCAAACTCGTAGCCCAACACTTCGATCCAGTCCTTGTGCTTGTCGTCCAGAACTTCGCCTGGGATGCCATCGATTTGGATGTATGCGTCAAATGCCATTTTCTGCTTCTCCTTCTTCATTTAAAGCCGTGGCGTCTGCGGACAGAACACGGCCCTTTTGATTAACCTTCCTGAAACGATCAAGAAAGGTTCTCTTGCCACGGCCAAGGTTTCATAGGGACAACCCGGGCTTCGGTTTGCTTGCCAACGCGCGATCAATTGAGCGCGCGTACTTCGATCTCCACGCGTCGATTCGGCTCAAGGCACTGAATCAACTGCGCTCTGGGTTGCTGCATGTCGCATTTGACCAGAGGCTTCTCGCTGCCTTCACCGACCGCGTCCACCAGCTCGGCGGGCACGCCCTTGCCGACCAGGTAGGTCTTGATGGTCTGCGCGCGCTGTTTGGACACCTGCATGTTGCTTTGCGGGTCGCCCAACTGGTCGGCGTGACCTGCAATCACGATCTTGCCGATGTTCGGTGTATTCAACAGCTTGCCGGCGATCGCGCTCAGCTGATTTTGACCTTCGGTTTTAAGGCTCTGGAAATCGGCACGACCAAAGGCAAACAGCGTGTCCGATTCCAGCGTGATCGTTTCGATAGCCTTCAACGACTGCGTCAACAGGCTGTTGATGTAATTACGCGAACTGGATGTCAGAAATGCGTTGTCGAGAATACGCGGCACGTCCAGTTCGTGAATCTGATCGCTGTAGAAGTTGATCTGTCGGCTGGCGTACTCGTAATCCTGATTGGAGCCTGCCTCGGCATTCGCGGTGATGGTCTTGCCGGTCTGACGCGCAATGGCCGGATACCAGTAATCAGGCATCTTCGCTTTCAGGAACGCCGGGTCAGCCTTTTCACGCTGGGCGCGCGACAACATCACGTAAGTGTCCAGCGTGGCCTTGCCGAAGGCCGCGATGGATTGTGCGCGGTTATCTGGCGGCAGCGCCTTGGGCTCGACACTGTCCACACCGGTGACCGGCATCAGGTCCTTGGCATTACGCTGGTAGACCTTGATCGTGGTCAGCAGGTAAAGCGAGCGCGTCAGGTTGTCTGCGGTCGGTTTGAGCATCACCGTTTCCAGACGGTTGAAGTAACGCGTGCGCAGCAGCGGCTCGACGTCATAGCCCCGGTAAAGACCCAGGCGCAAGCGCAGTGGTACGCCCTCGTCGTGATGACGGTCGTAGTAAAGCGAGGTCCAGAAGCGCATGCGATCCAGCGTTTGCCACTCGGTGTACTGCCCGGTGGCCTTGCTGTCCTCGGCTGCGGCCTGAGCGAGTTCGCTGGAGATGGACTGGATGTTGTCCTTGTTGTTCCAGTACGACCAGCCCCACAGACTGCACAGCAGCAACGCCACAAGGCTTGCGCCACCGATCCAGGCGGCCTTGCGGCGACGCTCGCGGTGGTTGGTGGTGTACAGCGCCACCAGATGCTGATCGGGGATGATCACCTTGCGGAACAGGCTGTTGATGAACAGCGGGTGCGGCTGGACATTGCCATCGACAGCTTCCTGCTCGCTTTCCAGCTGGAATCGTTCGGTGACCTGGCGGGTGTGTCCGCCCATCTCGGGCTGATCGGCGTCCAGTGCGCTGGTGAAGTAGAAACCGCGCAGCATCTCGGCGCTTTGATACGGGTTGGCGCGCAGCAGAGCATCGACGAACAGGAGCAGGCGCGGTTTCAAGGCTTCCAGCTCCAGCGGGAAGCGATACACCGCAGTGTCCTGACGAGTGACCTGGATGTCCTGAAGCACCAATTGCTGGTTGGCGATCTGTTTCCAGTAATTGATCAGTTCTTCCATCGCCACACCGAAGCGCTGGCCCCAGTCGGCTTGCTCGAAGCCTTTGTGCGGGAAGGTCTTGCCCATCACTTCGCCACGCGCCACATCGTCGAGCTGGCGATAGAACGGCACGAAGCCCGGGACCAGGTCGCACTTGGTGAACACCAGATACACCGGCAGACGCACTTCCAGCAGCGCGTGGGTTTCCTGGATGCGTTCGCGCAGGCGCTTGGCGATGCGCTCCTGATCCTCCACCGAGGATTGCAGGATGTCATGAATGCTGACGGTGACAATCAGGCCGTTGAGCGGTCTGCGCTGGCGGTGCTGACGCAGCAATTGCAGAAAAGCGCGCCATTTGCCGGCTTCTTCCTGATCGTTCATGTAGCGACCGGCCGTGTCCAGCAGCACGGCTTCCGAACTGAAGAACCAGTCACAATTGCGCGTGCCACCCAACCCGGCCACGCGTGCGCCTTCGCGCTCTGCGTAGGGGAAGTTGAGGCCCGACTGATAGAGCATGGTGCTTTTGCCCGCTGCGGGCTGACCGACCACCAGATACCAGGGCAGAGCATAGAGCGCGTCCTTGGAGTTGCTGCCGTTCGGCTTGTTGCTCTGCAGGCGCTCAAGGCTTTGCAGCAGGCGCTCGCGCAGCAGGCTGACTTCTTCACGGTCTGCCGGGCTGGCGTTGAGCACCGCCTGATCGGCGTCGTCACGCAGCAGGCCTTCCAGGTTCTGGTGCTGTGATACGCCTCGGTACAGCAACAGCACATAGGCTGCCGACAACAGCAGAAACAGGCCGATCCCCGTCAGCAGGCTGTTCATCGAGCTGAAGCCCAGGGCACGGCCGATGCTCCAGACGATGAAGATCGCCAGGAAAAAGCAGACCCCTAGAACGTAGGGCTGGTAGCGCAAAAAGTAGTATTTGATCTTGTTCATACGGGCTTCAAATCCAGCACATCGACAAAGCGGTCGATAACGTCATAAAGAGGGCGGTCAATGTCTGGAAACACATGGCCTCGGTGGTGTTCGTCGAACGCGTCGAAGGGTGCCAGTACGTCATAACTCTCCGAATGCTCACTCACGCCCGTCACCACCCGATATACGCCGGAGGTGTTGCGGGATGCAAAGCAGAACAGCCGGGGGCGCATGAAATCATCCGCCAGAATGCTGATCTGCGGCACCGCCCGGTTAGGCTCGATGCGTGTCAGCCAGTTGACCCACAGATCGGCTGTCGGGTTCTTCAAGCCTCGTTCTGCCGGCAGTGGCAGCGAAATACCAACGGGTGCCTTGGACGACGGGCGGCTCAGCGCCTGCAGCCGGGTGAGCACGGCGTTGCTGATGAACTCCGGGTAGGAGCTTTCCAGCGAGGTCGCGATGTCACGCAGGGTGAAGTTCACCAGAAACTTCTCATGCACACGCCTGAACAGCTCGAAGTCCTGCCCTTGCAGCGGTCGCAAGGCCCTGATGCGTTCGAACAGCACCGCCGTACTTTCGCCTTGCGCGGCCATGTGCAGCAGCGGTTTGATCTGCCCGGCGAACAGTTCGCTCAGGGTGAACGGGTTCACAAACAGCCCGGCGTCACTGGACTTCACCGTTTGAAAGATGAAGAACGGATAACGCCGAGCGCTTGAGTCCCGGGAGCTGATCAAACCGCCCACCAGCCAGTTGCCGCTGCGTGCCCGGTAGCTGAAAAAGCACACGGGCAATCGGTCGAATAGCGTGCGCCAGTCTTCGCGGTGCTGCATGTCGGCGAGTGCGCCCTGCAGCCATGCATCGAACTCGCAGACATCGTCGCTGGCACCATGCAGGCTGACGAAATCTGCGCTCGCGGGCACTTTTCCGAAGCAGCCAATCATCGACCGCCCTCCAGATCCAGCATGTGCATCCTCACTTGCTCCGCCCATCGGTTGCGTTAAGCGCGCTCAGCGCCTTGACGTTGGCCAGGTCGGTCAGCTTCACGCCGCCATAGTTGCGTACCACCAGACTGACCGGCCCTTTGGCCGTGTTCCAGCTGAATCGCTGCTGGATGCCGTCGAGGTCAGCGACGCGTGCGCTGTCGTTCATGCGCAGCAGGCCCCAGCGGCCGGTGTAGTCGAACACGGTAATGCGTTCGCCGGACAGGGTGACCACATCCAGGCGTGCGCCTGGCGCTGTGGTAGTGCCAGGCCACGAGAAGCGGCTCCAGCTGGTCTTGCCGTTGCGGTAGTGCTGCTCCTGGCCATCCAGCGTGAAGATGATATCGGTGAAGTAGGCCGACGGCTCAAGCATGATCTCGAAGCCGTTGTCGCGGTCCGAGAGGCTGGCGATGACTTCGCCCAGCGAACTGGCCTTGTCGATGTTGCTGACCATTTTCGGGTTGACCAGCGGTGCCGCCTTGGCCCCGCTGCCCATGCCGAGCCCTTCGCCATCGGACAGATTGCCGATTTCATTGCGTTTGAAGTTGGGCAGCAGGCCCGACTCCGGGTCGACGAAGCGCTGCAGGTCTTTCACCGAGGCCTCGTTGCGGCTGTCTGCAGCAATCGGGTACCGGTGAGCCATGACCTGCTCCCAGGGCTTGGCGACCTGTTTGGCCCAGGCTTTGGCGATCTGCTCGCCAGCCGGATCACGCAGCGTTTCCCAGGCGAACTGAATCGGCAGGCTGAACAGGCTTTGCAGTGAAGTGGAAAGCCCGCCCTGGCTGGTATCGACCGTGGTTTCAACGTAGTTACGCACGTTGGTGACTTCGCTCGGCTGCCCTTCGAGGGTTTCGCTGATCAACTGCTTGCTGCTCTTGCCGACATCCTGCGAGCGCTGGATGTTGTTCATCCGCACTTTGAGCTTGCGCAGCGCTGCCAGGTAGCGATCCATGATGGTGCTGTCGGCGCCTTCGGCGTTCTGTGTGGCGAAAACCCGCGATACAGGTTCGAAACGCTTGGCCAGACTGCCGTCATCCACCGCAGGCAGCGGCGAGACCAGTACGCTGGCCGCCGCTTCCTTGTTGTCGAAGATGCCGGTGACCTTGCCCCAGAAGCCATCGTCGCGCTTGACCCCGGTCTGTTGCGCCTCGCGAACTGCAGGGACGTCCCATTGCGTGTTGTCGTTGACTGAGGCCAACAGCAGCTTGACCGGCGAATTGCGCACGTCACTGAGCAATGACAACTGCTGTGTGGCGTTGGCCATGTCGCTGAAGCGACGCACGCCCACGCTGTCGATCATGGTGTACCAGACCTTCGTGTAGTCACGCTTGTAACGGGACATGAACTCTCGGACGAAGTTGGCTTTCTGCACCACGCTGTCGCCGCCTTCACCATCGAGCACCCAGTCCGATTCGTTACGCAGATTGCCGGACACCAGCTTGATCAGCTCGGGCTTCACGAACTCTTCCCAGCCCTGACGGGTGAAAATCGCAGGCACGGCTTCCGAACCGTACAGCAACTGACGACCCGGCATCGGCACCAGATCATTCAGGCCGATAGCCGGGAACTGACGGCTGGACTCCAGTTGCAGACGCAGGTATTCACGGTCCACCAGCGAGCTGGAGATCATGAAAAACTTCAGGCTCTTGCGGGTCTCGTCGATCAACTGCTCATTGCGTGGCATGGCCGGCGCGTCGCCGTTCTTCAGCAACTGTACGTAAACCGGCGAGTTATCCTCGATGACGTCGTCGCTGATCGGATTGGCCTCGCTGGAAATATCCGCCCAGGCCACCGGCAACGCCGCGTTGACGAACTCGGTTTCCGGGTGCGTGGTCGGCTGAGTCAGAATCAGATAAAGCTTGAGAGCGTTGTATGACTCGATGATGGATGCCACCTGCCGCTCATCGAGTCGTCCGAGCATCTCTTCCGACAGCGACAAACCGCCCGTGGTGGCCGACAGCTCGGCCGCATCGTTTGCGGTGGCCGGGTTACGCAGTGCGGCGATGGCCTCGCTGCGTGTCTGGCTGGCCGTGTTTCTCGCGGCGCCGGTCAGGCGATTGGTAACGTCGCCGGTGCTGCGCGGAATGCTGCTCAGGCTGGTCGGACGGCCTGCCGCGACGTTGCGAGCGCCACGGTCCAGCAGTTTCCGGCCTTGCGCACGCGCCTTGCCGGTTTTGCTGTCGGAACCTGCGGGGGCGGCCCCGAAGCCATACTGCGGGTCCATGGTTTTGGCGAACTCGTTGAATTCACGCATCTGCAATTGCAGTTTCAGCGTGATCGGCTCCAGCGCCTGGGTACGCAGTTGCTGCAAGTAGGCGGTCTGGGTAGCGAAGTAGATATCGTCACCACGGTACAGGCCGCCGCTGAGTTGCAGCGGTACGCCCTTGGTGCGGTATTTCTCGATGGTTGCCAGCTGATTGCGCAGCAGCTCCAGGCCCTGGCCCGAAGCAAGGCGTTGTGCCCGGTCCGGGGACTGCTCCAGTTCGTGCAACTGCTGGCTGATGTTGGCCAGCCACTCGCGGTTTTTCTGGAACGACAGGGCCTGCCAGCCGATGAAGGCCAGCCCGGCGAACAGCGCCGCAGCGATGACGATCGGGCCAATCGAGCGGTCGCGGCCATGCCGTGACTGGTACAGGGTCAGGTCACGGTCAGGGAAAATGACGCGGCGGAAGGTATCGGTGATGAAGTAACTGCGATCACTGATTTTCCGGTGTTCTTCTTCCTCTTCCTCCACTGCACCGTATGGCTTCGCCGGCCGCAGGACGAATGACTCTGACAGCTCGTCTTCATACACCGGTGTCAGTTGCTTGTCGGTTTGCAGGGCGCTGGTGAAATACAGGCCGCGCAGCAGCAACTGAGTACCGTTGACGTTACTGCGCGCGAAATGCTGCAGAAACTGCTCGAGTATCGTCGACAGCTCGGCAAAGTAGTTGGGGAAGTTCAGCAGGGCGCTGTTGGCATCGGCACCCAGCGCAATGATCTGTGCATCGACGTGGCGGCTGACATGCGCCTGCAGGTTCGCCAGCTTGCGATCGAGCACCGTGCGCAGGCTTTCGGTGTTGATCTCGTTCAGACCGAACGTCATGCCCAGCGGCTGCTGGCGCTCGTTCAGGTCCATGCCGTCGAAGGCCTGGTTGAAGCCGGGCAGTTGGTCGGTCTTGGTCAGCATCAGGTAGATCGGTGGATTGGCGTCCAGGCAATCGGTGTATTCCTCGATGCGCGTGACCAGGCGCGCACCCATTTCGTTACGTTCGGCGGAAGAGGCGGCCAACAGCTCCGGCAGGCTGACCACCAGCACCAGACCATTCACGGCGGCCTTGCTGCGCTGCTTTTTGAGCATGCGCAGGAACGCCGCGAATTCGCTGGCGGACTGATCATCGCGAAGGTAGCGGCCAGCGGTGTCGATCATCACGGCTTCAGGGCTGAAGTACCAGTCGCAGTGCTGGGTGCCGCTTTCCGTGTCATTGGCGCTGCTGGCAATGCTGGCCGACAGGCCGGAGCGGGTCAGCAGCGAGGTCTTGCCCGCTGCGGACATGCCGATGACCAGATACCAGGGCAGATCGTAGAGCGCCGAGGAGCCGCCACCGCCTGCCGAGCGATCGGTGCGCAGCATGGCAATGGCATGCTTGAGGCGGTCGCGCAGCACTTGCTGATCACGGAACTCGCCGGTGGACTTCAGCGAGCGGTCAACTTCGATCTGAACCAGATTCTCGAGGTTGTGTTCGGTGCGAATCCGGCGGTATTGGCGCAGTACGATCAGCAGCAGGTAGAAGGCGCTGATGATCGCCATCGCTTCGAGCGTGTAGCCTTGCAGCCAACTGATCCTTGGGGCGAAAAACCAGCAGACAGCCAGGCTGATCAGCCACAGTATCGGGACCAGGAACCAGAAACTTTTTAACAGGCGCAGTAATGTCTTCATGTCTTCCTGACTCGGTTACCTGATCGGGACTCAAGCATTGAACAGTTGGCTGATTTGTTCGGCCAACGCGGCCACGTCTTTGCCCAGCAACCAGTCAAGCGTCAGATAGACACCCAGGCATACGAGGGCGATGAGCACCAGGTAAAGCCATACCGGAACTTCATGGCGAAGCATTTGCGACACCTGGTCAGGCAATGCCCAGTCAGGGGACAGCGCCTTTGGCGTCTTGCGGTAGCGTGCGATGTCCTGGCCCAGCGTGTTGGCCAGGTAGCGCAACTGGTCCTTCTGACCCAGCCCGAATTTGCCTTCGAAACCCAGTGCCAGGCACAGGTGATACACCTCAAGCACATCCAGATTCTTTTTCACGTCGGCGCGCAGCAGTTCGATTTTCTCGAAGAAGCCTTCGCCCGCCAGGTGAACCCCGAAATAACGGAACTGCAACGGCTCCATTTCGAAGTGGCGACGCATGTCGTTGTCGCCCGAACGCAGCACGCTCTCATCAAGGAATGCGCACAGTGCGTACTGGGCGTCCTTGACCTGTTCAACGCTGTAGTTGGCGCTGCGCGCCTGACGCTCCAGGTTGGCGAAAAAGGTATCGACGCTGGATTCGAAGGCAGTGACCGAGATCGCTTGGCGGCCGCGACGGACAATCAGCGCCATGGTGATGAAGTCACGTACCAGGTCTTTGAGCGTAGGTTTTTCGGTTGCGGCCGTAGCGGCACCTTGCATCACGGCTTCAGTCATTTAAGCACCGCCAACAGTTCGAGCTTGAGATTGGTAAACGCGCTGGGCGCGTAGAAGGAAATGGCCTGGGCTTCCATCATGCGTTCATACACCCGGCCATGCGGCTCGATGGAGAAGTAGTGGTTGTCCAGGCGCACCGGAATGGCGTTTGGCAGGCGCGTCGAGTGGTTCAGCGTGACGCCCGGCATGGCGCTGTTGACGACCACTTCGATGTCTTCCGGCGAACCGACCTTGAACGCACGCGGTACCAGTTCCAGCAGGCTGGAGCCGGGCATGTCGGCATGCACCGAGATGTAAAAGTCGGCTTCGGTAAGACGCGGGTCCAGCAACTGGCCCTGCCAGTAGGAAGGCCGGACCTGACTCAGGTTGATGACGATGCACTGGTTCGGAATCACGTTTTCAAGCAGCAGACGAACCAGTTCGTCGAGCTTGACCAACGAGGCCGCCGGGTCCTGATGATCGTAATCGGGGATGTCGGTGAGCTGAGTGTCCAGCGAGAAGGTCAGCAAACCACCCGCCAGCTCCGCCAGAAACAGATACAGGCGCTCCGGGTGCAGGCGTGGATGCGCCAGCAGGTGAGCCAGTTGCGGGTAGGCGCGGTTGACGGTATTCAGCAGCCAGAACAAGGTGACGTCGCTGGAGCCGAACTCGGCGATCTGGTCAGCACGCTCGCGGCGGCGGCCTGAAAGCGCCTTGCTCTTGGCTTGCAGCACGCTGATCAAACGTCTGCCGAGACCGACCAGCGTCTCGTGGGTGCCCACGTGCAGCGTCGGGTGCACAAAATGCGCATCCAGGTTGAAGCCGCCAATGCTGTTGCGTGCCAGTCGGGCAATCGGGCAGTAGCTGTAGCCATCCAGACTGTCGCCATCGACCAGCATCACCACGTTCAGGCGCAGGCTGGTGATTTCGTTTTCCAGATCGCCTTCGTTGAGGTCCGGCAGGGTGTCGAACTGTTTGCGAAAACGTCGCGCGCTCTTCTGTTCCTGGCCGTCTTCAACGTAATTCAGGCCAAAGGGCTCAGGCAGTTTGAGCGCCGCGTAGACCTTGATTTCTCCGCCTTTGAGCAGGTTTTTCAGGTCGCGGGCGGCGGGCAGCGGGTCGTGCTGCGGCGCGTCGTAAAGGCTGCCGTCCGGGAACACCAGCTTCAGACGCTTCAGTTGCAGGGAGCCTGTCGCCAGCGCCTCGACGTCGACTTCCAGCGTTTGCACGCCCCAGTGAAAGGGCGTGGAGCGCAGCGTCGACTCAGCAAGCTGATGTTGATGAAACTCATCCTGATATTGGAAATGTTGCGGCAAAAGGAACATGCCTTCCGACCACATCACGCGGCTTTGTTTACTCATTTGGCGCCTTCCAACAGAGAATTGAATTGTGAGTCGGCTGCCTTTTTGGCAGCACTGCCGGCCGAGTCCTGAACCTGCTGGACAGCTGCGTCCTGCGCGCGCTCGGTCATACTTTTGCCGGCGGGTTGTTCGGGAATCGAATTGGATTTGTTGAACTGCTCTTCAGTCTTGAGTTTGTTCAGCACGTCCACACCACGCACCGCGAGGATGTAGTTGTTATCCACCAGCACGCGCACGCCGTCGGACGAGAACCAGATACCGTCTTTGCGCAGCGTGTTGGCGTCGAACGCGACCTTCCAGCGGCTGTCGACGTCGGTGCGGAAGAACGCCGCGATGCCCACATACGAGGCATTCGGGTTCAGCGGCCATTGATCGGTCTGGCCCATGCCAGGCAACAGAATCAGCTCTCGGCTTTCGACCAGCGTGTTGCCCAGAGCCTTTTGCGGATCATCCCAGAGGGTGTCGGCGTTGATCGACTCGAAGCGCTCCAGAGAGGACAGCTGATAAACGCGCACCACCACCGATAGCGGTTTGCCGTACTCATCAGGGTTGAGCTGGTTGCCGCCGTCAGTCGTCAGGATGACCTTTTCGTTGTCACCGAACATCATGTCGCCAGCCCAGGTGTCATCCATGCGCTTGGCGACACGGTCTGTCACGCCGCACGCGGACAGAGCCATCATCATTGCCAGAACAGCCAGGCACCTTGCCAAGGCTGGCTTCGAGGAACAATTGCCTTGAAGTCTTTTATTCATTACGTCTTACCTATGGGGTGATCGATCAGGTCAGGGTGTAAGCGAAGTCGCCATCGCTGCCCAGGTCGATGGTCAGGCTCTGAATCGGCTTGTCCTGCGCCATCCGCTCCAGCACCCGCTGAGCGAGCTCCGGCATGAGGGTCTTGGACAGGATGTTGTCGATATTGCGCGCGCCGCTGTCGACTTCCGTGCAGCGCGACGCGATAGCCTTGATCAGCGCCTCGTCGTAACGCAGCACCGCCTGATGATTGCGCTCGAAACGCTTGCGAATGCGCTCCAGCTTCAGGCCGACGATGCGTTCCAGAATCGCGTCCTGCACCGGGTAATACGGCACGATGGTCAGGCGCCCCAGGAAGGCCGGTTTGAACACCTGATTCAGCTCGTCGCGCAGGCCTTCCACGATGTCATCGGGAGTCGGCTTCTGCTCGGTGTTCAGGCACCACTGCATGATGCGATCAGTACCGGTGTTGGACGTGAGGATGATCACGGTATTGCGGAAGTTGATCTCGCGACCTTCGCCATCGTCCAGCACGCCTTTGTCGAAGACCTGGAAAAACAGCTCGAGCACATCCGGGTGGGCTTTCTCCACCTCGTCGAGCAGCACCACGCTGTAAGGCTTGCGGCGTACGGCTTCGGTGAGCACGCCACCTTCGCCGTAACCGACGTAGCCAGGCGGTGAGCCTTTCAGGCTGGAGACGGTGTGGGCTTCCTGGTATTCGGACATGTTGATGGTGATGACGTTGCGTTCGCCGCCATACAGCGTGTCAGCCAGGGCCAGTGCCGTTTCGGTCTTGCCGACGCCGCTCGGGCCCAGCAGCAGGAACACACCGATCGGCTTGTTCGGGTCTTCCATACGGGCACGGGAAATCTTGATGCGCTTGCCGATTTCTTCGAGTGCATGGTCCTGACCCAGTACGCGTTCGCCCAGCAGCGCGGGCAGGCTCTGCACGGTGTCGATTTCGTCGCGCAGCATCTTGCCCAGCGGAATGCCGGTCCAGCCGGAAATCACTTCGCCAATCGTGCCGCCATCGACCAGTGCGTGGACCAGCGGTTGCTCGCCCTGCACGCTGGCCAGTTCGGCGCGTACGGCGGCAATCTGCCCGGCATCAGGCTCGCCGCTTTGCGGAACGCTGAGTGCGCCAAGCTTCTCGACCAGTTCCAGCTCGCGTTTCCACTGTTGTTCCAGCGACTCGCGGGTCTCCTGTTCGGCTTTCAGCTCTTCATGCAGCGCTGTCAGACGGCGAGCGTGGTCGCTGCCCTTGGCGGTTTCCTGCTCCAGTACGGCGATTTCTGCGTTCAGGTTGTCGATGTGACGCTTGCAGTCCTCCAGCGCTCCCGGCTGTGCCGATTGGCCCAAGGCAACACGTGCGCAAGCGGTGTCGAGCACACTGACCGCCTTGTCCGGCAACTGGCGGCCAGTGATATAGCGGTTGGACAGGCGCACGGCCTGTACCAGCGCTTCGTCCATCACGGTGACCTTGTGGTGTTCCTGCATCTTTGCCAGCAACCCGCGAAGCATGTGGATGGCCTTGTCTTCGTCAGGCTCTTCGACTTTCACGACCTGGAAGCGTCGAGCCAGGGCGGCATCTTTCTCGAAATACTTTTTGTACTCGGCCCAGGTGGTGGCGGCGATGGTGCGCAGCTCACCGCGTGCCAAGGCAGGCTTGAGCAGGTTGGCGGCATCGTTCTGCCCGGCTTGCCCGCCCGAACCGATCAGCGTGTGGGCTTCATCGATAAACAGAATGATCGGGTGCAGACTGCGCTTGGTTTCTTCGATGACCGACTTGAGGCGGTTTTCGAACTCGCCCTTGACCCCGGCACCGGCCTGCAACAGGCCCAGATCCAGCGTGTGAATGGCGACGCCCTTGAGCACCGACGGTACGTCGCCCTGCACGATGCGCAGCGCCAGGCCTTCCACAACGGCTGTTTTACCGACGCCGGCTTCACCGGTCAGGATCGGGTTGTTCTGGCGGCGGCGGGTCAGGATGTCGACCATCTGCCGCACTTCGAATTCGCGTCCCAGCACCGGGTCAATGCGACCATCGCGAGCGCTCTGGGTCAGGTTGACGGTGTACTGGTCCAGGGCTGGCGTCTTGCCATTGCCTTTGGTGGTGGCGCCCGTGCTGGCGTCGGCGTTCGCCAGTGGCTTGCTCAGCTTGGTCTCGGGGCTGCCCTCGACCAGCGCACTCATGTTCAGGCGCAGGTCGTCAGCGTTGATCTTTTCCAGCTCCGGCGCCGAGCCGATGACCACGCGACGCAGTGCATCGTCATCCAGCAAGGCCTGAATAAGATGGCCGGTGCGGATCTGTGACTGACCGAACTCGATCGATGCCAGCACCCAGGCCTGTTCTATCATGCGCGTGATGTGTGGCGAGAGCGCAGGCGTCCGCGTGTTGCCTTTCTTGAACGTCCCCAGCGCAGTGACCAACTGTGCCTGCAGGCGATCAGGCACCACATCGTAGTGGCGCAGGATCACCGGCAGATCGTTGTCGTTGTTATCGAGCAATTGCAGCAGCAAGTGCTCGACTTCAACATCGTAATGGTTCTCCGACAGGCACAGCGCAGCAGCGCTTTCAGTGGCAGTGCGGCTCGTTTCGTTCAGCTTGGCGAACAGGGACTTCAGGTTCACAGGGAGACCCCATCAAAAGGAATATGGAAAACGGCGCAACGGGAAGGCTCCACGTCGACACCGGGGCGTTTGAGCCAGCCAAGCCAGCCCAGCGATACATTGCCTTGGCGACCCAGGCGGGCCACGGGTACAGCTTCGCGCTTGAGCTTCGGCGCAATCTGGAAGTCCAGTTCGGCACCGATGTAAAAACGCACCAGTTCAACAAGCTTCTGGTAATCCTCGGTGCCCGGCTGAAAGCGCTGGTATTCAGCCAGTTCCAGAGGGCCCATTTCGATACGTACACACGACTGATAATCCCAGACGCGATTGCCGGCCACGGCGCTTTGCCCCAGCACGGCATTCTTGCGGCCCAACTGCGTGCACTGGCTGCTGTCGAGCTTCAGCCAGCGTCCGGCGAACTGCTGGATCTTGAACGGCAGCGAGAAGTAAAAACTCAGCATGACCTCAAGGTTCAAGGCGTTGCGCGGCTTTTGGGCGAACATCCCCGAGAAGTAGCTGAACAGTTCGCGGCGCAGCGGAGACTCGCCCTTGTCGAACTTCTGCTTCAGGCCTTCGGGACCGAACCCCACCAGGTTGAGCAAATAACGGTCGAAGTTCGAGGTGCCGTTGCGCTCGTACTCGATGTAAAACTTGTACTTCTGCCACGCCTCGTAAAACAGCGTGGTCATGCGATGCGAAAAAATATCCAGAAACGCATGTGCAGCGTCGTCTCGATACTGAATATGTCGGTCGATCAATAGCTCGGTGTACGGGCGCGGCAGCACGCCCGAAGGACCGACCAGGCCCATGAACGTGACCTGCACTTCGGACAGCGGCAAACCTGCCGCCGAGAGCTTGCCTTCGCGTTCGAACTGCAGGTCGCTGACTTCACTGGCCGGGAAGTTCAGCGACAGCTGCGAACGAAAGCGCAGAGGGTCTTCGTGCGGCCTGGTTTCCAGGTCCATACGCCCGTTCCTGCTGTAGTGCAGGCGAAGCAAACGCACCAACTGGAAAAATTCGAATCGGTGCGGCTCAGCCCTTGCCTGGTCGATCAGACCAGGGGTTGATCGCCTGTTCGCGGGGGCCATTGGACCACTCTCTTTTCGCGCTGCAAGGTGCGAAGGGTTAATTGGGTAAAGCTGTTCATCGAGCAGTACTGACCAAAGAAGTGATCAAGCACCATGCCGAACAGGAACACGCCACTGCCGGTGTACTGGCTTTCATCGAACTTCAGCGTAATGCCGACGCCGCGCACGAAGTTCGGCCGCGGATGGCCGATGCGTGCCACGACCGGCTCGCTGCTCACCGAAACGATCCCGTTGATCTGTTTGCGGATCGCCGACACGTTGCGGTAGTTGTAAAGCGACAGCAGTTCCAGCAGCACCTCGCGTCCCTTGGAAACCAGCGACATGTGGTTGAGTGACAGGTGCGAAATAAGCCGCCAGATCACGCCGTTGCCCAGCGGCACGCGCACCGTCGCCGTCGGCTTGCGCAGGCAGCGGATGTCCTTGATCACCGAGTTCGACGGAATATTGAAATCGCCGCGCTCGCCGCCAAAAGGCAGCATCAATGGCAGGTCGCGATTGCTGCACGTCAAACGGATACTGAGCGTGTCGTTGTTGGAATCGATCAGTTCCAGATCCCGATCCACGACCCGGATGAACATGTTCGAGCCATCGCTTTGCCGGCTCTGCGTAGGGCGGCGCCGGGCGATCCAGAAACTCTGCCCCGGGCCTTGATCGCCGCGTGGTTCGAAGAACGGATGGCAGGTGCCGACCTGGTCATTGCCATTGATCTTCTTCACCCGCCGCACGCGATCGATCGAAACCACTTCGGCGGAGCTTTGCAGGCGCACATCCGGCGTGACAGCGTATTCATGCTGGACGTGGGTCAGCTTGATCGGTTCGGCCTGCTGGCGGAACAGGTTGATGATCGGCGTGCAGTTGAGCTTGAAATTGTTGCGGCTGACGTTCTGCGTCAGGCGTGCCAGACGGTCTGTCAGGTCGTAGTCGGAAAAGTAGAAATTGATCTCCACTTTGCCGATCTCTTTGCCCGCCAGAATGCGCGCAAAGCCCGACAGGTCGAAGAACATGAACTTGTCCGGGAAGGTGAAGTACTCGTGCAGCAACCGATAACCCAGAAACGAACGCTCCGAGTAATCCACCAGCCCTTCATCCAGACCGTAACCGACAGATTTCAAGGCACCGGCTGGCAGCACCACTTCGCGAGTGCGACCTTCGTCTTCGAAGGACAGCGTGGCTTTGGCCAGGTTGTTGAACAGCAGCTCATACAGTTGATGCATGAGCGTGCTTTCGCCATCGAGGAAGAAGCGCAGGCTGTCCATCTCCATCTTGCCGAACAACACGTCGGAGGTGGCCGTCAGACCAATGCGCAGACGCGCAATCAGGTCTGCGCTGTGGCCGTTGAACGCCGAGCGTTCCATTTCGATGAACGATGCGCTCTGCACGGCAATCGGCCATAACTCGACCGGGTAGCACGTCCGGAACTTGCACACGATGCCATCCACCGGATTGGCGTGCAGTTCGGTGTGTCGCGCCACACGATAGGACTCGGTGACCTTTTCCTGCTTGCCCATGTTGAACTCGACGATGGACATCGACGGGGTAGGGCGCAGGTAATGCGGGTACAGCACCTCGAGGAACGACTCGACGATTTCCGGAAACTCATCATCGAGCTTCTTGTGCACGCGCGCCGACAGGAACGAGAACGCCTCGATCAGGCGCTCGGTGTGCGGGTCCTCGCAGTTGTCGCCCTCAATCAGCAGTCGCGAAGCGATCTTCGGATATTGAGCGGCAAATTCCTGGCCCAGAAAGCGCAGGTGCGAGAGTTCCTTCTCGTAATAGGGCAGCAGATCGTCGAGCATCAGTTGAGGTTCTGCACTTTGTATTCCTGAGTGTTGACCTGCAGCACGGCGTCAAAAGAAACCTGACGCGAAATGTCCTGCAGACGCAGTACTGCGTCCACACGAAAAGTCAGCATGCGTTGGCCGGTCTGTTGTGCAAGCAACTGGACTTTCACGCTGCGAAAGCGTCGGTCGCCCACCGAGATGGCCTTTTCCAGCTGACGCTGGATCAAAAGACGGTCCTGTGGGTCAAGCACGCTTCTACTGGTGAAGTCGGGCATACCGTAGTCGAGGATGGTGCCGCTCAGATTGGCGAAACCTTCCAGCTCGTTAGCGACCAGAGACTGGCGAGTGTTCACCAGAATCTCCAGGTCACGAACGATGCTGGCCTTGTAATCGGCCAGCGAGCTCAATCGTTGCGATGACGATTCCACGGACTGATGCGGACGATCGTCGAGCAATCGATCCAGCAATGAAGGCAACAGCTTGTGTTGACTACTCATGTTGCCTCCCTGGCTAACTGTTGGATCAGCCGCGAGTCGATTGCGGCAATTCGGCGACCAGACGCAGCGATGCCGTCAGTTCATCCAGTTGGTAATGCGGACGCAGGTAAGTCACGGCCTTGTAGACGCCAGGCTTGCCAGGGACTTCGAACACTTCGGCACGCGCTTCGCGCAGCGGGAACTTGGCCTTGGCTTCCTGGCTGGCGGTGTCATCCAGCAACACGTAGCTGGACAGCCACTTGTTGAGGAACAGCTCGACATCCTTACGCGATGCAAAACTGCCGATCTTGTCGCGCATGATCGCTTTCATGTAGTGAGCGATACGCGAGGTCGCGAAGATGTATTGCAGTTGCGCCGACAGACGCGCGTTGGCGTTGGCAATGTCGGTGTTGTACTGCTTCTGCTTCTGGGTCGACTGGGTGCCGAAAAACGCGGCGTAGTCGGTGCCTTTGCAGTGCACCAGCGGAATGAAACCGAGGTCCGACAGCTCTTTTTCGCGACGGTCGGTGATGGCGATTTCAGTCGGGCATTTGAGCGCGATTTCACCGTCATCGGTCTTGAAGGTGTGGGTTGGCAGGCCTTCTACCAGACCACCGCCTTCCACACCACGGATCGCCACGCACCAGCCGTAGCGGGAGAACGCATCGGTCACGCGGGTGCCCAGCGCGTAGGCAGCGTTCATCCACAGGTATTTGTTGTGGTCACGGCCATCGACGCTTTCGACGAAGTTGAATTCTTCGACGGGTGTGGTATCCGGGCCATACGGCAGGCGACCCAGCACGTGCGGCAGGGTCAGGCCGACATAGCGGGAGTCTTCAGAGGCGCGGAAAGACTTCCATTTGGCGTATTCGACGGTGTCGAAGATCTTCGCCAGGTCGCGAGGGCC
The DNA here is from genome assembly GCF_020515755.1 of Pseudomonas sp. B20. Classification (NCBI taxonomy): domain Bacteria; kingdom Pseudomonadati; phylum Pseudomonadota; class Gammaproteobacteria; order Pseudomonadales; family Pseudomonadaceae; genus Pseudomonas; species Pseudomonas sp. B20. The sequence continues at coordinate 35,468 of NZ_JAHPJG010000019.1, forward strand.
GGCCATGTCGGTGAACGAGTCCCAGCCGAACAGCTCAGCCGATGCCGCCGAAATGAACGGCGCGTGGGCGGCGGCTGCCACGTGGGAGATCTCTTCCAGCAGGTACATGTCTTCCGGGCTGCGGTTGAACTCGTAGTCACCCAGCAGCATGCCGAACGGCGCGCCACCGAAGGTGCCGTACTCTTCTTCGTAGATCTTCTTGAACAGTGCGCTCTGGTCGAATTCGGACGACGCCTTGAGGTCACGCACGAGGTCTTTTTTCGACGCGTTGAGCAGGTGAATCTTCAGCGTGGTGCTGGTCTCGGTCTGGTCAACCTGATATTTCAGGCCGCGCCAGGACGCTTCCAGTTGCTGGAATTCACGGGCATGCATGATTTCGTTCATTTGCTCGGAGAGCATCGAATCGATCTCGGCGATGCGCGCGTCGAGCACGGCAATCAGGTCCTTGCTCGGCGTCATTTCGCCTTCAAGTACCTGGGCCACCAGTTCGCCGATCAGATCGCGGGTACGGGTGCGCTCGGTTTCGGAGCGTGCAACGCGGCTTTCGGAAATGATGCTGTCGAGCAAGGAGGATTGCGGGGCGAAGTTTTCAACTTCAACCAGAGCGCTGTCCTGCTGAGTCACGGGTTGCTTATCGGTCATCGTCAGGCTCCTCCTTACTCTTTGTTGTCGGTGGCGGGAACGGCGGCTTCACGGCCGAATTCCTTGCCCAGGGTTTTCAGCTTTTCAGTGTTCTGCAACACGTCCATCAGCAGTTCTTCAAGCTTGTCGTTGCCACCCATCTTGTTACGCAGGTCAGCCAGCTTGTTGCGCACTTCCAGCAGCTTGCGCAGCGGTTCGACCTGACGCACCACGTTCTGCGGCTCGAAGTCTTCCAGCGCATTGAAGTTCAGCTCGACACCGAGCTGGGTGCCGTCTTTTGCCAGGGTGTTGTCGACGCGATACGCCAGGCGCGGCTTGATGCCTTTCAGGACGCCATTGAAATTGTCGCGGTCGATGAAGATGAACTTGCGATCCTTGAGCTTGGGCAGCGGCTCCAGCGGGTTGCCGGAGAAATCTCCCAGAACGCCTACAACGAATGGCAGCTCTTTCTTTTCCTGAGCATCGCCGATGTCCACGTCGTAAGTGATATGGACCCGAGGCGCGCGAACGCGGTCAAGTTTGTGCTGGGTACTTTCCTTCTTCGCCATCGTCATCTCCTGTGCGAGCAACTCGCTGCAAGTCGTTTGCGTACCGGGCCTGTGGCAGGCCGGGCGCGATTAGAGTCCTTCAATCGTCAGCAGCAGACGCTGACGGATTTCATCGTTCATTTCCAGAATGTTTTCGTGTCCGACCAATTCTTCGAAACTGGTATTGCCTGCGATCTGCGTGCTGTTGCGAATCACCGATTCATCCGGCAATTCTGAGCGCACTGGCGAGCTGATCACACAGAACGGCAGGTCGCCGAAGTCTTTCAATCGCTCGAAACTGACCGGGAAGCGCAGCCCTTCGAACAGGCGGCTCATGCCCGGCGACTTGCTCAGGCAGTAGAACAGCACCAGATAATGCACTACATAACGATACAGCTCGGCGCTGCTGCGATTCGGGTCTTTGATGACCTTGCGAAACTGCGCCAGATCGAACGAGTTGAAGCCCACCACCCAACGCACCGGACTGGTGATGCGAATGGTCTGCCCGCTTTGTGACAACACCATGTCGTATTCGAGCGGAAACAGCTCGGGCGTCGTGCTGATCAGGTTCAGGGGCACTTCCAGTTCATTGACCAGCTTGAACGGCTCTGCCGAAGCAATGCGGTCATAGAGCTCCTTGAGCTCTTTGAAATGGTGCTGAGTCTCGCGGCCGCTGCTGCGCTGCGCGCCCTGCAGGTATTCACCGAAGAATGTCTGCGGGCGTATCAACAGCGCGAGGGTCGACAGATAGTCGGACGCCTGCACCTTGAGCGCGTCGGAGATAGCGCGCGTCTGCTTGCGCAGCTTGATCAATGCTTCTATATCGAACGTCTGAGTCATCGGTACATCGTCCTTGAACCCTTCACGACCGTTTCCCGGATCAGGCCGGGGACGGGGAAAAGTTGCGAATTTCTCGACTGCACACCTGCTCATGAAGTGGTTTTGCCATGTGTGTCACTGCGAGACACACCGCCACAATGAGGGAGGAGTTCGTGCTGGCATATAGATGTCGTCTAGCCAGCAGTGTGGTCTATGGCACTATTTTTAGTAGGAAAGTTCCTACAGACGGTAGATATTTTCTCGGTTTCGTTACAGTAAGCAATGATGACTATGAGCCATCACTGTGTTTGATTGCCCCCATAATATAGCTGTAAGTGCTGATTTTAAAGGGCTTTAGCGGGTTATTTGGATCCGATCACAGGGGTAAATTAAGCTTAGAAAGATGAACTTATTTGCCGGTTTTCAAGTTTCTGAAGAGGGTAAATGTACAGACTCGCCTTATCAGGCGATTTTTCCTGGATGAGGAGTGATGGCACTGCAAGCGCTCAGGCGCACGGATCCAGGTAGGTCGACGCAGGTCAGCCGTGCAGCTTTGTTACATCAGTTTGCAAATCAGGGTATAACGCCGCCAGCGTCCTCACGCTTGTACTCGAGCAACAGCAGGGCGCATGCACGCAGACGCCAAAGGCGTTTTACCTGACGGACCTTGTGCGCGCTAAGGACAGCCGGCGGCGACGCACCTCTATGAGCCTTGCCTCATGAAAATCTACAAGCTCATTGCTGTACTCATCCTGCTCCCTCTGGGCCTGAACCTCATCGGTGTCTGGCAGTTGCAGCGCAGTGTCGAAAACACTGAGCGCCTGACCGAGATCCAGGCCGACCTTGCGCACGCACGTCCCTATTTCGAAAGGCTCGCCAGGTCGCCCGACGCCCTCACGCGAACGATGGATATGGACGGAGAAAACATCACGCTCAAGGAGGCTCTGTCGCGTCTCCATGAGGCAGAGCAGGGCCTCGACTTCGTAGTGGTGCTGGGCAGTGTCACCACTTGGCTGGCACGCGCCGTGATCGCGCTGTGCCTGCTGGCGGCTCTGGTCGGCGGCATCGGGCTGGCAGGGCTCAACTGGGCCGGCGCACGCGCACGTCAATCCCGCGAGCGATTGCTGCACACCTTCAGCCGGGTCAGGCGGATTCTGCCCTTCGTTCTGGTGGGGCACATCGTCGCCATGGGCGCGGCGGTATCGGCAATCCTCTGTTTCGAAGCCCTGGGCCTGTGGCATGTGGGGCGCATGTCCGCGGGCGAACTCAAGTTGATCATCGTCGTGCTGATGCTGGTCGCTGCGTGCCTGTATTCGATCTGGCGGATGGGCAAGCAACTGGGCGTCATGCTGCACATGTTCGAGCCCACCGCGATGGAGGTTCTGGGGCAGCAGGTCACGCCTGAAGAGGCACCGGTGCTCTGGGCCTATGTGCGCGATCTGGCCGAACGGCTCGGCGCGCTGTCGCCTGATCACATCGTGCTGGGCATTACCGAAGGCTTCTATGTCACCTCGAGCGACGTTTCCCTTCTGCCGTCCGACGCTGTGCTCAAGGGGCGAACTCTGCATGTGCCCATCCTGTACCTGGGGCTGATCGATGCCGCAGAAACCAGTGCGGTGATTGGTCACGAACTGGCGCATTTCGCCGGTGAGGACACCGAGTACAGCCTGCGCTTTCTGCCGATCTACGACGGCATCGGTCGCAGCCTTGGGGTAATCGCTGAAAACATGATGGTCAGCGGGTGGCTGCAGCGCACCATTCTGCGTCCGGCGTTCATGCTGGGCGTGTATTTCATGGAAAGCTTCGATCACGCGGTCAATCACTGGAGCCGCGTGCGCGAGCTGGCCGCCGACGCCGCGGGGGCGAGCCTGGCTGGCAACGCGTCGGCTGCCTCGGCGTTGGTGCGCATCTCGGCCATTGATCCGCTTTTGCAGGAGCGGATCTACACGCACATCACGCGGGCCACCAACCCAAGGCGCGGAGAGGTGTTCACCAAGGATCTGCCGAACAGCGTGCTGCACGAACTGGCCGGCAAGACATTCACGCTGCCTGACGAAGAAATGGCCGTCCAGCTGCCGCACCCCTCGGATACGCACCCTTCAAACGGCGAACGTATCGCCGCGCTGCAGGTTGCTGCCGACGAGGCGATCCGCAGCGGCACCCGGCCGGTAGTGGTGGCCCAGGCCCGCGCGGCGATGGACCATTACTTCAGCAATCCCCAGGCACTGCGCATTCGTCTGACCGAGGACTTCATCAAGCATCACGTCGCAAATGATGCTGAGGTGGTGACCGAACTGCGTGCCCGCGCGAAAACGGTAAGCGGTGATGTCGTTCTGCATGAGGGCGCTCGCCTGCGGGGGCTGTTGCTAACGCTATTCCTCACCCCTCTGCTTGGGCTGGGTATTTATCTGATAGCCGAAGCGCTGTCATTTCCCCAAGGGCTGGCCGAGAAGCGCAACTCTATGCTGATAGCGGGCGGCATCTTGACGGCGTTCATGCTGATGCTGCTGCCATTTGCGCTGCGCATGTGTCTGCGTGCTGGCAAGACCGCTCTGCTGCTCACGCCCGATCACTTTGTCTTCGCAAACCTGAAGTCCCCCGTCCCGATCCAGCACATCGCTGATTTTGAGCTGAATGTAGCCTATGGCACGTTTCTGACCCTGCATCTGCAAGACGATGCGCCTTTACCCGAGCGAGTCTCACGCTCGTTCTGTGCACCGAACGCAAAAGTGTTCAGGAAAAAACGACGGGTACTCCTGGCGCTGGCGCGGTTCAGCCGGGACGGCAAAAAGCTCAAGCCAGACGAGCTTGGTGAGTTGATTGCGGATTACGTCAATGCGGGTAATGCACGACACTTGCTGCAAGAGCGCTTCGAGCAGGGCAAGCGTTAAGCGGATGGCTGTGAGCGGGGCAGCGTAAGGCGCCCGACTTTCCTGCAGACAACAAAAAACCCGCCGAAGCGGGTTTTTCCAAGACCATCCCGACTTCCTGTCGGACGCCTCCGAGGCGATGGTCGATCATCCTTGATCCGGGTGAACTCCTGTTCACCCCTTGATGGATCCAATACTATGGAGCGCGAGCCGGGTCGGAAATAGCCAAATTCCTCCAGCGCGTGTAAGCCTTTCGCTATACCTCGCGGGCTCAGCTTCGAACGGCCCTTTGAAGAGCGGGAAATCTGGCGTCAGGAAAAATCTTGAAGCGGTATGGCTGCTGACGGCAAAAATCGCAGGCAATAAAAAACCCGCCGAAGCGGGTTTGTACCAAGACCATTCCAACTCCCTGTCGGCTGCCTTCCCGGCGATGGTCGATCGTCCCTGATCCTGGCGAACTCCTTGTTCGCCAGTTGTTGGATCCAATACTACGGCTCTGACGGCAGGTGCAAAATAGCCATTCGCTTCATTGCGTGTAAGCCTTTGGCTATACATGTGTCCGTTTTTGCGGATTCTCAGGTGCACGGCCATGCATCGGGAACGTAGAAAAACCGGTGAAACTGCTGTGCCAGAGCGGCGCAGGCTTGTTTTCAAGGTGAGAAATTCGCGGTCACTTCACAATAGCGCTGTTGGGCGTTTTTACTGTCCTCGTCGCGGTTTCTGGCCGCACGTTTGGTCCACTCTCGGCACTCTTCTCTGAAATTGACCGCTGCCGCCTTGCGACACTCGCGCCGTTCGAATGAACGAATAGCGAAGTTTTCGCAGACGCTGTCGCCATCGATCGTGTTGCCGTAGACCCGCCACTGCGCGCGGTAGCGGTTTCTGCCGTCCGCTTCGCGGATGGAGGCCGTCGCTACGCTGTAAGGCCTGGAAGAACGCGCAGAGTTGCGTGAAGCATTGGCCTTGAAATCGGCCATGTAGTCGGCAGACACCATGCCTGTTGCCGGTTCTGCCTGAGCGGGGCGTGGGGCCTGGCCGAATCGACAGTTCGCCACCGCCTCATCGATGACGTTGCCGTTTTTCATGCAGTCATCCAAGGGCTGCACAGGGGCGGGCGGCGCTACAGTGGCCGCGATCGGCACAAGCTCTGCGGTTTTTCGAATGTGTGCGGGCGCAGGATCGGCGGCGGCTGCGGGCTGCGCCTCGGCCTCGACTGTCCGGGTTTCAGGTGCGGATTGCACAACAGGCGGTACTGCCAGCGCTTTGGGGCCTCTCGCGTGTGAGGTGATCAGTCCGGCCACGCAGGCTGCAGCAATAAGGCACGCCAGCCACAGGCCATAAGGGCGTGAGCGGCGAGGCGCATCGACGCGCTTGCGGCGTGGATGCGAGCCCAGCACCACATCGACCTGACCGGGCACGAGGCGCTGAATGCGGATGATCCCGTCGTCCTCGGGTTGCTGTAGGGAATCCATTCCTGCTCCTGATCAAGCGATGTTCGGTGGTGATATTACAATGATATCGGCCGGTGGGTAGAGTTTCTGCAACGCTTTGGTGCTATGTGCATCCGGCCTGGCGCGTTAAGGTTGAGGCCGTTTTTTGACTGATGGATGGACCGCGAATGCACCAGCGTCTCGAACAGGTATTCGGCTACACACAGTTCCGGTCGGGGCAGGAGGCTGCCATCAGTGCGGTACTGGCCGGACGCTCGGCTGCGGCGATCTTTCCGACTGGCTCGGGCAAGTCGCTATGTTACCAATTGCCTGCCTTGATGTTGCCGCATTTGACGCTGGTGGTGTCGCCGTTGCTGGCGCTGATTCAGGATCAGCTTGCCTTCCTGCACCGCCATGGCATTTCGGCGGCGAGCATTGATTCGGCGCAGAGCCGCGACGAGATCGCTGACGTGATGGCGCGCGCACGCTCCGGCGAGTTGAAGATTCTGATGATCTCGGTCGAGCGCCTGAAGAACGAGCGCTTCCGCAATTTCATCGCTCAAGTACCGATTTCCCTGCTGGTGGTCGACGAAGCGCACTGCATTTCGGAATGGGGCCATAACTTCCGCCCCGACTACCTGAAATTGCCGGACTACCAGCGCGAATTCAATATTCCCCAGACATTGCTGCTGACCGCCACGGCGACCCCGCAAGTCATCATCGACATGCAGGACAAATTCGCCATTGCCCCCGAGGATGTCATCACCACCGGTTTCTACCGCGCCAACCTGCACCTGTGGGTCAAGCCGGTCAGCGGACGAGACAAACGACGCCTGCTGGTGGAGTGGCTCAATGAACGTCGCGGGCAACCGACCATCGTTTACGTGACCCTGCAAAAGACCGCCGAACATATCGCCGCGCACCTGGAACAGAATGGCCTGCCCGCCAGCGCCTACCATGCCGGGCTGCCCAACGATCAGCGCGAGTCGATCCAGAAGCAGTTCATGGGCGGCCATTTGAACTGCATCGTGGCAACCATCGCGTTCGGGATGGGCATCGACAAAAGCGACATTCGCAACGTGGTGCATTTCGACCTGCCCAAATCCATCGAGAACTACAGTCAGGAAATCGGTCGGGCAGGGCGTGATGGTGCTGCTTCGGATTGTCTGGTGCTGGCCAACCGCGACAGCCTCAACGTGCTGGAGAACTTCGTGTACGGCGATACGCCGGAGCGCGAGGGGATTGCCCGTGTGCTGGAAGACCTGCTCGGGGCGCGTCATGACGGGCAGTGGGAATTTCTGCTGGGGCCACTCGCCGACCTCAGCAACATTCGTCAATTGCCGTTGAAGACCCTGCTGGTGCAACTGGAACTGCGCGGGATCATTGCGCCGCGTTACGCGTATTTTGCCGAGTACCGCTTCAAGTTTCTGCTTCAGCCGCAAGACCTGATGGCGCGTTTCGAAGGGGAGCGACGCGAGTTCGTTCAGGCCCTGATTGACACCTCAAACCGGGCACGCACCTGGGCCACCGTCGATTTCGAGGCGATGTACCAGCAATACGGCGCCGAGCGCGGGCGGGTGGTCAAGGCTCTGGATTACTTTCAGGAAAAAGGCTGGATCGAGCTTGAAAGCAAACAGATGACCGAGGTCTATAGCCTGTTGCGCAGCGACTTTGATGCACAGGCCTTGAGCATCGAATTGCACGATTATTTCGCTCATCACGAAGCCACTGAAGTTGCGCGCATTCACACCATGCTGGACGTGTTCGCCAGTGACCAGTGCCTGACCCATCGGCTGGCGCGGTACTTCGGTGATCACAATGCGCCTGAGCGCTGTGGGCATTGCTCGGTCTGCCTTGGCGAAGTCGCCCACTTGCCCGAACCACCCGCGCTGGAGCCATTGGCGAATCGGGACTTTCAGCAACTGTGCAGCGAGTTTATCCACAAGCACCAGGACTACACCGGCCAGCGGCCCAGCGCTGACTGCCTGACGCGTTTTCTGTGCGGCATCAGCGTGCCGCTGTTCACCAAGCTCAAAGCCCGTGCCACCACCGGGTTTGCGGTGCTGGAGGATTATCCGTACGCACAGGTCAGGACGTGGGTGCAGGCTATGGCTGGTAACTGACTACGCGCACAAAGTGATCTGACCAGGGTGGCGATGCTCTGCATCCAGTCCAGAGCCTGCGTTGCGACAGACAAATGAAAACCGGCCGCTCAAGAGCGGCCGGTTTTTGTGCTTCAGCAACTGACGGTGGTATCAGTCACGATGACGGCGATGGCCGTGGTGCTTCGGGCGATGGCCATGGTCACGGCCACCACGATAACGACGATCGTCGCTGCGGCTTTCGTTGCCCATGTAGTTGCCGAGTGCAGCACCGCCGCCGCCACCTACCGCCGAGCCTACCAGGCTGCCGGTGTTGCCACCGACGCTGCGACCCAGCACGTTACCGCCCGCTGCGCCCAGACCGCCGCCAATGGCTGCTTCTGTGCGGTTGCGACGATCTGCGCCTACAGCGCCACCGGCTGCGCCGCCGACACCCGCGCCAATTGCTGAACCAGTGCTGCCGCCGACCTGCTGGCCGACGACCGAACCGAGTACCCCACCCAATGCTCCGCCTACGCCTGACTCGAGGTTGCCTGCAGACGCTGCACCGCCGATCAAGGTAAGAGACAACAACAGTATCGAGGAATACTTCATGTATGGAATCTCATAGGGATGACGCCGCGATCTTGGTGTCAAGTGAAGAATGTAGCAATGCAATTCCGACGAGTAACACGATTGCCACACAAACTGCTAAGTTATTGTTTTGGCTAAGGAACTTAAGTCGAAAAAGAGAGTCTGAGGTTACTTGCAAAAGGCCCGCTTCCAGTGAAGCGGGCCTTTTTTGTGGGCGTCTTTCAGGGACGTCAGAGGATGCGTGCCGACTCTGCCGAGCGCTCGAGGCGGATGGCAACGAACTTCGATGTCGGCGTGCTGCTGCCATCACCCACGCTTTCCAGCGGCACCAGCGGGTTGACCTCTGGGTAGTAGGCGGCAGCCTGACCGGCCGGGATATCGAACGGCAGCAACGTGAAGCCTTTGACGCGGCGCTCGCGGTTATCACTCCAGATCGAAATCAGGTCTGCCTTCTGCCCCGGCTGGAAGCCCAGACGGATGATGTCGGCTTCGTTGACGAACAACACGTCACGCTGACCTTTAACGCCGCGATAACGGTCGTCCAGGCCATAGATGGTGGTGTTGTACTGATCGTGCGAGCGCATCGATTGCATGATCAGGTCCGGGATCTGCCCCGTCGAGCTGACGTGTTCATTGATCAGAGTCAACGGCAGCGCATTGGACTTGAAGTTGGCGCGGGTCGACGCAGTGTTCCAGCGGCGTGCGCCAGCAGCGTTACCCAGGTAGAAGCCGCCCGGGTGCTTGACGCGCTCGTTGAAATCCTTGAAGCCGGGGATGGTGTCGGCGATCAGGTCACGAATACGGTTGTAGTCCTCGACCAGCCACAACCAGTCCACAGGCGCCTTGCCCAGCGTTGCGTTGGCGATACCGGCGATGATCGCAGGCTCGGAACGCATTTGCTTCGACGACGGCTTCAACTGACCGTTGGAAGCGTGAACCATGCTGAACGAATCTTCCACGGTGACAGCTTGTGGGCCGTTGGCCTGGATATCGATGTCGGTACGGCCGAAGCACGGCAGGATCAGAGCGTCCTTGCCGTGGAACAGGTGGCTGCGGTTCAGCTTGGTGCTGATCTGTACGGTCAGGTCACAATTGCTGAGGGCTTCGGCAGTGCGATGGCTGTCCGGGGTGGCCTGAGCGAAGTTGCCGCCCAGCGCGATGAACACCTTGGCGCGACCTTCGGCCATGGCGTGAATGGCTTCGACGACGTTGTGGCCGTTTTCGCGGGGCACTTTGAACTGGAAGCGTTTTTCCAGGGCATCGAGCAGGAACACCGGTGGGCGCTCGTTGATGCCCATGGTGCGGTCACCCTGCACGTTACTGTGACCGCGCACCGGGCACAGACCGGCACCCGGACGACCGATGTTGCCGCGCAGCAGCATCAGGTTGGCGATTTCCTGGATGGTCGGCACCGAGTGGCGGTGCTGGGTAATCCCCATCGCCCAGCACATGATCACGTTCTTGCCTTTGGCGTACATGCGTGCCGATTGTTCGATGTCGCTCAGCGGCAGGCCGGACTGCTCGACGATGGCGTCCCAAGACGTGTCATCGATGGCGGCCAGGTATTCGAGTACGCCTTCGGTGTGTTCGTTGAGGAACGCGTGATCGAACACCGACGGTGCGTTGTTGGCCTGCGCCTCGCGCTCCCATTGCAGCAGAAACTTGGCCATGCCGCGCAACAGCGCCATGTCGCCACCCAGGGCAGGGCGGAAGTAAGCGGTGTTGGTCGGGCGGTCGCCGTTGGTGAGCATCTCGACCGGGTGTTGCGGATGCTGGAAACGCTCCAGGCCGCGCTCTTTGAGCGGGTTCACGCACACTACCTGGGCGCCGCGCTGGACCGCTTCACGCAAGGGCTCGAGCATGCGCGGGTGGTTGGTGCCGGGGTTCTGACCGAGGACGAAGATGGCATCGGCGTGTTCGAAATCCTCGAAGGTCACGGTGCCCTTGCCGACGCCGACGCTTTGCGACAGTGCTACGCCGCTGGCCTCGTGGCACATGTTCGAGCAGTCCGGGAAGTTGTTGGTGCCGTAGGCGCGCACGAACAGCTGATACAGGTACGCCGCTTCGTTGCTGGCGCGACCCGAGGTGTAGAACTCGGCCATGTTCGGGCTGGGCAGGTTCTTCAGGTGCTTGGCGATCAGCGCAAACGCGTTGTCCCAGCTGATCGGCTTGTAACGGTCGGTTTCCGCGTCATAAGTCATCGGCTCGGTCAGGCGACCCTGATACTCGAGCCAGTAATCACTCTGCTCCATCAACGAGCTGACGCTGTAGCGGGCGAAGAAGGCCGGGTCGACACGGCGCTTGGTCGCTTCCCAGTTCACCGCCTTGGCGCCGTTCTCGCAGAACTTGACCATGCCGCTTTCCGGCGAATCACCCCAGGCGCAGCCCGGGCAATCGAAACCACCGTTCTGGTTGGTCTTGAGCATCATGCGCAGGTTCTTCAGCGCGTTGTCACTGCCCAGCCAGTGCTGCGTCACGCTGATCAGTGCGCCCCATCCGCCTGCCGCACCTTTGTACGGCTTGTAGCGAGGGGTTGGTGTCTTGTCGGCTTGATGATGAGTGCTCACGCTTGAATCTCCATCGCAGGGCTATAGACCCGCGGCGCACTGTGCTGCGGCAGGTGAATTAAATTGAGGTTATGACGGCGGGCCCATTGCAGGGCCAGGCCGGTGGGCGACGACAGGCTGACCAGGGTCTGGATGCCGGCGCGCAATACTTTCTGAATCAGTTCCAGGCTGCAGCGGCTGGTCACGATGGCGACGCCGCCGGCCAGGGGGATGTCCTGGCGGATCAAGGCGCCGATCAGTTTGTCCAGCGCGTTGTGGCGGCCGATGTCTTCACGGCCCAGCAGCAACTGGCCGTTGCCGTCCATGAACACCGCCGCGTGCACCGCGCCGCAATGGCGGCCAAGCGGCTGGAACTCGCCGATGCGCTGACGCAGGCCTTCCAGCCACTCGATCGGTGGCAGGGGCGCGCCGGGTAGCGCCTTCAGGTCAGGCAATGCCTGCTCGATGGCTTCAACGCCACACAGTCCGCAGCCGCTGGTGCCTGCCAGTTGCCGACGCTGCTGTTTGAGTTCCCAGAACGCGCGGCTGGCGATCTCGACCTCGGCCTGCATCGCCGAGCCGCAACCGCTGAGTTTGAAGTCGTAGATTTCGTCATGCGAGGCAATGATGCCGCTGCCCAGGCTGAAGCCGACGATAAAGTCTTCCAGATCGGTAGGGCTGACCAGCATGACCGCCTGGCTGATGCCGTTGTAGGCAATCGCCAGCGCCACTTCTTCGGCAAGTTCGTTACGTGCAGAGTCCGTGCCCTCGAGATTCGAGTAGCTGTAGGACTGGCTTGCTTCGGGGGCTGGCGTAGCAAAGGACGCCGAGCTGACCTTGCGCGTAACGGGCATGGGCTGAAATACCGGCAGAATGACATCTGCAAGACTAGGCCCGTTCTGGTAAATCGTCTAATCGCTAGTGCTGATGCCCCGATAGATGACGTCGATCAACGCTCTAGCGCGGTATTTCTGCTACCAGTGCAAAGCAGGCTTCAGCCAGTGCCGAGCGCGGCGCACTGCGGCGCATGATCAACCCCAGCCGGGCCAAAGTCCGGGAATCGGCAATCGGATGCAGGCGCAAATGTTCGGTGAGCGTTTCCAGTCCGCCATCCAGCGGCATGATCGCGCAGCAAAAACCGCCATGTACGGCTTGCAGCAACTGATGAACGGCATCGGTTTGTATCAGCGGGTTGGGTTGCAGGCCGCGGCTATGGAAGTTGTGATCGATCGACTGGCGAAAGTGCATGCCGCTGGTCAGCATGCCCAATGGAAGCTCGACCAGATCGGCCCAGCTCAAGGGATCGTCGCCAAACGAAAAGTGCCGACGGTCGTACAGCAGGCCCATGCGCGTGTCGTCCAGGGGCAGCGAATCGAAACGCTCGTTGTCCAGCCGCTCCAGGTACGAGACGCCCAGGTCGATACGATTGCTCGCCAGTTGTTCCAGCACTTGCTCGGAGCTGAGTGACGACAACTCGAAGCGCAGATTGGGGTGCAACTGGTGCAGTCGGTGCAGCAATGGCAGCGGATCGAAGCTCGACAGCGGCACCACGCCCAGGCGCAGCGTCCCGACCAGATGACCGCGGCAGGCGGCCGCTTCAGCCTGCAGGCCGTCGTAGGCAGCCAGTACCGTGCGTGCCCAGGCCAATACGCGTTCGCCTGGCGCGGTAAAACCTTCGAAGCGCTGGCCGCGATTGACCAGTGGCAAGCCAAGCTCTTCTTCCAGATTGCGCAGGCGCATCGACAGCGTCGGCTGGGTGATGTTGCAGCGCGCAGCCGCCTGGCCGAAGTGCCTCGTCTCGTCGAGTGCGATCAGAAATTTAAGTTGCTTGATGTCCATGTTCACTCCGATGAGCCGTCCAGACAGCCGATTCTACGCGCTCAGGCTGAACGATGGTCGAGCTACGTTGGTCGGAAGCCTGTAGCCCTTGATTTACAAGGGCTACACTCATCACGCTATTCCTCAAACCTACTTACGGAGAACCAGAAAAATGAGTCTGATCAGTTTCATCAAGGAAGCAGGCGAGAAAATTCTGGATGCACTTCTGCCAGGTAAAGCCAACGCCGATGAGTTGCTGAGAAAGCATATCTCCGAAGTCGGTCTGGGCAACCCCAATGTGCAGACCGAAGTCAACGGCAGCACTGTCACCGTGAAAGGCCAGGTCGCCAATCAGGAGGAGAGGGAAAAGATTGTCGTGACGCTGGGTAATATTCATGGCGTGGATAAAGTCGACGACCAGATGACTGTTGCGGGCGGCGAGACTTCTGAATCCGAATACGTCGAAGTGATGCCGGGCGACACCCTCAGCGCTATTTCCAAGCGCGTGTATCACGATGCCAACCAGTACCAGAAAATCTTTGAAGCCAACAAGCCGATGCTCAAGAGCGCGGACAAGATCTATCCAGGTCAGAAGCTGCGCATTCCGAAGTGATCTGAGGACGCTGCCCGCCTTTTCAGGCGGGCACACGGCGTTGCTTACAATCCCTTGCTCAGCTCCCGATAATCGTCCACTGCGGCGAACTCTTCGGTGTCTTTCGGGCCTTTCTGGCTGTTGGGCTGGCTGACTGCCAGCAAATGAGCTACACCGAAGTGTCGAGCGCTGCGCAGGATCGGCAGGGTGTCGTCGATAAACAGACTGCGTGCCGGGTCGAACGTTGTTTCGGCCTTCAAGGCGTCCCAGAAATGCTGGCTTTCCTTGGGAAAGCCGTAATCGTGAGAGCTGATCAGGCGTTCGAAATAAGGCGCCAGCTCGATTCGCTCCATCTTCAGCGACAACGAATCACGGTGCGCATTGGTGATCATGATCACCCGCTTGCCGGCCTTTTGCAGGGCCGCCAGAAACGTCTCGGCGTCCGGGCGCAGCGCAATCATGTGAGCGATTTCGCGTTTCAGGTCGCGGACCGACAGGTTAAGCTCGGCGCTCCAGAAATCCAGGCAGTACCAGTTGAGCGTGCCCGCGTTGTTTTCGAACAGCGGTTTCAATTCCAGCCAGGCCATGGCGAAACTGACGCCGTGCAGTTCGGCGTAGCGCTGCGGCAGGTGCTGCATCCAGAAGTGTTCGTCGTAATGCAGGTCGAGCAACGTGCCGTCCATATCCAGCAGGACGGTATCGATTTCGCTCCAGGGCATGGAAAGCATTCTGGCCTCGTCAAGGGGTTGATAGCGGGTAAGCATATCCGACACAGACATCGGGAAAAGCTCGGTATAGTACCTCGTTCATGTAAAGGAGCCTGTCATGCGTCAGAAACCTACCGTACTTGCCCGCGCAATCGTCGCCAGTAGTCGTCTGTTCCGCGTTGAAGAGCTGCAATTGCGCTTTGCCAATGGCGTCGAGCGGACCTATGAGCGTCTGGCCAGCAAAGGCACGGGCCCTGGGGCGGTGATGATCGTGGCCATGCTCGATGCCGATCACGCTGTGCTGATCGAAGAATATTGCGGCGGCACCGATGCCTACGAGCTGTCCCTGCCCAAGGGCCTGATCGAGCCGGGCGAAGACGTGCTGGCGGCCGCCAACCGTGAACTCAAGGAAGAGGCTGGCTTCGGTGCGCGGGAGCTGGAATTGTTGACCGAGCTGTCGCTGTCCCCCGGCTACATGAGCCAGAAAATTCAGGTGGTGCTGGCCACCGACCTGTACGAAGAGCGGTTGGAAGGCGACGAGCCCGAGCCGATCCGGGTCGACCGGATCAACCTGCGCGAGCTGTCGAGCCTTGCCCAGAATGCCCAGTTCAGCGAAGGCCGGGCGCTGGCCGCGCTGTACCTCACACGTGACCTGCTGACCCAGCGTGGATTGTTTCAGCCATGACCGACTCGTTGCACAACCTGCCACATCCGCTGCTCGCCCCGGTGATTGAACTGACGCGACTGGCGGGCGAAGTGATCCTGCCGTTCTGGCGCGCCAACGTCACCGTGACCACCAAGACTGACGACTCGCCGGTGACCGCCGCTGATCTGGCCGCCCATCAGGTGTTGGTCGAGGGTTTGCAGGCGCTTGATCCGGACATTCATGTGCTCTCCGAAGAGGACGCGGACATCCCCTTCAGCGAGCGGGCAAGCTGGGAGCGCTGGTGGCTGGTCGATCCGCTGGACGGCACCAAGGAGTTCATCTCCGGCAGTGAAGAGTTCACCGTCAATGTCGCGCTGATCGAACGTGGCCGCGTGGTATTCGGCGTGGTCTCGATGCCCACCAATAACCGCTGCTACTTCGGCGGCGCCGGGCTGGGTGCCTGGCGCAGTGATAGCGTCGACCACATCCAGCCGATCGCAGTGCGCAACCAGCTTGGCGAAGGGCAGACCTTTACCGTGGTCGCCAGCCGCCGCCACTCCAGCCCGGAGCAGGAGCATTTGCTCGCTGGCCTGTCGAGCGGGCTGGGTCATTTGCAACTGACCAACATCGGCAGCTCACTGAAATTCTGCCTGCTGGCCGAGGGCGCCGCCGACTGCTACCCACGCCTGGCCCCGACCTCGCAATGGGACACCGCTGCGGCGCAGGGCGTGCTTGAAGGTGCAGGAGGCGAAGTGTTGCAACTGGACGGCCAGCCGTTCAGCTACCCGGCCCGCGAATCGCTGCTCAACCCGTTCTTCCTGGCCCTGCCAGCCAACGCCGAATGGCGCGACAAACTGCTGGTGCTGGCGCAGTCCTGAGGCCGGCTTCAAGGCCTCTGCCCGGCTCGCTCCCACAGGTCTGCGTCCAGTTCATCCACTACGCGCAGCCTCACTGGCGCAACACGAACTGCCCGACAAAGCGCACGGCGTGTTCTTCGCTTGATACAGGTATGCAGGGTCAGGCGCGTTCTTGTGGGAGCGAGCTTGCTCGCGAATACGATTGATCAGGCGATGAATTTTTGCCGATTGCGCCGGCCTCTTCGCGAGCAAGCTCGCTCCCACAGGTCTGCATATGGCGCTGAGACAGTTTCACCAGTGCATCAACTGCACGCAGCCTCACTGGCGCAACACGAACTGCCCGACAAAGCGCACGGCGTGTTCTTCGCTGTCCTGCTCGCTGATGCAGGTGTGCAGGGTCAGGCGGGCGCGGCCTCGGCGTTGGTAGGTGGCGATGAATTTTTCCCACTGCGCCAGATCGGGCGCGTCGCAGCGGGCGATGGCGTCGCTGCGTACTGGCAGTGGATAACTGATCTGTCCGTCCTGAATCACGATATGCCCATCGGTGATCCCGGCCTCGCGCAGTCGCAGGTGCAGCCAGCCCCAGCCCGCCAGTACTGCGCCGCAATACAGGCTGCCGCCGAACAGCGTGCTCTTGTGGTTGACGTTGGGTGCCAGCGGCAGGTGCAGGCGCAGGGTCTGGTTGTGCCAGTCAATCACGCGCATGCCCATCTCGCGGGTCAGCGGGATGTCGTGGTGCAGCACCTGCTCCAGTGCGTGGGCGGCGTCATGTTCAGGCTCAATCGTTGTCATCGGAAGCTCCGCTGCTGTCGCCAAACGTCAGGCCGTGCTTGCGCAGTTTGTCGTGCAGGGTCTTGCGCGGCACACCCAGCGCTTCCGCCAGACTGCGCACCGAGCTGTGCGGGCGCGCCAGTTCGGCGGCGATCAACGCGCGCTCGAAGCTTTCCACCTGATCGCTCAGCCCGCCGCCCGGCGGTGGCGCCTGCTCTGCATCAGCGCCTTCCAGCTCCAGTTCCAGACCCAATGCAAAGCGCTCGGCGGCGTTTTGCAGTTCCCGGACATTGCCCGGCCAGTTATGCCGCAACAGCAGCGCGCGCTGGCCCGGCTTGAGTTCGTGCTTGGGGATGCCGTGGCGCATGCTCGCGGCATCGGCGTAATGTTCGAACAGCATCAGCGCATCTTCACCCCGTTCGCGCAACGGCGGGATGCGCAGCGAGGCCACGTTCAGTCGGTAATACAAGTCTGCCCGGAAGCGACCCTGATCGGCCGCGTGCCGCAGGTCTTCCTTGGTCGCGGCGATGATGCGGATGTCCAGCGGGATCTGCTGGTTGCTGCCCATTCGCTCGACCACGCGTTCCTGCAGCAGGCGCAGCAGTTTGACCTGCACGTCCAGGCTCATGCTTTCGATTTCATCGAGGAACAGCGTACCGCCGTTGGCAAATTCGAACTTGCCGATACGCCGCTTCTGCGCGCCGGTAAAGGCCCCTGGCTCGTGACCGAACAGCTCGCTTTCCACCACCGATTCAGCCAGCGCGCCGGCGTTGATCGCCACGAACGGGCCGCTGCGGCGGTTGGACAGATCGTGCAGCGCGCGGGCGACCACTTCTTTGCCTGCGCCGGTTTCGCCGAGGATCAGCACGTCGGCTCGCGTCCCGGCCAATGCGCCGATCTGTTCGCGCAGACGCAGGATCGGCGGCGACTGCCCGATCAGGCGTGTGCTCAGTTGTTGGCGATCACTCAGGGCCAGGCGCAGGCTGCGGTTATCCAGCACCAGACGGCGCAACGCCAGGGCACGGCGCACGCTGTCGAGCATGGCGTCGCTGGCGAAGGGCTTTTCCAGAAAGTCGTAGGCCCCGGCGCGCATGGCCTTTACCGCCAGCGGTACATCGCCATGCCCGGTGATCAGCAGAACCGGCAGGTCGGGGTCTTGCGCGTGAAGCTGGTCGAGCAGTTCCAGGCCATCCATGCCCTGCATGCGAATATCGCTGACCACCACGCCCGGCCAGTCGCGGCCGATGCGCTCGGCCAGCCCGGTCGCTTCGGGCAGCGACAGAACGTTCAGGCCAGCCAGGTCCAGCGTCTGGCGCAGTGCCTGACGCAGGTGCGAATCGTCGTCGATCAGCACCACCTGAATCTGGCTGTCGATGGCTGTGTCCGAACTCATGCAGAAAGGTCCTCTGGCGGTTGAAGATTGGCTCCGGAAGCACCGGCCCGCAGGCGCAGGGTCAGCAGCGCACCGCCGCTGGGATGGTTGGCGAACAGCAACTCGCCGCCCAGCGCGCGCATCAGCGTATCGCAGATGGCCAGACCGAGGCCAAGGCCCTGGGTGCGGGTCTTAGTCGTAAAGAAGGGCTCGCGGGCCCGCGCCAGTGCTTCCTGAGAAAAGCCGGGGCCGTTGTCACGAATGTACAGGTTAACGCCCTCGGCGGTCTGCTCGACACTTATCCACAGCCGGCGCGGCGGGCCTTTCTCGGTGAGGGCGTCCAGCGCGTTGGCGAGCAGATTGCCGAGCACCTGACGCAGACGGGTTTCACCGGCCTGCACCCAGATCGTGGCGTCCGGCAGGTCACGGATCAGTTCGACTTCCATGGCGCGCCGCCGCTTGGCCAGCAGCGCCAGCGCATCTTCCAGCGCCGGTTGCAGTGCCACGCTTTCAGGGGCGTGGCGGTCGCGACGGGCGAAGGCGCGCAAGTGCGCGATGATCGAGGCCATGCGCCCGGTCAGTTCGCTGATCAGCTTGAGGTTGCCGCGTGCGTCCTCGGTGCGTTGATGATCGAGCAGCACTTCAGCGTTTTCGGCGTAACTGCGGATGGCGGCCAACGGCTGATTCAGCTCATGGCTGATACTCGCCGACATGGTGCCCAGCGCCGTCAGTTTGCTGGTCTGCACCAGTTCATCCTGAGCCTGCACCAGCTCCTGTTGCGCCTGTTCGCGCTCCAGCACTTCCTGACGCAGACGGCTGTTGAGCCCCTCCAGATCGCTGGTCCGCTCGATAACCCGCATCTCCAGCTCGCGGCGCGCCTTGGCCTCGAACGCGATGCGATCCAGATAATGACGACGACGCTGCATCATCAGGCCCAGCAACAACATCAGCACCAGCAGCGCTGCGCCGCCAATCGCCACCACTGTGCGCACCTGACGGTCGACAAGGGCGCGAGGCGCGAGGATGTTGACGTTCCAGCCGGTTTCTTCGATGGCCTGGGTCTGAGTCAGCCAGGCGTGTTCATCGATCCTCAACGGGCGCGGATCGCGGGTCGGGTAGGACTGGATCGCGACGATGGCTTTTTTCTCGTCATCGGTCAGGTCGCGGGTCGCCCGAAAGCGCCATTCGGGGTTGGAAGTCAGGATCACCACGCCGTTCTGGTCGGTCAGCAGCAGTTGTTCGGGCGTCTTGCCCCACAGGGTTTCGGTGTGGTCCAGATCGACCTTGACCACCAGCACGCCGATGATCCGCTCACCGTCACGCACCGGGCCGGCGAAAAAGTAGCCACGTTTGGCAGAGGTCGTGCCGAGGCCGAAGAACCGCCCGGTTCTGCCCGCCCGTGCATCAATGAAGTAGGGCCTGAACGAGAAGTTGCGGCCAATGAAGCTGTCCTTCTGCTCCGAGTTCGAGGCCGCCAGGGTCAGGCCATTTGCGTCCATCAGGTACATCACATCGGCACCGGTCTGGCGCGTGATTTCGCTGAGCAGACGGTTGGCGTTTGCCAGGGTGGGTGTGTCGCCCGGCGCCGCCAGTGCGGCGCGCAAGGCCGGCAGGTCGCCGAGGATCTGCGGCAGGGTTTCGTAACGGTGCAGGGTGCCAAGCAGGTTGGCGACGTACAGGTCCAGGGTCTGGCGGTTCTGGTTGGCCAGCACGTTGCGGTAATAACGTTCGGCCAGATGCTCCAGCGGCCACAGCAACGGCGCCAGGCAGAGTGCCAGAAGGGCGAGGCTGCGCCAGCGAGGGCGGCGCGGCAGTGCGGGAGTCATGGTCATCGATTGGCCGTCGCCGAAGGGTTGACGATGCCTGCTGGCGATCACGCCGTGGCAGGCAACAGAAACACCCGGTCGATCCTGACGTGGGCATCAGGCGCGTATTATGCCCGCCGCCGGCTTGTCAGGCACCCGGACATTACGCCGGGCGGCCTTGGGTCGCGGGCTCAGGGAAACAGATCGGCTTCTTTCAGGCGCTTGCCTTGCTGATCCTTGGCCGACAGGTTGGGCTGGCCGTCGAACTGCCAGTCGATGGCCAGATCCGCATCGTCCCAGGCGATGCAGCGCTCGGCAGACGGTGTGTAGTAGTCGGTGGTCTTGTACAGGAACTCGGCGTGTTCGCTGAGTACCACGAAGCCATGGGCAAAGCCTTCCGGAACCCACAGCTGACGGGCGTTTTCAGCGGACAGCTCGACGCCGACCCACTGGCCGAAGTTCGGCGAGCTGCGGCGAATGTCCACGGCCACATCCAGCACCTTGCCGACCGTGACGCGCACCAGTTTGCCCTGGGCATTTTCGATCTGATAGTGCAGCCCGCGCAGGACGCCGCGCTGCGAGCGGGATTGGTTGTCCTGCACGAACTCGCGAGTCAGGCCAGTGGCAGCCTGAAAAGCCTTGGCGTTGAAACTTTCATAGAAAAAGCCTCGTTCATCACCGAATACCTTGGGTTCGAGAATCAGGACTTCCGGCAATTTTGTTGCGACTACGTTCACGTGGCTTCCCCTGCAATGTTGAATAAGTCGTGGCGACTCGACAGTCTGCCCTGAGGTGCGCCTGCCGAGAAGGGTGCTGATCAGGCAATCAGGTCTTTAGGCTCGCTAAAGCCCAATCGCTCGCCCTGATAACTGCCGTCCTGAACCCTGCGGCACCAGTCCAGGTTATCCAGGTACCACTGCACAGTCTTGCGCAGCCCGGACTCGAAGGTTTCTTCGGGCGTCCAGTCGAGCTCCTTGTCGATCTTGCTGGCGTCGATGGCGTAACGCTGATCGTGGCCCGGACGGTCGACCACGTAGGTGATCAGGTCGCTGTACTGTGCGACGCCTGCCGGGTGCTGCGGGGCGAGCTCATCGAGCAGCGCGCAGATACCGCGCACAACGTCGATGTTTTTCTGCTCGTTGTGGCCACCGATGTTGTAGGTCTCGCCGACCTCACCTTCGGTCACCACCTTGAGCAGGGCCCGCGCGTGGTCCTCGACGTACAGCCAGTCGCGCACTTGCAGGCCATTGCCATACACCGGCAGAGGCTTGCCCGCCAGGGCGTTGAGAATCACCAGCGGGATGAGCTTTTCCGGGAAGTGAAACGGCCCGTAGTTGTTGGAGCAGTTGGTCACTACCACCGGCAGGCCATAGGTGCGGTGCCAGGCGCGCACCAGATGGTCGGACGCAGCCTTGCTCGCCGAGTAGGGTGAGCTGGGCGCATACGGCGTGGTTTCGGTGAACAGATCATCGACACCGTGCAAATCGCCATACACTTCATCAGTGGAAATATGGTGAAAACGGAACGCCTGGCGCTGCGCTTCCGGCAGTTTCAGCCACCAGGCGCGTGTGGCTTCCAGCAGGTTGTACGTGCCGACGATGTTGGTCTGGATGAACTCGGCCGGGCCATCAATGGAGCGGTCGACGTGAGATTCAGCCGCCAGGTGCATGATCGCCTGCGGCGCAAAGCGCTCAAGCACCGCACTGACGCGGGCCTGATCGCAGATATCCGCCTGCACGAACTCATAGCGCGTGTCGGTCGCAATCGACTGCAGCGATTCAAGGTTGCCCGCGTAGGTCAATTTGTCGAAGTTCAGCACTTCGTGTTCGGTGTTGTTTATCAGGTGGCGGATCAGTGCAGAGCCAATGAAACCTGCGCCTCCGGTAACGAGTATTCGCATGAACTGACCTTCTTGTGTGTTCTGGAGTAATGCAGCATAGCGCTTGAGGGCGTATGGCATGATCGGACCATTAAACCCGAGCGGCAGGTCGAATAAAACTCCGGGTAGTTTACGCGCCGGGGTGCAGGTGCGGATTGGTCGCGCAGCACAATCCCCCTATAGTCAATGCCCCTGTAGTTGCGCGACTGCCCATCACGCCTTGCTCGACGAGCCTGGGCCTGACAACAACAACGAGGTTCTCCATGCCGCTTGCCACGCTTATCCGCCGATCCAGTCTGCCTTGCCCCGAGGTCAGCGTGGACCAGGCGCTGCAATTGCTTTCTGAGCACTACGGGCTGAGCGGCACGCTGAAAGCGTTGGGCAGCCAGCAGGATCGCAACTTTCTGCTGGATACCGGCACGCGGCGTTATGTGCTGAAAATCTGCCACGGCGCGTATTCGACCACCGAGCTGAACGCCCAGCACGCGGCGCTGCAGCATCTGGCCGGCCACAGTGCATTCAAGGTGCCGGGCGTGATCCGCGCCAACGACACCGAGCAGTTACTGTCGGCCGACATCGACGGGCAGGCGGTGCATGTGCGCCTGCTGGAGTTCATCGACGGTCAATCGCTGGGGCATGTCGAGCATCTGGGGCGTGACATCGTGGTCGAGCTGGGCGAGCTGTGTGCCCACGTGGATATCGCGCTGGCCGATTTCGACCACCCCGGTCTGCAGCGCATCCTGCAGTGGGACCCGCGCCACGCCCACGCATTGATCAAGCACCTGCTGCCGGTGATCAAGGATGCCGACGCCCGCGCCTGTCTGATCGAAGCGGGCGAGCAGGCTCATCGCCGTCTGTTGCCATTGATTGCGGCACTGCCGATCCAGGCGGTGCATCTGGACATCTCCGAGCACAACGCAGTCTGGCGGCGCGAGGCGGGGCATCCGTGGCACTTGCAGGGGCTGATTGATTTCGGCGATCTGCTCAGTACCTGGCGAGTGGCTGACCTGTCGGTGACCTGCGCGGCGCTGCTGCACCATGCCGAGGGCGATCCGTTGTACATCCTCCCGGCCATTGCCGCCTATCACGCTCTCAATCCGCTGAAGATCGAGGAGTTGCAGGCGCTCTGGCCGCTGATCGTCGCTCGATCCGCAGTGCTTGTGCTCAGCAGCGAACAGCAGGCCAGCGTCGAGCCCGGCAATGCGTATATCCAGGCCAACCTTGCCGGCGAATGGAACATCTTCGATGTCGCCACGTCGGTGCCGATGGCGCTGATGGAAGCCGTCATTCTGCGCGCGGTGGGTCTGGACCTGCCGCCCGTCGAGCAACCTGCCTATTCGCCGTTGTTGCCCAGCCTGGCGGGGCTTCAGCCGGTGCTGGTGGATCTGGGTGTGCTCAGCGAACACTTCGTGGCAGGCAACTGGGAACAGAGCGGCATCGATGAATACCTGCTGTCGCAAGCGGCCGGGGACAATGGTCTGGCGGCCAGCAGGTTCGGTGAATACCGTCTGTCACGCACCTTGCCTGATTGCGCCAGCGAGCCGGAGACCTTTGCGCTGCACGTCGAATTACACGTGCCCGCAGCAACGCCGCTGCATGCGCCGTTCGATGGCACCTTGCGGCTGACGGCCGATGCTGCGGTGCTGTTGGTCGGCGAGCGCATCAGTTTGAAGCTGTGGGGTGTATTGCCGGAGGCTTCGCTGCAGGGTCAGGTGGCGGCGGGCTCGTTGATCGGGCAGGGCGGTGGCTCGCTGTTGCTGCAATTGTGTACGGCGCCGGACCTCAGCCCGCCGCTGTTCACTACACCGGCCTGGGCAGATGTCTGGCGCGCAATCTGCCCGTCGCCGTCGGCGCTGCTGGGTTTTGATTGTGACGCGCCAGCCTTGCAAGACGCCGCGCAATTGCTGGCGCGCCGCGATGCCAGCTTTGCCCGCTCGCAAAAGCATTACTACCAGGCCCCGCCGCAGATCGAGCGCGGCTGGCGCAATCACCTGATCGACATGCAGGGCCGCTCCTATCTGGACATGCTCAATAACGTCGCGGTTCTCGGTCATGGCCACCCGCGCATGGCTCACGAGGCGGCGCGGCAGTGGTCGCTGCTCAACACCAACTCGCGTTTTCACTATGCAGCGATCGCCGAGTTTTCCGAGCGCTTGCTCAAGCTGGCGCCCGAGGGCATGGACCGCGTGTTTCTGGTCAACAGCGGCACCGAGGCCAACGACCTCGCGATCAGGCTGGCGTGGGCTTACAGCGGTGGCCGCGACATGCTCAGTGTGCTGGAGGCGTATCACGGCTGGTCGGTGGCGACCGATGCCATTTCAACCTCGATCGCCGACAACCCGCAGGCGCTCAGCACGCGCCCGGACTGGGTGCATCCGGTCACCGCGCCCAACACCTATCGCGGGTCGTTCAGGGGCGTGGACAGCGCGCCGGAGTACGTGCGCAGTGTCGATCAGGCCCTTGCCACGCTGGCGGAGCAGCAACGGCAGGTGGCGGGCTTTATCTGCGAGCCGGTGTATGGCAATGCCGGCGGGATCTCCCTGCCGCCGGGCTATTTGCAACAGGTGTATCAGAAGGTCCGCGCTGTGGGTGGCGTATGCATTGCCGATGAGGTGCAGGTGGGTTATGGCCGGCTGGGTCATCACTTCTGGGGCTTCGAAGAGCAGGGCGTGGTGCCGGACATCATCAGCATGGCTAAAGGCATGGGCAACGGCCATCCGCTGGGCGCGGTGATCACCCGCAGTGAGATCGCCGAGGCGCTGGAGGCCGAGGGCTATTTCTTCTCGTCATCCGGTGGCAGCCCGGTCAGTTGCCGAATCGGCATGGCGGTGCTGGATGTCATGGAGGAAGAAAAGCTCTGGGACAACGCCCGAATCGTGGGTGACCACTTCAAGGCGCGGCTGCAGGCCCTGGCCGACAAACATCCGCTGGTGGGCGCGGTGCACGGCATGGGCTTTTATCTGGGCATGGAACTGGTCCGCGACCGCCACACCCTGGAACCCGCTACAGAAGAAACCGCCCGCCTGTGCGAGCGCCTGCGTGAACTGGGCATCTTCATGCAGCCGACCGGCGACTACCTGAACATCCTGAAAATCAAACCCCCGATGTGCACTACCCGGCGAAGCGTGGACTTTTTCGTCGACAACGTATCGAAGGTTTTGCACGAACTGGAATAGAGGACGCAGAGCGTCCAGAACGGCATACCCACGCGGAGCATGGGTACGATAGGGGTTGGCCGGACATTATCGTCATACCCGTATCTGTTTTTGATTCTGGCCGAAGGCCGTAGGAGCGAACCGGGCGACGCTTCGCTTGTTCGCGAAAGGGGCCTCCGCGTCACACCCAGCTCGTAGCAACGAGTGCCGTCATGAGCCTTAAGCAGATTAATATCGGTAAAATTCAAAAACTAATGCGTTCTAAACATTTTTTTAGCTTTTAATACCGATTTATATCCGCTATAAGGGTGTTCATAATCGTCATCGCTCGTCTGCTATGGTGATAAGTCCTTTGCAACCGCCCCTGGAGATATTTTCATGAGCCGTATCGTTTCTGTCGCTGCTACCCAGATGGCCTGCTCCTGGGATCTGGAAGCCAACATCGAGACCGCTGAAAAGCTGGTACGTGAAGCTGCCGCCAAGGGCGCCCAGATCATCCTGATTCAGGAACTGTTCGAAACCCCGTACTTCTGCCAGAAGCCGAACCCGGACTACCTGCAGTTGGCGACTACCCTCGAAGCCAACGTCGCGATCAAGCACTTCCAGAAAATCGCCAAAGAACTGCAGGTCGTACTGCCGATCAGCTTCTTCGAGCTGGCAGGGCGTGCGCGTTTCAACAGCATCGCGATCATCGACGCAGACGGCAGCAACCTCGGCATCTACCGCAAGAGCCACATCCCGGACGGCCCTGGCTACCACGAAAAGTACTACTTCAATCCGGGCGACACCGGCTTCAAGGTCTGGCAGACCCGTTACGCGAAAATCGGCGTCGGTATCTGCTGGGATCAGTGGTTCCCGGAGTGCGCGCGCAGCATGGCGTTGCAGGGCGCGGAAATTCTGTTCTACCCGACTGCCATCGGCAGCGAGCCGCACGACAAGACCATCAGCTCGCGCGACCACTGGCAGCGCGTGCAGCAAGGTCACGCCGGCGCAAACCTGATGCCGCTGATCGCCAGCAACCGCATCGGCAACGAAGAGCAGGACGGCTACGACATCACCTTCTACGGCTCGTCGTTCATCGCCAACCAGTTCGGTGAAAAAGTCGCTGAGCTCAACGAAACCGAAGAAGGCGTGCTGGTCCACAGCTTCGACCTGGACGAGCTGGAGCACATCCGCAGTGCCTGGGGCACGTTCCGTGATCGCCGCCCTAACCTGTACGGCGCGGTGAAGACCCTCGACGGTTCGCTGGAGTCCTGATCGCCATGACCACGCTCAATAGCACGCCACGCGCCGACGGCTTCCACATGCCGGCCGAATGGGCACCGCAAACCCAGGTCTGGATGGTCTGGCCCGAGCGCCCGGACAACTGGCGCCTGGGTGGCAAGCCTGCCCAGGCTGCTCACGTCGCCATCGCCAAGGCCATCGCCCGCTTTGAGCCGGTCACGGTGGCTGTGTCCGCTGCACAATACGACAACGCCCGTGCGCGGCTGGACATGCCGAACATCCGCGTTGTGGAAATGAGCAGCAACGACGCCTGGGTGCGCGACAGCGGCCCTACCTTCGTCATCAACGACCGTGGCGAAGTGCGTGGCGTGAACTGGGAATTCAATGCCTGGGGCGGCTTCGATGGCGGCCTGTATGCGCCGTGGAACCTCGATTCTCAGCTGGGCAGCAAGGTGCTCGAAATCGAGCGCTGCCCGCGTTACGTCACCGAAGGCTTCGTGCTCGAAGGCGGCTCGATCCATGTGGATGGCGAAGGCACGCTGATCACCACCGAAGAGTGCCTGCTCAATCGCAACCGCAATCCGCACCTGACCCGCGAACAGATCGAAACGATCCTCGGCGATTACCTGGCTGTGGATAAAGTCATCTGGTTGCCGGACGGCCTGTTCAACGATGAAACCGATGGGCATGTGGATAACTTCTGCTGCTACATCCGCCCGGGCGAGGTGTTACTGGCCTGGACCGATGATCCCGAAGACCCCAACTACTCACGCTGCCATGCGGCATTGGGTATTTTGGAAAACACCCTGGATGCCAAGGGTCGTGCGTTTATCGTGCATAAAATGCCGATTCCGGGCCCATTGTTCGCCACAGAAGAAGAATGCGCAGGCGTCGATCAGGTGCATGGCAGCCAGGAGCGCAACCCTTCGGTGCGTCTGGCCGGGTCGTATGTGAATTTTCTGATCGTCAACGGCGGCATCATTGCGCCCAGCTTCGACGATCCGATGGACGAAAAGGCCCGCGAGATCCTGCAAAAGCTGTTTCCAGAGCACGAGGTGGTGATGGCACCGGGCCGTGAATTGCTGCTGGGTGGGGGCAATATCCACTGCCTGACACAGCAACAGCCAGCCCCTCACAAGAACTAGTGCTTAGTAACTAGTTGTAACTAACAGCAACTAGTTGGTCCCGTTTTTGCTGGTATTAAGCCCGTCATCTGACGGGCTTTTTTATGCGTTACCTTATAACTAAATTGGGCTCGTTTATCCGAATGACCCTAAATCAGACTGGCGAAAACCCGTTTTCTTAGCTTGACTGTCACATGGCATCAGTAGATTTAGCCCCTCATGAATCAAGAGGTTTTCGTTATGAATGCAGGTATGAGCCAACAGCGAGTCCGTGGTTTTTCTGCTTCGCTCAGTAACGAGGCACGCCAGCGAGTGGCGGATTGGTTAAGGACGACCAGGCCCGTGAAAGCCAGACCGGACGTACGTGCCATGCTGCTGCAGCGCTATCCGGCAGGCCTGTTCAACGATGCCGAATTCGAAGCGTTGGCGCGCGTGCTGACAGATTAAGCAATACACCAGACCCGGCCCCGGCCATCCACACGTTTGACACCCCCAGGCACCCGAACTAGGATTCGCGCCCCACTGCCTGTGGCTCCACCCCCTGTACGTGCTTCGTAGTCCACTGCGATGACCTCGTGCGGCTCTCTACCGCTTGATCAGAGGCGGGAAGCCAGACGGCCATTGGCCGCCGCCACAGCGCATGTCATTTGCAGAACAAGGAAGACAAGATGCTTAACACACGTATGGGCATGCTCGCTTTGGGCATCATCAGCGCCGGTCAGGCCGTGGCTCAGGGCCAAGCCGATTCGAAGGGCTTCGTTGAAGACAGCAGCCTGAACGTCAACCTGCGTAACGCCTACATCAATCGCGACTACAAAAACGATCGTGAAGACAAATCCGAATGGGGCCAGGCCTTCATGGGCACCTTCGCGTCCGGTTTCACTCAGGGCACGGTTGGCGTGGGCGTCGACGCCTTTGCGCTGTATGGCATTCGCCTCGATGGCGGAAAGGGCCGCAGTGGCAATGGCGGCATCGACTTCTTCAAGCAGGGCGACAGCGGCGCGGCTGCCGATGACCTGTCCCGTGCGGGCGCTGCGGTCAAAGCGCGCTTCTCGAATACCGTCATCAAGTACGGCGATCAGATGCCGCAATTGCCGGTGCTGAACTACGACAATTCCCGCCTGCTGCCGGAAAGCTACACCGGCACCCTGATCACCTCCAAGGAGATCGATGGGCTGGAGGTGGTCGCCGGGCGTTTCACTCAGGAAGCGCGCAAGAGCGCCGAAGGTCGCGACAGTGGTGACCTGAAAAGCATCAACGTCTACGGCGCCAGCTACAAATTCACCGATGAGTTCAGCGCCGCTTTCTACGCTTCGGACAACGAAGACGTGTTCAAGAAGCAGTACCTGAACCTGAACTACGTCTTCGCCTTGCCGCAAGATCAGTCGCTGACCTTCGATTTCAATGGCTACAAGACCCGACTGGATAAAGACTTCACTGCCAGCGACGCGCGTGACAACAAGATCTGGAGCCTGGCCGCGACCTGGGCCGTGGGTATCCACTCCTTCACCCTGGCGCATCAGCGCAGCACCGGTGACATGGGTTACGCCTACGGAGGCTATCGCAACGACGGTGGTTTTGGTGATGGCGGTAACACCATCTACCTCGCCAACTCCTACTGGTCCGACTTCAACGGCAAGGACGAACGCTCGTGGCAGGCGGCTTATGGCGTGGACCTGTCCGGGCTGGTCCTGCCCGGCCTGAGCTACAAGGCTGCCTACGTACGCGGCGACAACATCGACGATGGCACCGCAGGCAGCGGCGACGGCACTGAACGCGAAATCTTCAGCCAGCTGACCTACGTGGTCCAGAGCGGCCCGGCCAAAGACCTCTCGATCCGCCTGCGCAACTCGTTCCTGCGGGTCTCAGACGATGCACAGGCCTACAACAGCGAAGGCAATGAGACACGCATCTTCGTGGACTACCCGATCAACGTTTTCTGATCTGAAGGCGACGGCCAGGCAAAGGCCGTCGCCTGACTCAGTCCGCGACCAACTGAACAAACACTGCGAAACTGCCGAGGAATATCCAGAAAAAGCTGAACAGCCAAGGACTGCGCTTGGAGAACAGCAAGGACTTTTTCGGCCCGGTTTCGCTGGATTCCCAATCGCTGAACAACGGCGAATCGTCATAGGTCAGCCCGATGACCGGCTCGCTGAGCAGCAGTTGCGCCTGTTTGTGGTGCCAGTGCTGGATGATGTCGCACGCGGCCCGAATACCCGGCCAGGCGAACAGCGTACTGAGCAACCCCAACAGTGCCAGCATCGGCGGCACCACCAGCGTGAACATCGCGCCCCAGGCCGTATTCGTATTGGCCATCGACGACGCGTAAGCGATCACCAGAAATGACTGTGCCGACAAATAGGCGTTGGTGCGGTTGGAGAGGTTGGTGGTTTCGTAGTGAATTTCGCGTCGATAAAAGTCCAGCCGTTCCTTGGGCGAGCCAAACAATTTGACCTGCTGCTCATCCACGACCTTCGCGGGTGTTTCATCCGTTATGATTCTGGGCACTGGTGTTACCGATGTATAAAAGGTGCTGGATAGACCCCCACCTGCAGCCGGCAGTTCGACTTAAATCCCCGGCATACGGGACCGTTCATCCAGTGAGCACGTTTCGACGAACCGAGAAATCGTCATGACCATCATCCCCACGCTGCACACCGACCGTCTGCTGCTGACGCCACTGCAGCTCGAGGATGCGCCTGCGGTTCAGCACCGCTTTCAGCTCTGGGACATCGTGCGCTACCTGAACAACCGCGTCCCGTGGCCTTATCCACAGGACGGTGCGCTGCGCTACATTCAGGACGTCGCACTGCCCGCTATAGCAAACGGCACCGAATGGCACTGGATGATCCGCCTGCAGAGCTCGCCCCACGACATCATCGGCAGCATCACCCTGATGACCCATCCCGGCAACAACCGCGGCTTCTGGCTGCACCCGGACTGGCAAGGCCGCGGCTACATGAAAGAGGCCTGCCGCGCGATCAATCGACAGTGGTTCGACGTGATGGGCAAGCCCCTGATGCAAGTACCCAAAGCCGCCCCCAATGAAGCCTCGCGGCGCATCTCGATCAGCGAAGGCATGCGCAAGGTGAGCACGCAGGAAGGGGAGTTTGTTGGTGGACGGTTCGAGGTGGAAGTCTGGGAGATGACGCGGGAGGAGTGGTTGGCGCGAGCGCTGCAAGCAGGCACTTCGAACGTCTGACATAGAGGCCGACCGGGCGTTATCCCGTTGCCAAAAACCACCAGCCCAAGTGATATTGCTCGACAAACAGGGAGCGACCCGAATGCAGTTGACCCGCAACACCGAGCCCGACATCACTCTGGTAACGGTCCAGCCCGAAGACTTCGAAACCTTGGTGGCCATACGTATCGAAGCCATGCGCGAAAGCCTCGAGCGCGTTGGCCGGTTCGATCCGGTGCGCGCCCGAGAGCGTTTTCGTGAAGGGTTTTCTGCATCATGCACGCACTACATCCAAGTTGCCGGCAGCAAGGTCGGCTTCGTGGTCGTCAAACCGAGCAGCGACGGCCTGTTGCTGGAGCACCTGTACATCAAGCCTGCTGTTCAAGGGCAGGGCATTGGTGCTGCCGTGCTTCGGCAAGTGCTCGCACACGCGGACGCAACCGCATCCACAGTACCAGTGGGCGCCCTGAAAGAAAGCGACTCCAACCGTTTCTACGTCCGCCACGAGTTTCAGCTCGTTGAGAGCGGCGAGTTCGACAACTACTACCTCCGCCCGCCACGTTTTGAGGGTGCCCCGATGGCGTCTATCAACGTTCGTATCGACGACGATCTCAAAACGCGTGCTTACCTCGAGCTGGAAAGGCTTGGCGCCACCCCCTCGGAAGTACTGCGCCAAACCCTTCAATACGTAGCTGAGCACGGCCAGCTACCCTCCATGATGACCGATGAAGACGAAGCGCTACTGGCAACTGTCCGCGAGCGCCTGGCAGCTCCGCAGCGGGTCAAGGTTTCACTGGATGACCTATAACCTCGAATTCGATGCGCGAGTTCTAAAGATTTGGCACAAATAAGGAGATACCGTGCGTCAGCAGATGCCACCGCATCCACGTTATACATCTGCCCCCTGAAAGAAAGCGACTCCAACCGCTCTACGTCCGCCACGGGTTTCAGCTCGTTGAGAGCGGCGAGTTCGACAACTATTACCTCCGCCCGCAACGTCTGCCGATGTGCTGACGGGTTGGGATCAACCCGCAGAGGCAGCTTTCTCCGCCGCACGTGCAGCGAGCATCGCCGCCTCCGATTCCTGGGTGTGCAGCTCACCTTTGTAGGCCAGTTGATTGAAGAACATGCCGTCCGACTGCTCCTTGGACGGCGTCGACGTCTTGGGAATAAACAGCGCGCCCAGGTCCAGAGAATTGGCGAAGTTCTCCTTGTTCAGGTTGTAGCGACCCAGATAACTGCCGCTCCAGGGCGAATCGGCGTCTACCAGATCAATGGCCGTCTCCCGATAGGTAGCCGCTGCGGCTTTCAGCCCACTGGACGCATTCAACAATGTATTGAGTTGCTTGGTATCCGCCTCGCTCAACTCACCAGAACTGTTGATCGCCTTCAGATTACCGTCCGCCTCGATTGTGAAGCCGAACTTCTTGCTGGCCAGATCCGGATACACCGACGCCAGCGTCGACGTGAACGCTTCATACGACGTCTTCAGCGCCTCCGTCGAGTTACTGTGCTGCGCCGCCATCTTTGGGAAATCAGGCGACTGCGAGCGACCTATCCAGGTATCCACTGCTTCCATCGGCTCAGTGGTCGCAGGCACTTCGGTACTCGGATGATAAACAACGGCAGGCGTGTTGGCGGCAGCGTTCTTAAATGCTTCTTTCTGCGCATCGGTGAGCGGCTGCGGGCTGAGCGTGATGCCGGAATTGGGCAGGGTGATGGTGGGAGACGTGTTGTTACCGGGGGTTAGTGAGATAACCATTTCATCGATCCATGATTGCGGGGTTGTATGGAGGGTATCGACGAAGGAGGGGGGAGCTTGAGGGGAGGTCGGGGGACGGAAAATATCCCGACGTACTTGCAGGGCGCGCATTGCCACACGCCCTGCAAATATTTGTTAACGGAATTGATGCTTTTTCAAGACTCTGCGTAGCTCAATACGGTGTCCTTGAGGGCATCGGCAAAACCGTAAATATCATCCAGGGAAGCGATTGGATAGCGGGTTTCGCCCTTGTCCTTTTCAAAAATGCCGATGTATTTCTGAGCGCGATTGAAATGCAGGCGGGTGATGGGTTTACGGTTGTTGTCATCCAGAAGAATGCCGAAATAGCTTTGTGTATCACGATGAGCAATACGTTTCGCTTCAACCACAGTGCGGATGATCGACTTGACGATATGGAAGCCTTCCATTTCCTCCACAGTCGTCACAATCCGGTCGTCTATCGGCTCTTCCTTTTCAGGCTGAGTGTTATTTTCGATGATGGTTTCGGCCACCGTGGGCGCCTGAACTCCGCTCATTGCCAGCTTCAACCGGTCGTTGACCTGATCGTTCAGAAATTGCGAGGTGGCCTTTTTGGTCAGAATAGTGAACTGCTCACGTACCTTCTGAGTAATAGCGCCCTCATAAATGCGTGACGCGAAGTAACGGACGAAATCGTCGTCCGGCTGACTGAACTGGGCCGCAATCACACGCTTGATCTGACCTACGTACTTCAACTCGCCAGCGGCATTGAGAATTGACTCAACGTCGAAGGACGACTTGGTCAGCTTCTGCAATTCCGGAATGGCATGGTCATCAATCGCCAGCAGGTCCAGTTCAAGAAATGGTTTTTCATCCATCTTGTTAGGCGCGTCCAGGTCTGTAAAAAACTTGTAGACCCGGCCATTGGTGAGGATCGAAATCCTTGCAGTGGTCACATGGAAGTAGCGGAAAAGCTGGCTGGCATGATTGATGTTCAGCGGCTCGCCGATTTTCTTGGTCTCGATGAGGATCTGAATATTGCCCTCTTTAACGATGGCATAGTCAATCTTCTCGCCTTTCTTGGTGCCTACATCGCAGGTGTATTCCGGCACAACCTCAGAAGGATCGAATACATCGTAGCCCAGCACG
Source organism: Pseudomonas sp. B20 (assembly GCF_020515755.1). Lineage (NCBI taxonomy): Bacteria > Pseudomonadati > Pseudomonadota > Gammaproteobacteria > Pseudomonadales > Pseudomonadaceae > Pseudomonas > Pseudomonas sp. B20. Next base: position 69,001 of record NZ_JAHPJG010000019.1, read on the forward strand.
GTATGGATAAACGGCATGACCAGAGCCGTTTTGGTAGCCTCTTCGGTGCGGATGGACGCAGCTTGCTGGCGGACTTTTGCGGAAAGGGAATTGAGTGCTTCAAGAAAATCCATTTTTATTGCTCCGTGCCGGGCTCATGAGCCCTCAGTCCTATCGATAATCGATAGAGGCGCAACGCTACTACGATGGGCTGCGAAATAGCTATAGGATTTTGAGGCGTGAGCGGAGATATCTGAGGAAATCGGAAACGTCTTACGCGTGGCGGGGTATAGCGGGGTGAGCGGTCTGTTTTGGTTCGTGCGTAATGAAGATCTACATGTGCGTTGCTAAATCTGACGTAAAAAAAAGCCTGTATTGTTGAAAGCACTTTTTTGTATGGTGCGGAGCTAGGAGTCGAACGCGAGGCCTACTGATTACAAGGAAGATGCTTTTAACTTGTATATCAGTGGGTTACAGATTTTCGTGTTACGTGCCGATGCCCTAAAAGCCAATGCCTACGTGAGGTCTATAGCTGTTATTACGTGGGTCAACAGGGTGAGGGACGTAGCTCATTCGGCCAAAAGCAGTCGTTCAGGAGTAGCTACGACACTGGGGACGATTCAAGCTCGATTGGGATAAGAGTTTTCATGTTGTAGCCTGAGAAAATCAGGCTACAACATGAAAGCATGTTTTTAGGCGCAATAAGCCAATGCTCAGACTACTCTGCTAATAATGCATCTAGCTTATTGAAATGAAGACGAAGCTGTGTGAATTCGTCTCTTGTAAGATTTTTTGCGTGAGCCTCAGGCCGCCCAAACAGATTTATTTCTTCCAGCATATACATCAGTTTTGTTTTGTCCGCCTCTAGAGACTTGTCAAAAATCGCCCACTCACGTTTAATAATATTTATTAATTCGAGAAGGAAAAGCGGTGACTTATCTCTATCGAGCAGTAGGTTTATGTTTAATCCAGTTAATGCAGGCCTGCGTGTTTCGGGTACTGCAGCTAATACCGCAGTAGCCGCTTTCGCTGGGCCGTAGGTGATTTTCAATACGTTACGGGAAAGGGTTCTTAGATTCTTTTCTAGCAAATTTCGACGAGCCGAAACTTCTTGTACCATTTCCTCATTTGTGAGGTTGATCTTTTCGTTGCTATGTTTTGTTTTTAATAGGTCTGCGATCGCTTCAAGATTGAATGCGTAACCACTTGCCCCTTTCTGAATTAAACCATATCCAATTAGGTGGCGGGTAAGGCTAGCATTCTCAAATGCAAAGCTTTCGAAGCTTTCTCGATCGCCTTGCGCAAGAAAGCGGAGCATTTCATATTCATCCGGATACCAGTCGCTCAAAACCTGCAGCATCATATCTAGATAGTCTTTTGAATGGAGCTTGAACTCTTCTTTTGCCTTGTTGTAGATGACTTTATCAATTGTAACGGGACGGTTTATTCCTGCCATTTTATGAATGCAGCTACACATTTGGCGAATTAAAAAAGGATGACCTCCGAAGTCATCGGTAAGCTTTGCGGCTATGAGGTCATCAAATTTTAAGCCCATATAATCGCCCAGCCTAACGACCATTTGCTTAACTTGTTCTACTGAGAAAGAAGGAACATATTGACTTGGTATCGAAGCATATATTGGGTTGTCATGTCCTACGACCGAAGAGGATTCAACACAGCTGGGGTTCGTACCGACGAGCATGTAGCAAAAAACCTGTGGGTTTTTTTGATAGAAACCACGCAACGTCTGCCAAAAGTACAGAAAATCTGTGCCACTACGCCAATGATCTGAAGACCCTGTCCCAGGAGATATGCGTTCAATTTCGTCGAAAATAAACAACATGCTAGAGGGCTTCTTAGATTCAAAAATCCTCATAATGTCGGTTTCAAAGCTATCAGCTGCATCCTTTTCTGCGTAGCGATCTTTTGTGTCGACTTTGATTCTGGTCTGTTTTACTTTTGCGTATAGATTGACTAGCTTTTCTAGTAGCTCGTTCCAGCGACAAAGATGGATGGAGGGACTTTCACAATCTAAAAGTAGAGCATGCTCCCCGAGTGACTCAAGCTTGCGTTCTATTGCATAGACTATAGATGTTTTACCACTTTTACGTAATCCGAATAAGCTGGTGTGTTCGCCTGACTGATAGCGACTGATTAACTCAGTTATGAGGCTTGAGCGGCCAAAAAAGTAAATGTCCTTTTTGAGTGGCGATAGAAAACCGAAAAGGTCGCGAGAGTAAAAATGTTTTCTAAATTTGTTCTCTAAAATTTTTATGCAATCGTTGTGTAGTAACTCTTGGTACGTTGCTGGAATGACAATAGAGTGCTCGGGGTCGGATTTGAGAAGACGTTCGACTTTTTCCTCTACTACACTCGCGCGGCTGATCAGTAGCCCGCATACTGTCTCTGTGCGCATTTTTGGTAGAGATTTTAGGACTTTGTCAAAAATATCAAAGCTTCGCGGTTCAAAATATTCATAGTCGCTGAATACGCAAATTATTTCGCGCTCAATATTGAACATTTCCGATGTTCTTTGACTGGGTTTCATTAAAAAATATGAATATCGCGATTGGGCGACTCGAACTTCTTGTCCAGAGTTGGTTAGATACCAATCCTTCGATAAATGCAGAAGAATCTTCCTTTCATCTTCTGAGTAATTTGCCATTATAAATTGTTTGTGGATACCAGGGTTTGTTATCGATTTATCAATCATTGCGCATAATCCGTCATGTCCAAAAAATCCAATTTAGCTAGAGGCTATTTTAGTCAGCTATGGTGACTTTTTGCCATCTCCCGGGTGCGGTTTTTTAATAAAAAAAAGGCCAAGGGCACTCTGCTCTGTTTAGAGGGGCCTGAGGTTAGAACACTGATCAAGCGATGAGAGGGGATTTTGTACCTGTTAACACTTTGTTTTATAAGAAATTAACGATTTCAACACGGCCAATTACTGACCCGACTCTGGACGGTAGGAAATAGTGAGACCCGATTTCAACTTTCGGACATTACCACCAACGGCAGCTCTCGACCGAATGCTGCGCCTCGCTTATGAGGCCGTGTTCTGAATTACACGTAACCCGTTCTATGTTCATTCGGCCCCCACATAAAAGCCCGCTCCGACGGGCTTTTTCACATCTCCAGGTCGCCAAAGGATGGGGGCGCGGCATACCGCTGACCTAAGGCATCAAGCTTCGTCAAGTCCTTACATCGCTACGTCTGAGAAGCATTAACCAGCGGAACGCTGAGGTCGTAGACGTCCATCATCGCCCCGTCCCGGTGACCGCTGGCCTCCTGCTTGTCCGCCCGATTACCTACTGTGTCGGTGATGCCCCGTCGCTTGAGGTCATGTAGGCCAAATCGCTGCTCGGCCATGATGGTACCGTCCTCGATAGCCGAGGTGATGAAGCGTTGCCAGGCTGTGTCCAGACTGGATTTGCGCAAAGCCCCGCCATGGCTGGCCACGATGATGTAACGTCGATCGGGACGAATCGGAACGATCGTTGATTTGCTGGCCCACACCTTGGCCCGGTAGGCCTTCGCTCCCTCCCAAGCGGCGCGCAGTCGTGGCGTCCAGCGGACAATATTGTCCCGGCTCCCCTTGCGCCGGTTGGTCATGATCCCTTCGGCCAGTTCATGGGCATCGGTCAGCGTGATGGTCTCAATGCCCCGCAAACGGCACAGGTAACCGATCTCCATCACGTAGCTCAGGTACTCCGGACAGCCGCCTTTCTCGTTCCTGGCCAAGCGCCCGAACGCCAGTGCACGGTCGACCAGCGCTTCCATGACCAAGTGTTCCGGCAAACGCCGGCGCTTGCGCTCCACGGGCGCTTCAATTCCCTGCGCGGGATTGTGGTCGAGGTAGCCCCGGTTGCGACCCCACTGCAGCACTCGGCGCAGGTATCGCAGGACATGCGCCGCTTTGGACGGCGTGCCTTCGTCGGCCAGGCGATCGACAATCCGCTGGATCAATGCTGCGGTGAATTTCTTCACCAGTAGATCCCCCAACGGCTTGCCCAGCCTGGTCGGGATACCCAGCAGGACGTCCCGCGAATAGCAGTAATCGCTGTGAGTCTTGAGGCTGAGTTTCTTGTAACGATCGCTCAAGTGAAACTGCGTACAGACGTAACGCAATGTGCCTTTATCGACGCCCGAGGTTTGCTCCATGATCTGGTGCAACTCGGCCAGGCTCACGTCAGCAGGTGCCACATTGCGCCGGCGCTGTTTGCCTGTCTCGTCGTAATGCAGCGTGTACCAGACGCCGGCGTTGCGATGATCAAAATAGATGGCCGCTGGAAGAGCGGCCTGGTCGATGTGTTGGGGGATGTGCGGATTGTGCTTCCGCTTACGCGCTTTCCTCATAGGATATTGGTGTCATAACTCTTTGAGGTTACAGACTCGATGCCCGCAGCATGGTTGATGAGATCCAGCGTCGTCCACGGACCAGTGCGCCCCCGGAACATGCGGATCCCCTGAGTGATCAGCGAGCGTTCTACGTCGGAGCGGCGTTGGTAGCCGGTGATGCGCTGCAGGTCCTCAAAAGTGAGAACATTGCTTGTTTGGGAGTTCATGATTGCTCTCTATCTCAAGCAGCAATCAGGGCAGTGTAACGTCCCGCCCTGATGCTCAAAGCCAGAACCTGACGGCTCAATTACTGGGGGAGGGGATGGCGAGAATGCTGGCCAGAACGCGCATGTCGTTGGCGCTCAGATCACCTTGGGTCGTGGCCTGTGTGGCCAGGCTTTCAAGTCGCCCGCGAGCGTGCGGAGTCTTGTGCACCTGGTAACTGATCAATGCTGCGCCGATCAGGGCGATAGTCAGCAGGTTTCGGGATGGTGTGCTAGCCTTTGAATCGCTGCTGCTTGGATGTTCCGTCTTCATCACCGTACTCCTAGTCGTAGTGGGTACTGGAGAGCTGCAACTCTCCAGTACTGTTTGCTTAAGTCGTTAACGTCAGTTAATCCGGTGATAGCTCTCATCGACTTTGAACAGCAGGTCGACGTCCTCTACTCGGTAGCATCCGCCCACGCCGCCTTTAACGATGTAGCCCGATGGATCAGGTTCAAATCGCACAGGGAAGGGATAGTCTTTTCCAGGCCGCATCCAGCCGATCTGGGATGCGTACTTGCTTGTAGCCTTAATTTCCGCGTAAAGCTGCTGACCTAGTACACGCGCTGGGTTTGGTGTCAGCCCTTCCAGGTAAGCTTCAAACACTAGTTGAACCGTCTTGTTAACGAAGCATTCACCGTCGTGTCCCATATTCTTTGGATCGATCTTGTGAAACATCAGGTCGACGAACGTTTTAACGTTCAGTTGCTGTTCGAGACGTTGCTTCTCTTCTTCATGCATAGTTGCTTCCTCTGAGTAGTGATTAGGCAGCCTGGAAAATCCAGCATCGGACGGTTTTCGGTTTATCAGCGGCGTCGATATCCCAGGACGAACAAACGTTGCGGTTCGTCTCGATGAACTTCGGGCACTTGCTGGTTTTCAGGTGGCGTTTGAGCTCGACCAGATCCGGGACTTTTTGTCGTTTGTTTGCGGCAGCTTCGGCGAAGTCGTTCAGGTTGACGGCAATCAGCCCCTCATTGCGGGAGTGGTTCAACGCGCCAGCGTGGCTGTTCAGGTATTCGTAAAGCTCCCAGAACTCAACGACCATCGGGTGATCAGCGTTGATTGCCAGTTGTCGCTCTTTGGCCATGCTTTGAACCTCGGCATGGGCAGCGTCAACTTGGTGCTGCTGCAGCGGCACGACGTGTACCAGGGCGTCGACCAACGCGTGCAACTGGGCGTGGTTCTTGGCAATACGCACCGTGCGGATCTCGGGCAACTGCAGCAGCCGCTGTTCATAGAGCGGCACGCTCGCTTTCACGGTCTGCATCACTAGCGCTTCCCGGGTTGTTGCCATCAACAGAAAGCCACTCACCTTGTCGACTGGCATTTGCTCGAGCTCTTCCACCAGCAGTTTGGTTTTGGCTGTCTGGCCGTCCTTTGTCATGCCGACGTGGGCTATCCGCTGCAGGATGGGCTCCGAGGCGTTCACAGCATGGTTTTGAGCGAACACAAAAGCACCGCGGAACGGCGGTTCCCGAGTGTCGTTGCCGTTGTTCTTGACCCCGGTCGACCGGACGCTACGGCCGTTGTAAGCGGTTTTCAGCTCGTCCCAGTCGTACTGCTTAGTCGCGCTGCCGTCGGTCTTTTCCCGTTCGGATTCGATCAGCACGACCGGTAGGTTGCCGACCTGGGCGAAGTTACGGGCGCGGGCGACCGGTGTGCCCTTGGATGGGTCAAAGCCTTCGTAGTCGAGGCGACCAAGTAGCTTCCACAGAAACTCGATCAGCGTGGACTTACCCGCACCGGCTTCGCCGACCACCTCAAGAAACAGATAACTCTTCTGGTGCTGCCGGATCTGCTCCGCGAACAATGCTCCAAGCCAGTACGCCAGAACGACAATTCCTTTGGCCCCAAAGCACTGCCATAGAATGTCGAGCCAGCGTGTGGTGAACTTGTTCAGGTCGGTGTTGATGTTCAGTGTGACGGACTGACTGAGCGTTTTAATGCTCAGTTTCTCCATGTCGAAAAAGTCTTCCTCGTTCAGTTTGTAAACCTTGCCGTCGCGCACGGCCACGTCGCCGTAAACGTAGGCACCGTGTTCGCGGGTGTAGCCGGTGAAGTCGATTGTCTGCACGGTCTTGAGCGCGTTTGTCTGCTCCTCAATGAACGCGTCCAGTTGCTGCGTGGTGCCGGTGAACATCCCACCGGGTGCGATCCCGAGCAGTCGTTTCTTGAACTCGGCGGACGAGGCGATCTGCGAGCTGGTAAAGGTGTTCTTGATCGGCGCGGCGTCGTGGGCAAACGTGATCCGGAAGTAGTACCAGGACTCGTCGGTTAGCTTGTTCTCCTGGTAGTACAGCGCCTTGGGGTTGCAGGTGGCGATTCGCTGAATCGCGCCACATTGCTGCATGGCTTTGGCTCGACGTTGCTTGTCGTTCAGTAACTGATCGTCCTGATGCTCGCTGTCCTCAAGGTCTTGCATGGCCCGGTTGAATTTCTCCAGGTCGAGCTTGAACCAGTAGAGGCGATTACCAAATTCAAGGTGGAATTCGCTACGGCGCTTCCAGTCGAAAAGTACCAACGCTTTTTCCGTTGCGTTGTCGGCGATCAGCAGAGCACCGTGGTGCCGGGCAACAGTCAGGTCCTTCTGTGTCTGCTCAGTGCGCTTGTCATCCTCATCGATGGCCCACCAACGCTGGTGCAGATCGTTCCAATCGACCTTGCGACCGTCACGCTGGGGGATCTGAGCTGCTTCGCAGACAAAGCCCAGCTCACGTGCCTGGCGTACCCAGCGCTTCGTGTACGCGTGTGCACCTGGCTCGTTGTCTAATGCCCACACCAGCTTCGGTAATTTGCCTTCACGGTCTTTGGCTAGGCGCTTCAATGACTCGTCTGGAAAAGCATTGGACGACATAGCGGATACTGCTGCCACGCCGTGATGCACCAGCGCGATGGCATCAAAGATCCCCTCGACAATCCAAAGCTCTTTGACTTCCAGCAACTCGACACACGGGGGGCACCACCATACGCCCTTGTAGCTTTCGCCTGGTTTGAAGCGCGCCTTCATTTTCCCGAATCGGGCAGGGCGATCAATCAACCGCTCCCAGTAGCCACCTTTGTCTAGTGCGAAACGCACTGTGGCGCTGCCAGCGTCATGTTGTGACGAGAAGAAAGTGTCTTGAGTGAACCAGCCGGTGATCAACGACATGTCGAAGCTGCGGGCAAATTCCATGTAGGCGCGAGCTGTTGCGGTAGGGGCGTTATCGGTCGCGGGTGCGCGCTTGCTCCAATCCTCAAACAGGTCGTCATAAATCTCTTTGACGTGCAGCGTGTGACCACACTTTTCCTGCCGGCCGCAAATCAACTGCCACGGGCTGTCAAAGCGGGTGTAAAGCTCCTTTTTGTTGCACTTGGGGCAGGTGCCGCCGCGCATATAGTTGGTTGATTTGCGGAGCTTCAATCCGTAGTCGGACTGAATGCGCTGCAGAACGTCGTGGCGTAGATCGTCTCTCATGAATGCTTCACTGCTTTGAGGCTTTGGCTCAGGGCTGCCATAAGGCGTTTTTGCGCTGCCATAACAGGGACGTGGGCGAGAATTGCGCCATGGCGTTGGCCGTCCGCTACAAAGCGGTATTGGTCGTCGTACCAGTATTCATTGAGCCTCAGGCGATACTGTTCACGCAGTGCTTCAAGCAGTGCTTGAGCCTCTGCCTGGGGCAATTGAGCGGTGACGATCACGGCGTTGGCCATCGTTAAACCTCGAATTTAGGCGCAGCTCACCCATACCCACTGGAGTGGGGCAGGCAATGTTTGGGGGTGTTTAAGTGGCGGGGGAGACGGGTTTGCCGTGGCCGGCAGCGATCAGGTGTTCGTAGATCAGATGAACAGGTACAGACCAAGCGAGTCCTCGAATGGGATCACTGATCACTACTGTCATTTCTGCGCTTGCCTGAAGGTCTATACGCTGGCGACCGATGACTGCCAGAACGTTGCTGTAGGCCTGGTGCACCAGATGGTTCGCAAAAGCCTCTTTGACCTCAAAGCTTTCGACCAGGTGATCGGTCGTTCGACTGAGCAGTTGGCCTAGATCGCCCAAATGCTCGCCCTGATGGCGCTCGATAAATGCCTGAGCTGCAGCGCGGATGGTCTCTTGATAATCCATATCAGCTGGTACGTTATTCATTTTTCAGTCCCTGATTTAGCGCGGTACAGATCGATAGCTGCCAACACTTCTGCATGACGTGCAGCCATGTGCAGGTTGTGTGCGTTGAGGATGTGTTCTGCCTCGGCCTCATTGATGCAACCGTCTGCAAGTGCCTTGGAGATCTCCAGGTCGACACATCCACGCTTTGCCGCCGCGTGAATGGAAAGGGCGTACATCTCGACGTTGTCCAGCGAATCAGGATCAGCCACCGGAACGAACAGGCCGCCGTACATCGACGCCACATAGTTGGGAAAATGCTGAGTTCCGGCTTCCTGCTCCAACTGGAACAACTGAGCATCATTTAGCGGGCGACTGTTGTTGTTCTCGTAAGCGTGGTTATCAAACTTTTTCAAAGCAAGACCGATCCGAGCTGCAGCGCATTCACGTCCGCCTGGATAACTGCAGATGATCGCGCTGACTACTTCACGGCGTGTCTTTAGAACTGGACTTTTCATGTTCTGCTTTTCCATGCTGATGTGTGCCATTACCTTGTAATCACGCCGTCTTTGATCCCGAGGAGGACGGCAGCTCGATGTGCCTCCCCGCATCTACATCGGCTCTGGCCACTCAGCACTGCGTACACTGTGCTGGGATTCAAATTGTGCTGCAGCGCAAATCCTCTGGCCGTCTGGCCACGACGCTCAAGAGCTTCACGTGCAGCTATACGGGCTTGCTCGGTGATGGTGCTGTTCGGCATAGTGCAATTCCATGCATTTTCATGTGGTGTGGAATGCAGAATGATGCACATAAGTGCATTTGTAAAGCCATTGGATGAATAATTTTGCACTCTTCTGAAGAGATCGGCTCGCGACTGCGCGAAGAGAGAATGCGGTGCGGACTTACTCAAGAGCAGGCCGCCAAAGCGGCTGGCGTTGTGAAGCGTACTCAAGCGAACTACGAAGCCGGGTCGAGCGACGCGCCGGCAATGTATCTGAGCATCGTTGCACGTGAGCTGAGCTTCGACGTCATGTACATACTCAACGGCGTCCGAACTACACTCAGTTCTGGTGAACTCAGCGAAGTTGAGGACCAGATGATTCAACAGTATCGAGCAATACCTGAGCACGACCAGCATGCGATTCGACGTTTTCTGAAGGCCATGGCTGATGACGCGAAAACGCATATACGATAAGGCGTGAATGATTTTCCCCGGCCCACACAAAACAGTAATGCCATGGCCGATAAAGCCTCCTCCCCTATGTATTTCAAGGAGTTAAGGCATGTCAGATATGACAAACGTAGCGTGTGATTCTCGTAACCTGAGCTATAGCCGGGAGTACATGCACGGCCTTGAGGAGCAACAGATTATTCAAGGTTTTCGCCGGTTGACTGATGATGAAAAGCGCAGAGTGCTGCGCCTTGTCGATCTGTTGGTTTGTCACCCTGAATGTGAAGAGGATTAATGCGCTGATCGCCGGCCTAGTCGGTCGGCGGTTCTCACTTCACGCGACCGCTTTCCTTCCCAACTGCTCAAACAGTTCCTTCTGTTTGTCAGGTGTCAGATCCCTTAAACGATCAAAAAGCATCACGTCCAGCTGCTGCCCGGACGGCCGGAGTGTGTGCGAAAACGTCAGGTTGGCCACCCATGTATGGCCGCAACCGGCGTCCAAGCATTGGCAGTACAACTTCACATACGCCCTAGTCACTTCCTCCCGTGAGCTGATCCGTCCCTTGTGCCCGCATGTTGTGCAATAAATCCGCATGTTCCCTCCCCAGGGCCATCCTATAGCTACTATTTTGCCATATCTGTAATGGCATTATCTGTGCTTTCGGTCATATCAAGCCGTTACAGATGTATCCGGCAGCGGTTTCCAGGCGAACCGCCTGTCCTCTCGCAAAGTCGCATTAGCCTGGTCAAACAGCTGACAGATCGGCCTGATCTCGTTGCTGGTGTAAACGCGATCGATCTTCTCGATGTCACCGAATCCGCCACTGTTCTCCGGGATGATTCCGGCCAGCGCCGGGTTCATGCGCCAGGCCGCGATCACGTCATTGCGCGTAATGTTCTTCACCTTCTCCAGTTCGTCCTTGGCCTGGAAGTCACCCACCGGGATGATCTGAATGGCCTTCTCAGAACCGCCTGGAATGTTGACGAACATCGATCGGAAGTTGCCCACGCCTTTGCTGGCCGTGATCTGGGCACGCAACTCCTCTTCGTCCTCCTCGGTCAGGTTCGGGTCGTTGGTGTAGAAGATGTATCCCGCGTGCGCGCCGTTGCTGTAGTAACGCCGGCGAAACAGTGTTGCTGCCTCGTTGAGCAGCAGTGCCTGCAGACCGCCCAGGTACTCAGGCACGCCGTAAATGTTCTGTTCGACGTCGTAGTTGAGGACGTGCTCGATCTCGTCCGCGTCGAACTCCGTTTCTCGCCCGTTCTGCTCCAACTGGATGAACCCACCGTCGACCTTGACCCGCATATTGATGGCCGGCAGGTGTCGCAGCTCCAGAATCTGGCCCAGCAGGTTAGGCACCCGGTAGAAGTACGCTTCGCCAAACACCATGAAGTCCAGCGCAGCCCTACCTATTTCGGCCACTGACAGGCCGGCTGAAGGCATGAACTCACGCAGCAGCAGATTGCGCTTGAACCCTGGTATGGCACCGTGGTGTGCGTTGGCCTTGAGCAGCTTGGCCAAGCCTCTCCGCGAAACCGGCGGCGTGTAAATGCGACCGTCGTCGCTGGCGAACACGCCCAGGTACTGCGCGATGTTGTCGGTCAGCACGGATTCCGGAGCACCGAATGTGAACGCGCGCATGGGACGTTGCGCCGGTTTTTCCTGCTGCAGGGTTTTGGGTTTTGCCATGGGGATTTGATCCAGTGAGAGCGTAGCGACTGCGCCGCTTTTTGTCCGTGTTGAGGGGTTCGTACTGCAGGGCGTGCATAACCGCCCAGGCCACGTCCGCGTGACCGGTCGCGTCGGTTCGCGACGCGCTGTAGGTCACTTGGCCGCTGGCGGTTGTGCCGCGCTTGATTGTCAGGAAGGCCTGAGCGATATCGTTCCAACCGGCGTCCCATTCGATGCGGCTGCCCTGGATGGTGTCCTGCGCCTTGAGCACCAACAGGTTCTTGGTTTCCAGGCTGTAGTGGATCGAGGTCGCACGCGGGTAGAAGTCGCGCACCAGGTCGAAGACGCCGTAGCCGATACCGGTCGTGTCGATCCCGATGTGCTGAACGTTGAAGCGCTCGGTAAGCTTCTTGACCTGCTCGGCCTGGTACTTGAATGACTGGCCACGCCAGCTGTGCTTCTCCAGGATCCGGAACTTGCCGCCGTTCTCCAGCGGCGGTGCGATGACCACGCACGTCGCGTCGTCGCGTGTCCGGCTCGGGTCGTAACCGATCCAGACCGGGCTGTTGCCATACGGGCGCGGATCGTCCGGGTCGAAGTCGGCCCACAAAGACAGGTCCGAATAGCAGCGCTCCAGATCTGCCAGGGAAAAAGCGCTCTGGCTGCTGTCGATGAACTTGCACATGAACAGCTGCTGAAACTTGTCGTCGTCGTACTCCAGCTGCAGCTGCTCAAGGTCGAACAGATCGCAGCCACCGGCGATGGCGTCCAGGATGGTGATGACCTTGCGCCACTGACCGTCCGGACACAGCGCGCCGGCAGAGATCTGTTTGTCGCTCGGCCAGGGATCTTTAGCCGCCTTGCGTTTGCTGTTGCGGAATTTCTCACCCTGCCAGAACGGGTACGCCTGGTGCGATACGGCGCTGGGCGTGGAGAAATAGGTTTTGCGCCACTTCTTATGGGTCGCCATGGCGCTCGCCACGGTGTTCAGTTTCTCGAAGTCGCGGATCCAGAAATATTCGTCGACATACACATGGCCATGGTGACCCTGCGCAGTGCTGCTGTTGGTACTGAGAAAGCGCAGCTCGGCCCAGGGCTTGCCGTCCTTGCTGAGTACGATCGGGTTGCCGGTCAGCTCCAGGCCAAACCACGCCTGGGCAAAGGCGATGATGTAGCTGCGGAAAATCTCGGACTGGGCGCGGCTGGCCGACAGGAACACCTGGTTATCGCCGGTCAGCACCGCGTCCATGAAGGCTTCGCCGGCGAAGTAGTAGGTCAGGCCCACCTGGCGGCTTTTGAGGATGTTCCGGATCCTGGCGGTCAGCGGGTTCTGTTTCGCGGCGAACAGCTCTTTCTGGTAGCCGTACATTTTGCTGATGAACTTGTCGAGAAAGTCCACTTCGCGCAGCTCGCTAACGTCGTTCTTGACCTTCTTTTCCCGCTTCTTGCCATCGCGCTTGCCACGCTCCCGACGCTCACCGCGTTGATCATCGGGGCGATGGCCATCGTTGTCCTGGTCATCACGGACCGGCGCAGTCACCGGCTTTACACACTGCTTAACCAGTCGTTCGCGAACAGTCGTCAACCGGTCCAGTTCGTCCAGCTCGCCCTTGGTCAGCGAGTCGGCTTTCTCCAGAAGCAAGGTGATACGCCGGCTGACGGCGGTCAGCGGTTCTTCATCCGTCAGCATGTCTTCCCAGCCACCAACGCGGATCCAGTGGTACACGATCCGGATGTTGGGCAGGTTCAACTGCGCCTGAATTTCCTTGGCCTTGTGACGGCGTAGAAACAGGCGTTTGGCGGCTTCTTTGACTTCGGTTGAGTAGTACATGGGCCGCAGTCTATGCGGCGAAAACGCGGAAAACGTGCAGTTAAAATCCGTGTTTCTCCTATAAATCAAATATAGGAGAAGTGCGAAAGTAAACCGTTTGTTGGAGGCGTTGCGGCTCCCTATCTTGGGGCCTCAACTTACCGATGAGCGCAGTTCTTCCCATGCCCCGTTCCCTTGTCAGCTTCTGGAAACGCGTCGCCACCAGCGGTCCTACCGTCGATGGTCGCGTCATCACGCCCCAGGAACTGCGCGACATCGCCGAGACGTACAGCACTACTACTTACACGGCCACCATCTGGTCCGAACATGACCGCTGGCCAGGCTCCTACGGCACTGTGTTTGCCGTGCGCCTGATCGAGGACGTCGAGGGTCTGGCCCCCGGCCAAGTCGCGCTGGAAGCGCAGTTGAAGCCCAACCAAAAGCTGTTGTGGCTCAACGACCAAGGCGAAAAGCTCTTCACCAGCATCGAGATCATGCCCGACTTCGCTGGCACTGGCAGGGCGTACCTGACCGGCCTGGCTGTCACCGACGAGCCGGCGAGCCTTGGCACTCAAGAACTTTACTTCTCCCGCAACCCCGGCAACTCCGGCAACCCCGGCAAGCGCGTGCACTACGCGGCGGCCGTCCCGCTGGGTTCGATTGGTGAAGACGAACCGCAGGGCGAGGTGGCCAAGCTGTTCAGCATGTTCACCGGCCTGTTCAAGCGCTTTGGCATTGAAGAGGTGCCAGCCGAAACCACCCCGCAAACCCCTACTGAGAGCAAACCCCCAATGGATGAAGCTACAGCCAAAGCGCTGCAGGCCTTGATCGAACAGCAACTGATCGTTACTGCCGGCATTCAGGCGCTGATTGACAGTTTCGCAGAGGCACCGCCGGCCCCCGACCAGGCCCCGATCGACGACGTACAGACGGCGGTCGATGACATCGTGGCCACCGCCGAAGACGAAAAGCAGTTGAGCCGCAAGGGCTCGTCTAACGCCGCAGTGCTGGCCGGCATGAACAAGCTGCAGGCGCAATTCAGCGCGTTGCTGGACAAGCCGGAAGGCCGCCACCTGTCACGCACCACTGGTGCCGCTGACCCTAAACCGAAGCGGGTACTCTGACATGGCCCAGTCACTGAGCGCATACGGCGCGAAGATGTTCGCGGCCCTGCAGGTTTCCCTGGCTGAATCCTACGGCGTCGAGCTGGCCAGCAAGACGTTCAGCGTCGAGCCGTCGATTGCCCAGGAACTCAACGAGGCGATCACCCACAAGTCCGATTTCCTGCAGCGCATCAACGTCATCGGCGTGACCGAGATCAAGGGTCAAAAGGTATTCCTGGGCGTCTCTGGTCCGGTGACCGGTCGCACCAACACCAAGACCACCGATCGCGAAGCCAAGGACGCCTCGGCGCTGGATGACAACCAGTACGAGCTGTATTCCACCGAATCTGACGTCAGCCTGCCTTACGCCAAGATCGACGCCTGGGCCAAGTTCCCGGACTTCCAACAGCGTTACTCCGCTGCCGTGCAGAAGCAGATCGCACTCGACCGTCTGATGATCGGTTTCCACGGTCTCAAAGCCGCGCCGCAGACCAACCTCACTGAATTCCCGATGCTGCAGGACGTGAACAAGGGCTGGTTGCAGATCGCTCGCGAGCAGATCCCGGAGCAGGTTCTCAAGGAAGGCAAGGTCGCTGGAAAGGTGACGCTGGGCGAAGGCGGTGACTATGCCAACCTCGACGCCCTGGTGCATGACACCAAGCAGATGGTCGACGAGCGCGTTCGTGATGGCGGCGACCTGATCGCAATCATCGGCAGTGACCTGCTGGCGGCTGACAAAGCCAAGCTGTACGCCAAACAAGGCGATCTGCCAACCGAGAAAGAACGCATCGAAGACGCTCAGGTCATCGCGACCTATGGCGGTCTGCCAAGCTTCAGCGTGCCGTTCTTCCCGGTCAACGCCGTGGTGGTCACCAGCTTCGACAACTTGTCGATCTACTTCCAGGATTCCAGCTGGCGCAAGCAAACCATCGATAACCCGAAGCGCTCCCGCGTCGAGGATTACAACAGCCGTAACGAAGGCTATGTGATCGAGCAGCTGGAAAAGTTCGCCATGACTGAAAACGTCGAATTGGTGAAAGCATGAGCCTGGCACTGGCGCACAAACGCCGCTTGATCGCAGAAGGCCCAGCGGCTGCGATCGCCGGTGCCCAGATGGCTTATTCGGCTGACACCGCGCTGTCCAGTCCTGCCAATGCACGCAAGCATTTGAAGCTGATGGAAGACGCCTTGGCCGGTGATCTGGAGCGCATCAGCGCGATCAATAGCCGCGAGCAGCGCCAGATGCTCAAGCGTGACGAGCTGCTGCCCAAGTACCTGGATTACGTACAGCGGTACCGCGATTCGGAATTGAATTTCCAGAACTCGGTGCTGGTGTATGTCCTGATCTGGCTGTTCGACACCGAGCAGTTCACCCAGGGCCTGGAGCTGGCCGACTTCGCAATATCCCAGGGCCAGGCGCTGCCTGAGCGCTTCAACCGCGACATTCCGACCTTTGTTGCAGACGAGGTGATCGACTGGGCCGAGGCGGAATTCAAGGCCAGGCGCAGCCCTGAGCCCTACGTTTCCAACCTGCTGCCCCGTGTGGATGGCGAATGGCAGCTGTATGAGCGCATCCCGGCGCGCTACCACAAGTTGCTGGGAATGATCGCGCTGCATCGCAAGGACTGGCCTGTCGCTATTCACCACTTCGAACGAGCCGAACAGCTCTACGAAAGCATCGGCGTAGGGACACGCCTGTCTGACTGCCGCAAGGCGCTGGCCAAGGCGCAAGCCAAAGAAAACGCCGGCAACGGCACCGAATAACCGACTACCCCCCCCCGGCGAGAAACTGTGGATGTGAGCCAACCATTTTATGGCCCCTGACCCACTGAAACAGTTTTCCCGCCCCTAATACAAAAAGCCCCGCACTGGGCGGGGCTTTGTGAGGCACAGATGTTTAACGGATCACTGCGAGAGCTTATCTATCGCCATCTTCCCCTCGGGGAAGGTCGCGGTGACTTCCAAACTACTGCCTCCCAGCACGTGGACGCACTCCCTCAGTGCTATGACGTACCGGTCAGCGACTTTCAGCGCTGCCTTTATCGTCGCCACATGATCACCTTGGGTGCGCATAAACATAAGCGCCATTGCGTGTGCGTCCTCAAGTCTTCTATCGGAGAGCTGCTGCTTACGCCTGGCAGCAGTCTGGCGCGCCTTAAGACGCTCTTTCATAGAAACAACCGTTCCTTGTTCGTCGGTCATGTTGAGCAGTCCTCCTTGGCTTGTGGGGAAAGTGTATGAGCTTTTCCGGAAAACCCACGGTGCTGGTAGACGAACGGATCGGGAACGATGGTTTTTGGCCCGACCTATCGATAGCCGAGTTCCAGAAAGGTTACCGCCTGCCGGCGGAGTACCTGGTAGAGATGCTGGCCGCCGATCTGAACATGGCCATGGTCGAGGTCAATACCGACCTGGCCAAGTTAAAAGCGCGATGGCAGGGCGCTGGCGTGTCCAACGTTGAGTCCGCAGACACCACCGTCCTGCCAGAGCGCACCTTTCAAGCGGGGACGTATAAGCGCGCCGTGTACAGCCGGGCGAAAGCCAGCTTGCTGACCCAGTTCGCCACGGTCAGTCGTCGCGAAAGCGCCGAAAACGTGGGCAAGGAACTGCCAGAGCGCTCCGAAACCTTCCTCGCTTTCAGTCAGGCCGCCGTGCGGTCGCTGCAGGGCCGTGGCCGCATCACGGCGGCGCTGTTGTGATCAAGCTCAAGGCTTTGACCGCCTACCTACTTGAGCGCCAATTGGTTGCCCCTGAGCAGCTCGACAGCTGGACCGACCAGGTGCAGGTCGAGCTGGTCTGGAAGCCTGACACCCAAGGCATGCACATGGGTGACATGAATTACGGCGCGACCATCTCGATCGAGCGGTTCGCGGATCACCCTGCGCGCCTGTTTGCCCTGGTAGGCAGTTGGCTGGAAACCCACGACCAGGACCGCGACGGTCTGCCAAACGTGGTGTTCGATGTGGTCATGCTCGACAACGATCTGGCCGACGTCGACATCAAGCTGCAGTTCACCGAGGCGCAATACCTGGCCGAGGATCCTGCCGGCGAGATCGAGGCCTTTGGCAGAACCTGGTCGTTCGTACCGTTCGAACTGTGGGTTGCTGAGAGCGGCGAGGTGACCGGTCATGGCCTTTGATCTGGACATTCGCGGCATGCTCGAAGCCCAGGACCTGCTGGCTTTGATGGAGCTTCCGACGCCCAAGCGCAGACGTCTGTTGAACAACGTGGCCAAGCGCGTGCGCAGTCTGAGCCGCCAGCGGATCCGCAACCAGCAGAACCTGAATGGAACTCCGTTCGCTGCCCGCAAGGACACGTCCAAGGGCAAGAAGAAGATGGAAACCGGCCTGGGCAAGCTGCTCGATGTCACTCGCCTGACCGGTACCGAAGCGGAACTGGGCTGGCGTAACACGCTGACCCGCTGGGTTGCCTCGCAGCAGCACAACGGCGTGTCCGAACGGCGCACCGCCGCGCAGATGCGCCAGTGGAACAAGGTTCCGCCGGGCACCGCCGCTACGGAAAAGCAGGCCAAGACCCTGCGCCGGCTGGGTTTCAAAACCCGGCAGGAAGGCAAAAAGACCCTGACCCGCCCATCCGTGGCGTGGATCCAGCAACACCTGAACTACGCCCGGGCGGGATTGCTGATCCGCGTCCTGGACGACGAACGAGCCGAATCCACCGGTGCGCAAAGCTGGAACATCCAGCTGCCTGCGCGTCAGTTCCTCGGTGCCAGCGACAGCGAAACCAGCCAACTGGTGAACCTGGTGCTGCAACAAATCCTTAATTCACCCCGCTAACGAGGCACCGCTTTATGGCACTCGGCAAAGTCAGCGTTAACAATCTCAACCTCGGCCAGGGTGCCGTGAGCGAGATCGAACGCTATTTCCTGTTCATCGGTCCCGCCGCCAAGAACGTCGGCAAGCTGGTCCCGTTGGACACCCAAAGTGATCTGGACGTCCAGCTGGGCGTTGCAGACAGCGACCTGAAAACCCAAATCCTGGCAGCACGCAGCAACGGCGGCGATCGCTGGGCATGCATCGCTGCTCCGATCGCAGGCGAAACCACCTGGCAACAGGCGCTTGAGAGCGCCACCCGCAGTTATTCCTTCGAAGCGGTGGTGATCGTCAATCCGGTGACCACTCAGGCCGAGCTGTCAGCGATGCACGTTGCAGCCAATGACCTGAGCAACAAGCTGGGCCGCCGCGTCTTCGTGCTCGCCGCGACTGCCGGCATTGCTCCGCAGTTGAGCTGGAGCGCTTACGTTGTCGAGCAGAAAGCCATCGTCGACGGCCTGGCTGCGCCTCGGGTTCTGCCGGTACCGCAACTGCACGGCAATAACCTGGGCGTGCTGGCCGGTCGACTGGCCAATGCCGCCGTGAGCATTGCCGACACGCCGATGCGCGTTGCCACCGGCGCGGTCCTGGGCCTGGGCGCTGAACCCAAAGACATGGACGGCATCCCGCTGAGCACCGCGGTGCTTTCACAGCTCGACGCAGCACGTCTGTCTGTGCCGCAGACGTACCCGGACTATCCGGGCACCTACTGGGGCGACGGCAACATGCTGGACACCCCCGGCAGTGACTTCCAGATGATCGAGAACCTGCGTGTCGTCGACAAGGCCGCCCGCCGCGTGCGCGCTCTGCTGATCCGCTACGTGGGCGATCGGACCCTGAACAGCTCGGCCAACAGCATGGCGACCACCACGTCCAAGCTGATGGCCCCGCTGCGCGCGATGGCCAAGTCCACCAAATTCGCCGGCCAGGTGTTTCCAGGCGAGATCGAGCAGCCCAAGGACGGCGACATCGTGCTGACCTGGACGAGCAAAACCTCTGTCGTGGCCTACCTCAAGCTGCGCCCCCTCAACTGCCCGAAAGACCTGACCGCGAACATCGCGCTGGACCTTTCCGTTACGGATTCGGAGTAACCCATGGCCGCAAAAATTGGCGGTAAGAACTTCGACGTGAACCTGGGCGATCTGCTCGTTCACGTCGAGGCCGGCACCATCGACATCACGGACAACAGCACCGTGGCCCAGACCAAGGGCGTGCCCAACGGGCACGTCGACGGCGATGTCGCTGCAGCCGGCGAACTGGAGCTGGACACCACCAACTTCAATCTGCTCATTGAGCAGGCCAAGACTGCCGGCAGTTTCCGCGAGCTGGAGCCGTTCGACATCGTGTTCTTCGCCAAGGCCGGCGAAGAGGAGCTGCGCATCGAGGCCTTCGGCTGCAAGGTCCGCGTGTCGAGCCTGCTGAGCATCGATCCCAAGGGCGGCGCGAAGAACACCCACAAGGTGCCGTTCGACGTCACCAGTCCGGACTTCATCAAGATCAACGGCGTGCCGTACCTGGCTGCTGCTGAAATCGAGGGCCTGACGTAATGGTTTGCCCGTTCGATCGTGCGCAGGCTCTGGAGCAGCGACAGCGCGACCAGGCCATTGCGGCCCAGTTGGCCAAGCCGCGAGCGAGCGGGCCGAGCCTCACCCATTGCCAGGACTGCGACAAGGAGATCCCTCCGGCGCGCCAGGCGTTAGGCGGCATGACCCGTTGCGTGCCTTGCCAAACCCTGACCGAAAAAGGACTTCGCTGATGAGCACGAATCAAGTTGCTCAAGACACAGCCATTGCCCTGGTAAAGGCATCGCCCGCCATTGGCGTTGCCGCCACGGGCGCGACCGGTGCCGTCGACTGGTCGACAGTGGCCTACATGCTGACCGCGTTCTACATGGTGCTGCAGATCCTGCTGCTGATCCCCAAGTACCGCCAGATGCTGCGTGAGTGGGAGACCAAGGCATGAGCCTGCGCGTCAAGATCACCGCTGGCTTGCTGCTGCTCTGCAGCGGCACGTTGACCGCCTTCCTGGGCACCTGGGAAGGCAACGGCCAGAACGTGGTGTATGCCGACAAGCTGGCCAGTGGTTTGCCCACGGTCTGCAAGGGCATCACCAAGCACACCAGCCCGGATCCAGTGCTGGTCGGTGAATATTGGTCGGATGCGCGCTGCGCCGAGGTGGAAGGCCTGGTCATCGCAAAGGGGCAGTTGAGCCTGGCCGACTGCCTGACCAACCAGGCGATCGGGCAGAACACGTTCGACGCCTTGAGCAGCCATGGCCACAACTTCGGCGTGCCGACGACGTGCGCGAGCCGTGCCGTGGGCCTGATCAATGCGGGCCGCATTGCCGAGGGCTGCAAAGCGCTGGCCTGGGCTTCCGACGGCACGACGCCGGTGTGGGCCTACGTGACCGGTGCCGATGGTCGTAAGACCTTCGTTCGTGGCTTGCACAACCGCCGGCTGGCCGAAATGAGGCTGTGCCTGCAATGACCATCAGCCCGCTGCGCCTTGCCCTGTTTTTGCTGGTGGTCGGTCTGCTGACCTGGGGCGCTTTTGAGTACCAGGGCAACCAGCTCGTCGCTGCCCGCGCTGAGCTGGTCGACGCCACTGCAGAACTGCACACCGAGCGAGAGGCGGCGCGCCTGGCCCGCGATCAGCTGGAAGCGCGGGACCAGCTCGACACCCACCACACCGAGGAACTGAACCGTGCCCGCGCTCAAATCAACACTCTGCAGCTTGCTGTTGCTGATGGCAGTTACCGGCTGCGCATCAAAGCTGTCTGCCCCGCAATGCCCGGTGCCCCCGGCACCGCCGGCCTGGCTGATGCAGGCAGCGCCGAACTCGCAGCAGACGCTCGATCGGATTATTTCACCCTCAGAGACGAGCTTGCCCTCAGCCGGCAAATGATCCTCGGCCTGCAGGACTACATCCGCCAGGTCGTGCAACGCACGCCGGCACAACCCTGACCCTTTACAACTCAACCTTACGGAAACACCGACATGAGCGAAGTAAACCGCAGCATCACCCTGGAACGTGGCGACAAGGAATTCACGTTCAACCTGACCCCGCAGGTGATCACCAAGTACTTCAATGCCACGACCCAGGCCAACAAGGTCGCGCCGGCCCACAACCTGCTGATGGGCACCGTCAAGGACGAAGACAAGGCCGCACTGAAGGCGCTGCTGGAAAACCCGATCACCACCATGACCCTGGCCGGTGCGTTGCTTGAAGAGTATTCGCCGGACGTTGAAGTGATCGTAAAAAAGCCCTCGAACATGCCGAAGGCCTGACCCAGGACGGGCTGGGCCAGTTGCTGGCCCTGACCCAACGCTGGCTGCCTGGCGCTGAGCCCACCATTGAAAGCATGGGCACTGCCAAGTGGCTTGAAGACGAACACTGGAGACGCATGGAAATTGCCGTCGCCAACGGCATTTCCACTGCCTTTAACGGATAACCCTGATGGCTGACCGTTCCGCCCGCCTGGCTTTCATCCTGAAACTGACCGACAAGGTCAGTGCCCCGTTGGGCAAGGTGAAAACCAGCTTCAGCGACCTTGCCGCCAAGAGCCAGCAGAACATCATTCAGATGGGCGCGGGCCTGGCCGGCATGGTGGGGGCGGGCAAGGCCATCACCGAATCACTGGAACCGGCGCTGGAAGTGAACCGGGCGCTGGGCGACATGCGCGCCTTGGGCACCACTGAAGACGCGCTGGCGTCGCTGAACCGGACTGCCCTCGAATTCTCGATCACCTACGCCACCAGCGCCGCCGAGTTCGTGGCGTCGTCACGCGTCATCGATGGCGCGATCAAGGGCCTGGTCGGCGGCCAGCTGGCCACCATCACCAGTGCCAGCAACCTGTTGGCCAAGGTCACCAAATCCGACGCCGAAACGACCGGCGCGTACCTGGGCACCATGTACAACCTGTTCAAGTCCCAGGCAGACAAGATGGGCAGGGTGGAATGGGCCCAGCAACTGACCGGCCAGACCGCGCTGGCGGTGAAGCTGTTCCGCACCGATGGTGCCCAGTTGAAAGACGCCTTCAAGGAAGTAGGGGCGATCGCCACCCAGGCCGGTGTCAGCTTTGCCGAACAAATGGCGGTGGTCGGTACGCTGTCCAGCACCATGGAAGGCGGCGACGCCGGCGGGCGCTACAAGGCGTTTTTCGAAAACCTCAGCGCGGCTGCCGAAAAAACCGGCCTGAGCTTCACGGACGCCGCCGGCAATGCACTGCCCATGCTGCAGATCATGGACAAGCTGCAGGGCAAGTACGGCGACCTGACCAGTGCTGCTGCCGGCACCAAGCTGATGGAAGTGTTCGGCGGTGAAGGTGCCCAGGTGATCGGCGCGCTGGCCAAGGACACCGATCGGCTGCGCAACGGCATTGCCGAGCTGGGCAAGGTCCGAGGCCTGGAGAACGCCGAGAAGATGGCCAAGGCCATGGTCGACCCCTGGCAGCAGTTCGGTAAAGCCGTCGAAGCGCTACGCATCGCCTTCGGTCAGTCCCTGATTCCGACGCTGACCCCGCTGATGGATCGCCTGGTGGGCATTGCCAAGACCTTGACCCGCTGGACGCAGCTGTTCCCGAACATCACCCGCATCATCGGTATCACCACACTGGTGGTCTTTGGCTTCATCGCCGCGATGTCGCTGCTGACCCTGGTAGTCGGGGTCAGCAAAATGGTCTGGCTGGGCATGCTCACCGTGTGGAAGCTGCTCACCTGGCAGGGCTTCAAATCGATCGCCATGTTCCTGTTCCACACGGTCATGGTTGCGGCTTTCGTGGTCGGCCTGATCGGGCTGTACACCTGGATGGCGATCGTGCGCGTCGGCATGTTGCTGTGGCAGGGCGCGATCTGGTTGGTCAACGCCGCCATGCTGGCCAACCCGGTGCTGCTGATCGTGGCCGGCATTGTCCTGTTGGCCGCTGCCGTGGTTGCGGCGGTCGTGTACTGGGACGATCTGTGCACGGCGCTGATGAACACCACCGCGTTCCAGTGGATCAGCGATCAGATGGCCAAACTGTCCAGCTGGTTCGACTCGATGGGCGGCTGGTCCGGCATCGCCAAAACTGCCTGGGACAGCATCCTGTCCACGGTGAAGGGCGCAATCAATGGCCTGATCGAGATGGCCAACAAGATCCCCGGTATCAACATCGAGACCACGTTTGGCGATTTGCCAGAGCCGCCGAAGGTGCCCGATCTGCCTGGTCAGGTGGGCGCACCTGTACCGGGCCCACAGCTGCCGGCAGTGGTGACCACACCGCCGGCGGGCACAGTGCCGGGGGCGAAAGTCGCCTCGGCTGCGCAGACTCCCGCAAGTCAGTCACCCAAGCCCCTGGCTCTGGTACCGGCTGCCGTCGCTCAATCTGCGCGTGTGCAGGTTCCCGCACCTGCAGTTCAGGTCCAGCCGGGCCAGCCCATCAGCCTGCCGCAACCCAACGTGCTGCCCTTCAAACCGCTGCAGATGCCTGCTCCGCAGATCAGCCAGGCCGACCCGATCATGCTGCCGCCTGCGTCGGCTGACCTGGCGTTTTCTATGCCGGCCAAAGCTGCTCTGCCAGAGCGCGTCGAGAAGGTCATCGAGCTGCCCGCCAAATCGGACAAGGGTATCGAGGCCCGCAAGGCGATCAACGCCAATACGTCGATCAGCCCCACCAAACCGCAGGCCGTCCCGAAAGGAGGACTGATGCAAAGCTTCCAGAACCAGAGCAACGCCATGAACCCCAACCAGCGCCCCGGCACCCATGTCGAGACACTGAATATCAATACCTCCAAACCGATGACACCGCTGGAACTGGAAAACATGATGGCCATGGCGGTGGGCGGCTGATGAGTGAATACGTTGATCTGTTGATCATGAACAACGACCTGGTACTCGATCCGGCCCGCCAGCCTCTGCTGGTGGATGACCGCGCCTCGATCGCTCAGGACATCGCGCACCTGATCCGCGAAAGCGGCCTGCTGATCACCCTGGTGGCCGAGCGCGACCGGTTGCGTCAGCGTGACTGCATTCAGCAGATGGAGCTGCTCGTCGAGGATGACGAACGCCTGGTACCAGGCACTGCGCAGATCGAGCAGACCCAGCCGGGTGTGTACCTGGTGACCGCCACCACCGTGAAGTTCGGCCAGGTGGAGATCACCCTATGACCGTCGACTTCAAAAAGGCGCTGGGTGACTCCGGCATTCCGACCACCGAGGCGCAGCTCAAACAGGCCTGGGAAAAGCTGGCTGTCGAGCAGGGCAGCACGCTGACCAACACCAGCGCGTACAGTCCGTTCTGGCGGATCATCACGGCGCTGGTCACAAAGCCGGTGCTGTGGCTGCTGGAGTTCGTCAGCGGCACGGTGCTGCCGAATTTCTTCGTCAAGACTGCCGGCGCGCAGTGGCTGGACATGCTGGCCTGGGCGGTGAACATCGAGCGCAAGGCCGCGACGGTGGCCGTTGGTGAGCTGCTCTTTACCCGCGCCAATACCGGTGGCGAGCTGGAAGTGCCGATCGGCACTGTCGTTCAGTCACCGACCCTCAATGGTCATATCTATCAGTTGGTGACCACCGAACCGCGCAGCTTTGAAGAGGGCCAGAGTCAGCTGGTGGTACCGGTCAAGGCCGTGGGAGCCGGCAGCGGCTACAACTTGGCACCTGGTTATTACGCCGTGCTGCCTCAGTCGGTACCGGGCGTTGTCCAGGTGGTGAACAATACCGACTGGCTGCAGACGCCTGGCGCGGATTCCGAGCATGACGACCAGTTGCGTCTACGCGTGCGCAACCAGTTTTCGGCGGTCAACCAATGGCACACCGATGCGGTGTACCGGGCGATCATCACCGGGTTTCCTGGGGTTGCCGCTGACGGTGTGTATTTTGAACACGGCGCGCCGCGTGGACCAGGCAGCGCCAATGCCTTCGTGCTGTTCGACGCCGGCGTGCCCGCCGATACTTTCCTCGAGCAGATCAACACGCATATCCGCGATGGCGGCAACCATGGCCACGGCGACGATCTACTGGCCATGGCCATGCCTGAAACCCTGCACGCGATCAGCGTCAACGTTTGGCCGGTGGCCAACCTCACCGTGCTGCAGCTGCAGACGCTGCAGGCCGAGATCGCGTTGTTCATCCGCGCTGCGTTCCGCGAAAGCACCCAGAGTGACTACGCGCCGACTCGCACATTTCCCCTGTCGCGTTTCAGTTTCAGCCGCCTGACCGAAGAGCTGCACGTCCAGTTTCCGGATATCAGTTCGTTGCGGTTCGCCAACAGCGACATCGTCTCGGCCTTGGACATCCCGCGCATCAGCACCCTGGCGGTGGTCCTGCAATGATCAAGCTCAAGCTGCCGTTCTGGCTCGAAGGGCTGGAGCTGACCAAGCTGGTGGCCACCGCCCAGCTTTGGTGGGAACAGGCCACCGAATGGCTGCGCTGGCCGTACCTGCAGTTCGACGCGGACACCTGCCACCTGTCGATTCTGGAGCTGTGGGCTTGGCAGCGCGACGTCACGCGGTTTCCCGCCGAACCTGAAAGCCTGTTCCGGTTGCGGGTCAAGTACGCCTTTATCAACTCCGTGGACGCCGGCAGCACTGCCGGTTTGAAACGCATCCTGGAGCGCCTCGGCGTGGGTTATGTCGAGATCCAGGAACGCATGCCCGAGCGCGACTGGGACGTCGTGTTGCTCACCCTGAGCGATTCCCAACTGTCCGAGAACCCCGACCTGTTGCGTGTGCTGATCCGTCAGTACGGACGCACCTGCCGCCGGTATGACTTCGTAACCATCACCCCGGTGCGGCTTGCTGTTGCCCTGGTGGATTTCAATGACGATCAGCAAACGCTGGTCGCCAGCCTTTAGGAGCCCTCATGGCTGCAAGCATTACCCTCGCCGGCGAGAAACTGATCGCCCAGAAACAAGCGGCCAACCTGCCGCTGACCGTGGCCCGCTTCGTGCTGGCCAACGTGCCAGGCCTCAATGTGAGCGGCCCGGTCAATCGCGCCGGCGTGAAGCCGCCAGCGGCCCAGATCGTTTACACCGCAAACATCACCCAGCAGGGTTACGTAAACCCTAACCAGGTGGTGTACAGCCTGCTGATGGGCACCGATATCGGTGACTTCGACTGGAACTGGATCGGCATGGAGACCAGCGACGACGTGCTGCTGTCGGTCGCCTACGTGCCTGTGCAACAGAAGCGCAAGAACATCCTGCCCGACCAGATCGGCAACAACGTCACGCGCAACTTCCTGTTGGTGTTCGACGGTGCCCAGCAGCTGACCGGCATCAAGATCGACGCCAGTACCTGGCAGTTCGATTACACCGCGCGAATGAAAGGCATCGATGAGCGCGAGCGCATCAGCAACCGGGACATGTTCGGGCGCGCCTGCTTTTTCGGCGCAGGCCTGCAGCTGCAGAAGGTGGGCAATGCCTACCAGCTCAATCCGGGCGTGGCTTATGTCGAAGGCGTTCGCCTTCAGCTTGATGCCGTGCTGCCTGTGACCGTGCCGGCAGTGCCGACCAAAGCGTGGCTGGATGTGGTGCTGCAGCGCGAGCTGAACGACGTCGTGGCCGCGTTCAAAGTTGTGTTCGGCCAGGAAGCGAAGGTCGACTACACCGACAGCGCCTCGGCCAGGCACTACCTGGTGCCGTTGGCCGACATCACCGGTACCAGCAGCTTGGTCGACCTGCGCCCGATCGAGGCGATCGACAGCGAGCTGATGAAGTACTTCGCAGCGCGGGTTGGTGACTATCCAGATCTGCGCGCCCGTGCCACGACCAAGGAAGACGTGGACTTGGGCAACCTGCCCAACGCGATCAGCGACGATCCGAACAGCAACAGCAGTGCCGTGCTGGCCACCACCAGAATGGTCAATGCCGTGCGCACGGCAATCAACCAGGCGATCGCGTCAATTGTTGACGGCTCGACTACCGTCGGCAGGGCCGTGCGTCTTGTTACGCCGCGAGCCTTTCGATTCAACGGTGCAGCCAGCGGCATCGGGACCTATGACGGCGCGAGTGATACCAATATCACCCTGACGCTGGCCGATAGCGGTGTAGCGGCAGGCACGTACACAAAAGTAGCCGTCAACCTGAAAGGTCTGGTCACCAGCGGCAGTAACCCGACAACGCTCGCCGGCTACGGCATCACCGATGCGTACAGCAAGGATGACGCTAACGGCAGTTTCGTGAAGCAAGGCGGCGGTCCTGACCAGAAGACCAACCGGATCAACATCGGCTGGACCGGCGCGATGCTCAAAGTAAGCGTCGACGGCAGCGACATGGGCAGGATCTGGACTGAAACGTCATTCAACCCCAATGACAAGGCCAACAAGGCGACCTCGCTGAGCGGCTACGGGATCACCAACGCCTATACCGTTGAGCAGGTCAACGACTTGGTGGGCAGACGGGTACTGGCCGACTCCATTGTTCACGCCGGTTTTGCCAGCAACAACACTGACTATCCGTATTTCCGTCGTATCTCGGATGACAAGGTTTATTACCTGCAGCCGCAGATCGGTTACACGCCATTGCAGCAGGGCGGCGGTGCCGGCCAGAAGACCAACAAGGTGTATATCGGTTGGTCGGACGTCGGTCTGAAGTTGACGGTCGACACCACGGACATGGGCCGAATCTGGACTGAGCAATCGTTCAACCCTAACGACAAGGCCAACAAGTCTAATTCGATCGCTGGCTATGGCATCACGGACTGTTACACGGTCACTCAGGTTAACTCTCTCGTGAACCAGCGCGTCGCAGGGGATGCCATCCAGACCGCCGGTTTCGCCAGTGACAACCCGGAGTTCCCCTATTTCCGTCGTACCTCTACCGGCGGCATTCATTACCTGCAGAACCGCCTGGGCTATACGCCTGTGCAACAGGGCGGTGGGGCAAGCCAAGCGTCCAACCAGCTGCGTCTTGGATGGGCAACCAACGGCGCGGGTATCCGGGCGCAAGTAGACGCTTCCGACCTTGGTCTGCTGTGGGGCGAACAGAATTTCTACCGACCGGACAACAACAACTTTCTGGCGGTATCCATCACTGCGACTGAAGTGCGACTGCCCGCTGGCGGCACTTGGTGCTATTCGCTGATGCACTACTACTCGGGCGGTGCCGGCGTGATCGGTCGAAGTGGCCAGGCAGCTGGCGGCACCGTTATTTCATTCAGCGGCGGAAGCACCATTTACGGTTTCGCCTGGAGGTACGCAGCATGACAGACGTGAAACTTGAAACCCCTGAAGAGGTCCTGCCGCCGATTTTCGCGGCTCCCGAAGAGCCAGTGGCTTTGGGCGTGTCCTTCTCCGATGTGGCCACTAAAAACGATGGCTCGTTCGTGATAACCGTTGCTGGCAACCGTTGTCATGTTACCCAGGACTACAACCCGCCGCTTTACCAGGCTGTTGTCGACTATCTGGACGCCGGTGGCCACGCTACCGAGTACGCCGAGGACATCGTTGTCCAGGCCGACCCGGCGTTGCTGGCCAAGCTCTGGGTGGAGCTGCGTTTGAAAGTCTCGGACAACTTGGTATCGCAGTACCGCGATGCTCGCGATCTGGGCGGTGAACTGCCGATCACACCCGAGCAGTTCACCCAGTTGCTGACCTGGCGGCAGGCAGTGCGTGAATGGCCGCAGGTGTCTGGCTACCCAAAGGAAACCACGCAGCCGGTTACACCGGACTGGATCGAAGCGGTCGTGCTCGATGGCGAATGAATGGGCACCGATCAAACTGCAATGGCCGGTGCAGGCCACGCAGTGGATGGATCAGATGGCGGACGCTCGGGAGTTGATCCAGAGTGAAATGGTCATCACCGGTCAGCGCGTATCGACGCTGGCCGATATTGCCACCACCAGTCCTGGTCTGATCGCAGGGGCTGCGAAGTCCGCCATCAGTGCCGGACGTGATGCGTTAGTCGCGCAGTTCGAAAACATTCCGTCATGCATTGTGGTGACACCGTTTCAGCACGGTGTAGGGCAGGGCAGCGGTGGTCACCAACGCTTTCTGTCTGCGCCCAACCTGCTGCAGCTGCTGGCCGACAAGTTGACTGACACAACCGACGCAGTCCGTCCGCAAGGTCAGCAGAGCGCCCTGGTACTGATATTCCTCGCCACGCGCCTGGACCAGCTCGCCGCGACGCTGGGGCGGTTCAACGTGGTGTTGCCTATGCCTGACCTAGTGCGCGCCGAGCGCCGTGCCGAACACCTGGCCAAGCTGGAAGTGGAAAAATGGATCATGCCGATCGCCGGGCAAATGCCGCTCTGGAGCCAGTTGCCGCTGCAGCGCTGCCCGATCACCAAGCTGGCCAGCCAGTCCATGGCCGGACAACTGGCGGTACTCGAAGGCTATGCCGCCGACAGCTCGCCCATGGCGGACCTTGCAGATCTGCAGGCGCGAAAGAAGGCGCAGATACAAGAGCGCGAGCAACAGTTGGCCGATCTGAAAGCCCAGTTCACCAACAGTGCCGACGACGTATCGATACAGTCCAGGATGCTGGGACCGGGTGACCTGGGCCAGCTGCGCCGCGAACTGCTCGAAGGCGAAGCACCTGGTCATGAATGGCCGCTGTGTGCCGGCGCATTGTTGGTCGGATCTGCGGAGAGCCTGAGCTTTGTCCAGGAACTGGTGGGCCTATGACGCTGCTACTCAATGGCGAGCAGATCGTCGGCCACCGCATGAAGCTGACGGCCAACCTCAAGATCGAGGCCGACGAGCTGGGCGGCCAGACATCGGCTACCGACAAATCGCACAAGGGGTTCAAACCCAAGACGCTGACCGTCGCGCTGACAATCCCCTACAAGGCCCTTGAGGACCTGCGCACTATCATGCGCCTGGCCGAGGCGACTGCAGGCGGTGGCCAGCTCCAGACCTACCGCATCGTGAACGACACGGCCAAGGCCTTTGGCATCCGGCAGGTGACGTTCTCTGACGGGGTCAGCGCCCGCGAGGACGACACACTGGCCCAATGGATCGTCCAGTTCACCCTGAGCGAGAAGCTATCCAACCCGGAGAAGGTCGAGAACCGGCGCGCCGGCAACGGCGTCACGTCGCAGTCAGCACCAGGTGATGGTGTTACAAACAGCGGATCTGGCACGCCCGAAGAGCTGACGGGCTTTGAGGCAGTGCTCAAGAAGGTGGACAGCTACCTGGGTGGAGCGTCATGAGCATGAAACTGCACAAGGTGCTGTCGATCGGCGGCACGGTCATGCCGCTGGTCAACGACGATGTCCGCCTTGACCTCAAGAGTCCGGGCCGCGCTACGTTCACGATCAAGGCCGGCGTTACCGTCAAAGGTTTGGTCACGTTCGATATCGGCTACAACGAAGCGGTCCTGCAGCGCCATTTCATTGGCTATGTTGAACGCTGCACTGCCACCAACGGCATCGAGCAGGTGGTGCTTTGCCGCGAGTTAGCCGCGGTGCTGGCCAACCCGTTGCCCATGAACCTGCGCCACGTGGATCTGCGCGCGGCACTGGCCGATATCGGCAGCAAGACCGGCCTGCGTTTCCGGGTTCCGGATCAGGCCTACACACGCGTCAAGACACCGTTTTTCTACAACCTGGCCGCTGGGTACCAAGCTCTGGACAGCATGGCGCGGGTGTTTGGCATCAAGGACTTTATCTGGCAGCAGCAGGGCGACGGCGAGATCTACGTCGGTGCCTGGGCTGACAGTTTCTTCGGCGCTCGGTCGCCGTTGCAGTTGCCGGTTAACCTTTTCGACGGTTACCAGGGCAGCCAGAGCGCGATGATTGCGGCCTTGCCAGGCCTGCGACCAGGCGTATCAATCAACCAAGGCGAGCGCATCACGAACGTGACGCTGGCCGGCACGCAGATGGCTATCAAATGGACGACGCAATCAAGCGCAGCGTAGAACGACAATTCCCTGAACTCACCGGCGGCTATCACTTGCCGCGCTTCGCCAAGGTGGTGGCCGTGGCGGATGCGCCGGCCAGCGCTGGACTGTGTGACGACTTCCGTCCGCGCTTCTCAGTCGACCTGCAGGTGATGGGGCCGGACGGCGAGATTGATACAGCGCTGCCGGTACTGGCCGGTGTGCCGCTACCCATGCCGGTGGGCGGTGATGAAATGGGTTTCTTTGCCTTTCCGGAGGAGGGCACCAGCGTAGTGGTGTGTTTCGCCTACGGCCTGCCGCATAAGCCTTACATTCAGACGATCCTGCCGCATGGCCTGACACTGCCGAAGGTGCCCAAGGGCGACCAGGTGTGGCAGCACAGTGACGCCGTGCAGCAGCGCGTCGACGCGGATGGCAACTGGCTGCGCAAGACCGACGGCAAGATCCAGGACCAGGCGATCGAGCGGGAAGTCGACGCCATGACGAACACTGAAAGCTTCCAGAGCCACACCAGGACGGTGGACGACCATTCGACTGAGTCAGTGGGTGGGGTGAAGAAGATCGAGGCTCTGGGAGCGCTCAAGCTGCTGTCGGGCGGATCCGCGAGTTTGGCGGCAGTGGACGACCTGCACCAGGCAACCGGTCGTGACCTGAACCTGGTGGTCGGCCAGAAGCACAACGCCACGGTGGGTGGCGACATGCACGAGCGTATTCAGGGGTTACGAGAGAGCATCACCAGCAAGAGCCAGCGGCTGCAGGCTCCTAAAAACTGGGTTGGATCGGGTGGTGTAAACATCTTTCAGGTGGTGTGTGACCTGCTCGATTTGGTTCAGGATATGAACACCCAGATGGCCGCGCACACGCATGGGCCCACGCCGGTACCTAGCAATGCAGCTGAGTTTACATCTGATGCTGCAACAGCATCACTACTTTATATGAGATTGAAGGCTGCGACTTTGTAACAGTCGGTTTTAGGAGGTCAAAAAGTGAAAGACACATTTCGATCAATATAGTAGTTTGTAGAAATATGGGCTTTTAATATGGGTAGTGGGGTATCTATGCCAAAGTACTTTTATAAATATACCAGTTCGGCTGTGGCAAAAAAAATTATTGAGAATGGTACTCTGCGCTGGTCTACGCCAGGGTCACTGAATGATCCGTATGACATACAGTTTGATTTTAGAACTGACCATGATGTTGAAAAGATCCGCAAAATTGTGATGGATAACTGGTGGGGGTTATACACTGGTGAGTTGCAAGGCGCAGAGGACAATATCGTGGTGGCGCTAATTGGTCTAGTGAAACAGTCAATGCCCAATCTTTCAAAAGATTTTTTTAATCAAAAGTTTAGCGGTGCGGTGGAGCAGGCTGTACAGGTTTTAAATGAGAAGATCGATGCTTTTAATAAAGAGGTTAGAGGTCATATGTCTACGGTGAAAGTATTATGTTTAACCGAGTGTCCAGTTAGCCAGCTTATGTGGGCTTATTATGGTGATAGTAATAAGGGCATTGCACTTCGATTCGAATCCGATCCGGAAATTGATAGTCCATATGTCACAGCAAAACCTATGCGCTACCAAAAGCACATACCTAATCTGTACGATGACGAGGATTTGGCAGGATTCATTTCCGGGGTTTCAAGTATTAGTGATAAGTACATTTTGGAAAAGTTAATATACACTAAGTCTGATGCGTGGGCTCATGAGAAAGAATGGAGGCTTCAAAGTGGTGATGGGCGTAATAAGTATGATGCGTTTGAAGATATAAAATTCGCAAAGTCCGAGCTGACGGGTGTCATATTTGGTTGCCGTATGCCAGAGGAAGAGCGCACTCTATTGGCGAATATGGTTCGACTCCACTATCCTCATGCAGAGGTACTTCAGGCTGAAATTAGATCTGACGAATACCAGATTGAAATATGCATGTCCAGTTATTAGCTGATTAGCAGTCTTGTGTAAGTGTCGTGCAAAGGAGAGGCTCAAACGCGTATCAACCATGCGTGTATCAGCTCTTTTGTTTGCCCATCAAATTCAACGCGCATTTTTTCAATATGAGTTACTAAATTTGCTTCTACGCCAAAAAAGTCCACCACGGATTTATTCTCCCTAGGGTGAGTACTATTCCATTTCTTAAAAAGTGTAACGTATTTTTCTGAGTAGTGGATTTCACCGTTCTCACTCAAAGTGAAACATGCATTTATTCGTTCGCTTTTAAATTTTGAGATCTTCTCAAATAAATCTTGAGAAACTGCGAAGAAAGATGTGGGGTTCAAAAATCTTTCCAAATGAGTAATGTCTAGTCCCTTGGTGTAGCGCAGAACATTGCTGGTGTTGTAGAGGCTGCGCATAAAATCCTCAGCGAGAATACCAAACTCGTGAAGTGCTCTAAATGTAAGAAGCAGAGTGATCTTTGACGTTATAGAGAATATTTTTTCATGAGGGTAAACCTCTAAGTCAACAGCGTCACCGTGAGCAATAGTGTCTCTTACTTTTTTCAGTAGTATGAATTCTTCATTTGACAGGTTTATGGTTTTAAGGATGTTTGCATCAGTGTTAAGGATGATATATTCATACTTTTCTTGAAAGTGTAGTTCCTTCCTCGGTTTTGGTAGCGCACAATTTAGTATCGCCCTAATTGCTGCTACGCCCTCACTGCTAACTAAAGTATTGAGATTTTCAATCTGTTGAATTATGCTCTCTATTGTAGCAAGTTTATTGCTCGTGGGCTTGATGTTATTCAGTTTTGTAATGCTCGTTGCGTAAGAGTCGAGTAGGCTTACATAACCTAAGACTTTATATTCCCAAAAACCCTGATATCTCTGCATTCCTGCTAGCCGAACCCAAATCGATTCACGATGCTTTGAATTAAAATAAGAGTTTAGTATTCCCGGCCAATGTAGATCTAGCATTTCACGACGAATAAGCGAGTTGCGCCAGAATCTGTTTCTCTCAAACTCTTTTTTAGGACGCTCAAAAGCTGAGAAGTAAGTTGGCAGCCAATTCCTTTTTGCTCCTGTGACCCAAATGCAAGTGATAGTTATTGGAGCAGCAATCAATATGGAAAAAAGGCATGCCAAGTGATGAGGCTTCTCTCTTACTTCAGAGAAATCGAAAAGAGCTTTATCTTTTGAAAAAATGAAATTCACATATTCAACAAGTACACGCTCTTCTACTCTATTGTTAATAATGAAAGAAGAAACTTCACTGCTTATTTTAAATTGTTCGCGATCAGTTTGTACTGTTGCATCTATAGGTGGTGGAGCATTGCTCCAGTTAAGTGACTCGCCAACGTTACCCTCTATACGTTGATCATGCAGAAACCATTCAGATATATCCGCGTATCTTATTATAATACTGCTAACGCCCAACTCTATTTCACCCGAAATTAAGAGGTCGGCGTATATAGTTAAGTCTTCTATCTCGCAGTTTATTAGGGTAAAAATGTCACCGCTTGCTGTTATGGCCTGTATATTGGGCTCTCCTTCTGGAATGGGAAAGCTATCAAACCCACTAATGTTAACACTGATAAAGTTACCCGCTCCAAACTTAAGAGTTCCAGACCCTAGCAATTTTTTATTTTGGCCATGCAGCTCAACTGAGTACTCATGCTTTTCTGAAAAGATAATTTCATTAATCATCGTCATTTCCTATGATCGTTGATGTCTGACCGAGATGGGAATCATGTGGGTTTTTGCCATTATTCACATGATCTACTGTATGTGCCTACACCACCAAGACTGTGCGTAAGCACAGCCATCGATATACTCAATCCCACTAAGAACAAAACCATTATGAGCCATCGCGGCCAATGTGACATCCAGCAAATCCGGCAGCAACTTTTGTTCCTTTGGCATACCGGCATCGAGCCAAGCAACATTTGTATTTCTGCCCAAATATTCGCAGTGAGTTGATCTGACCAGCACGCTTCCTTTTATTGCTTCGTATCGCTCCCTCTCCCTCCGCTCAAGCGCCACCCCCTTGAGCCTCATTGGAATCACCAAGACCTGCATCAGGCAGCACTGTCTGGTGCATTAAGGTCTAACTGAGCCTCAATAGCATAGGCTAATGCTCCGTCAGCGAGTTCCAGCATGTCACCGTATTCCTCCGGACTGACTATCTGCGAGGTGTGCAAGGCGCTTGCGCGCTGAACCAATAATTTATGGTGAGCACCAGGACTTATGAGCAACGTCGCGCTTTCTTCGAGCAGCGCGACCCAAGCATCGACCGCTGGCTTTTTCTCTGTGATCACTATGGCCATGAGCTTCTAATCCCCCCCTTAACTGTATTTTGCTGTATGTACATACAGTACATCTGGGCGTAAGCGTTTTGCCATCGCTGTCCGATGAATGACCGAATCAGCTAAGAGCGTCGATTACAGCAAAATCTGCTAGGGAATAAAAAACGCGAAGGAAAAGCACTTATCCCCCTCCCGCCGACGGGCTCCGCGTCCGTTTTTTGTGCAAATCCAGATGCGATGAAAGCACTACCCCAGCCCAAGCCAGCCGTGGGGTTGCGCAGGGGAGCGGCAATTGCACAACGTGCAAGCTTATGCAGAAAAATGTCAGCGCCTTACACAGTGAGCGACTGAGCGGTACAGATGGTGGCAAATCTCGGGGGCCCGGCCCGCTTGGGTGAAAAGTTGGAAAACCGAGGAGGAGGGTGGTTTTCCAAATCGACACCAGTCCTGAAGCGGCGCACCAGGGCATCGATAGCCAGATCAGGTCAAACCTCTACAACGCACGCAGGACGGGGGCTATAGCCGCACTCAGGATGCTTTGGACGTTGCACACGGTTACACGTGCTGGTGACGACCTGAAGACCTTAATCCGCTGCAGTCGGCGTTTTGAAAAAAGCCGTTTTAAATGAGATCGAATCTCAGGTATGGGAGGGTGTTTTCAAAAAGAGCGATATTAGCTATATGACCCACGAACCTAGGCTGGAGGCCACGGTTTTACTGGGCTGCGCGTATTACATCGAAAGGTAATATGAAGCGATATGAAAGGTAATATTTTCCTGAAACCCCCGGATTCATTGGGTTTTAGGAAATGAAAATATAGCTTTAGTAAAAGGTAATATTATCGCCTTTGTATCGCTTCAATATTACCTTTGCCCGGAAACGCTGAAAGCCACGGCCTGCAAGGGCTGCAGCCATTTTTCCAGAGCCGTATTACTAATATTACCTTTTTTCTGACCCCCCTCAGATTTTGAGCGGGGCACCCTGTACCGAGCGGTTGGCCAGGGTCTCGCGCTACTGCTCATGAGCGTCTGTAGCTGCGGTTGGAGCTCGACGTGGAGCGCGTAAGAGAGGCCCGATCGGTGGCCTTGTTACGTGGCTTATTACGTCTGGGGGAAAAAACAAGGGCCTGCATCGCTGCAAGCCCTTGATTTATATGGTGCCGGCACCAGGAGTCGAACCCGGGACCTACTGATTACAAGTCAGTTGCTCTACCAACTGAGCTATACCGGCGTAATGGGCTGCGAGTATATAGAGTCTGATGCGCTTGTAAAGCCTAGCTGTCTGATTCAGTTGAAAAAAATCGACCATTGGCGCCTCGGGTCGGATGCGGGCGGGTGGTGGTGCAGGACGTTTCTGTTGGTTTGGACGGATTGGTCTATGCGGCAGGGCGGATGGCGTTGAATTCGGGGGTTGATTTTGCCTTTGGCGCTCGTCGCTTGTGCCTGACAGAACGCTGGATTTTTAACCTGGTCGCGCAAACCAATGGGTCCAGCGTTGATGGCGATTTGGCGTACGAACAGGCACCCATCCGACCCCGCCATTTTTGGGCAGTTGCGGGGCAGGAGGGCTTTGCATAGGCTTGTTCTCAACGGCCCAGGCTACTGAGTCAGCAGCACGGGTCGTTAGCTTTTCAGCCATGCAGATAAAGGACTATCTGATGAGTGATGCGATGGATCGTAACCGGGTTTGGGGTGTTGTATGCCGCAGGCTGGTCATTCGCTGAAGAGTTGTTGAAGGATATTTGCAGGTGCGCCTGGCCTGTTGGCTTTGCGCAGGGTGGGGCTGAGGATGGCTGTCTGAATCGCATGAATGTGCGTCTGGATGCCGACGAAGGCTTCATCGATGTTTCAAGAAATGCCCGGATCCTCTGGATTCGGGCATTTTCTTGTGGGCTGGTTGCTGTTGCGTCGGATTTGCACTGGAGCTACCGGCTTTTTGGCCGATACAGCTGTATCGAAAATGGCAGTCAGCCATGGACAGCAAGTGCAATGCAGAGAACGCCTACGCATTACGAGCTGCTGAGTGTCGCTCGCGATGCCTCTCCTGAGCAGATCAAGAAGGCTTATCGCAAGCTGGCGCAGAAGCTGCACCCGGACAGGAATCCAGATCCTTACGCCTCGGACATGATGGGCGTCGTCAACGCGTCTCACGATGTGTTGGCTGACCCTTCGCGGCGTGCGGCTTATGATGCGCAGCTCGCTGCCAATGAGCACAAGGCGCGTATCGACGCTGCGCGCCGCAAGCAGGCGCATGCAGCGCGTGTGCAGTCGGTGCATGTGTATGCGGCCACTTCTGCAGCCACTGCTGCTGCGCCGTCTCAGGCGGCTCGTTCGGGGCCGGCGCCCAAGTCTTCGTCCCATGCTTCTGCATCCCCTTCCCGTGACAAGCGTCGTCGCAGTGCGTGGCGTTGGGCGCTGTTGTTTGTGGTGTTCTGCGCGGGTGGCGCGTGGATGGGCTACGACCCGGGTGCAGGCAAGTCGTTTGTGCCGTCCGAGCCTGCGCCGGTTGCGCAGACATGGGTCAAGCCCGCACCTGCGACGCCTGCCGCGCCGGTCGAGGAGCCTGTAGCGAGCCCGGCCAAGCCGGTGGATGCGGCGGCGTCCGAGTGTGGTGTGCCGGCGCTTGATCCGATGGGCGCGCCGTGGCCGGACAAGGCGGGCTATGTGAAGGACATGCCGGTGCTCAAGGACAACGGTTGGTCGCAGATCACTGTGGATAACTCGGCGGGCGAGTCGGCGGTGTATGCCAAGGTTACGGATGCGGTGGGGCGCAGGGCGTTTCGGCATGCGTTTGTGCCGGCCGGGGCGGTGTTTACGTTCGCCAAGATGGACCCGGGGCTGTACCTGCTCAAGTACAAGATGATGAGTACCGGCTGTGCATTTGCGTCGGGTCGGATTTTGCTGGAGGAGACGCCGATGGGCAGTCAGATCAAGTCCAGTGCCTACAAGCTGACGTTGCGCAAGCTGCAGAACCGCAGTGTGCCGTTTGCGCGGTTGAAGGATGATCAGTTTTAGTAGTGAGTCATGACAGGAATGCGGCGCTGCGTATTCAGTCTTCGCGAACAAGTTCGCTCCTACGGCCTTCGGCCAGAATCAAAGCGTCGTACTGTGAACTCACCTTTTGCAACGCTTTCAGGCGCGTTTTTGCAGGCACCGTCTCTTTCTTTTGAAGGACATTTCCGAGAGAATCCCCGACCGCTTGCGCCCCTCTATCTGGGCTTCTACTCTCCGCCCGTCGCTGCCTATCAGCGATCGGGTTTAGTCGCCCGGATTTGAGTTAAGGCGTATCGCGTCGCTGTTTTGTTCAGGTCTTCTTCCTGCACTCTATGGCGGCTGTGCGTGAGGGCACCTTCGGGTGCGCCGGTCTTAGCTCCCGGTCGACTAACCTTTCGCACAGCTGCCACCTCAATCGTTTAGTCGCGATCCAGTGGCAGTTCCATTGAGGAGAGAGCTAAGCATGGTCAAAGTAACCCCCGATCCGCCCAACAAACCGTCCAGCGGCGCACCAGTCTTCGACAAGGCTGTGGTCAAGCGCGCCATGGAGTGTTACCTGCCAATCTCCCGACCGGCCAAGGAACCCCACGACAGCAAGTTCGACTTCATCAGCCTGGAAGCCACCCTGGTGCACGCGCTGGATTTTCTGCGCTGCGCATCGGCCACCGCTCACGAACTCGGCGATGAACTGACCGGTTCGCAACGCGATCTGGCGTTCGCTTCCATGCACATGCTGGAAATGGCCAAAGTCATGGTCGAGCGCTCGCTGGAGTGTGTCGAAGAGGCCTGAAATCTTGCGCCGGACAGGTCGTGCACAGGCGTCTGCGTGTGCACGATTGGGCCGCGCAAAACGCTTGCGCCAGAGCCTTTACCAAATCTTTATGCACAATTTGCTGATAAAGATTTGCGCAGCCGGGTAATTATGTGCAGTCGGGCGCATTGAGCCGCAAGGCATTGTTTTTGCGGGTTACGGGAAGGATTGCGGAAAAAAATAAGGGGCTTCAGTAACTGGCGCGCCAAGCTTTAACGCACTCATCCACATTTTCATCAACAGACTTATCCACAGGTTGCTCAACCGATTTGAGTCACAATTTTCGGGCCAAAATCAGCAGGTTGCGCGGTGTAATTCGGCTGTCACAGAAAGTGCCAACGCTCACGCTGTAACCCTGCTCACGCACATACATCGCCCTGTCCAGCACCAGCCACATCTCCAGCGGACGCCGAAACAGATCGCGGACCAGTTCCAGATTGCGCACTTCGGCCAGTCTCTTCCAGCCAGCGGCCTCCAGGGCGGCCCAGTCCTGCTGACCCGGCGCGGGCAGATGCTTGAGTTTTGCCAGATGGTTGCAGTAGTCCGCGTAGGACGCATCCAGCCATGACGTCGGCAGCGAGGGTGTGGGCAAGTAGTCATCAATGCCGCGCAGGCGGCGCTGCAGCAGGTCGAAGCCCAGGCGGCGGGCCATCGAGATGTCGCGTTGACGGCGTACGCGTGCGCTGGCCGTCACGGTTTCACTGAGGGGCAGACCCAGCTCGTCTCGCGACAGCTTCAGGCCGGACGCCTTGCCATCGCTGGACAGCGCCTGATACAGGTCGTGCCGGGTGCGGTTATAGCAGCACGGCGCAATCGCCATACGCCGACAGCCCGTCTGGCTGGCCAGCTCCATCAACTGAATGTGCAGGTCGCCACACGCATGCAG
Organism: Pseudomonas sp. B20; assembly: GCF_020515755.1. Lineage (NCBI taxonomy): Bacteria > Pseudomonadati > Pseudomonadota > Gammaproteobacteria > Pseudomonadales > Pseudomonadaceae > Pseudomonas > Pseudomonas sp. B20. The sequence goes on from NZ_JAHPJG010000019.1 coordinate 108,996, forward strand.
CGCCACAGGCGTGTGTTCGGGTTGCAGGTAGCGCCACGTGTCGTCGGCCATGACATCCTGCTGCACATGTCTGGCGTCGATGCCTTGCCGCGTGCTCAGGGCCAGGCCTGCTTCGATCAGCGCCGGGTCGTGCTCCAGACAGGTCAGACGCTGGCCGGGCCCGGTCAGGCGGCGCCCCAGATGGCCTTTGCCAGCGCACCAGTCCAGCCAGTGAGTTGTGCTGTCACGCATGTCCAGATGGCTGGCGAAGGCTTCGATCTGCTGCCACTTGCGCCCCGGCACATCGACACTCATGCGCGGCTCGACCGGCTGCAGAGCGTGCACGGGCAGTTCGGCGACGTGGCTCAGCGCGACGGCTTCGGCGGCCAGTTGCTTGAACGGGAAGGGCGCGTCGAGGTGTTCCGGGTGGTTGTGCGCGGCCTCGGCCTGTTCCAGCGTGCGTTGTCGCAGCCAGTGCGCGAGGTCCGGGTATTTGTCTTCCCACGGCAGGGCCAGGTGCGTGAACGGCTTGGGCCGCCACAAGGCCTGATGCGCGAACAGGAAGCTGTCCAGCGCACCGAAGTGGCTGTCGAGGTGTTCATCCTGCAAGGGAGGTTCAGAGGGCATGGTGGCGGCCTCGTGGGGCAAAGTGCTGACTGGATCGACGCCAGCACCTTTCATATCAGCGCCCCTGGCTGGCGTCTACACGCAATAGTTTTTCCAGCAGCCGGAAGCCCTGCACCAGCACGAAGGTCATGACCAGATAGAACATGCCGGCGGCGAAGAAGATTTCCACCGGCAGGTAGGTGCGGGCGATGATCGTGCGCGCCATGCCGGTCAGTTCCAGCAGGGTGACGGTGCTGGCCAGCGCACTGGCCTTGAGCATCAGGATCACTTCGTTGCTGTAGGCCGGCAGGCCGATACGTGCTGCGCGTGGTAGGACGATGTAGAACAGCGCCTTCCATTTCGACATGCCCAGCGCCCGTGCCGCTTCGACTTCACCTGGCGGCACGGCCTGCATGGCGCCACGCAGGATCTCGGCGATGTAGGCGGCGGTGTGCAGGGTCATGGTCACCACGGCACACCAGAACGGGTCGCGCAGGTACGGCCACAACGCACTCTGGCGCACCGACTCGAACTGCGCCAGCCCGTAATAGACCAGAAACAGTTGCACCAGTAGCGGTGTGCCGCGGAAGAAAAAGATGTAGGCGTAGGGCAGGGCGCGCACCGGCCAGTGACGCGATGCGCGGGCGATGCCCATCGGGATGGCGAGGATCAGCCCGGCGATGACAGCAATCGCCACCAGTTCCAGGGTGAGGGTCGCGCCCTGTGCCAGGCGGGGCAGCCACTTGATGATGACTTCCCAGTTCATGACGCGCTCCTCAGAAAGCCGCGACTGGCGCGTTTTTCAAGGAAGTACATGCCGGCCATGGCCAGCACGGTCAGGCCCAGGTACATGAAGGCCGCGACCATGTAGAAAGTGAACGCTTGCTTGGTGAAGCCCACGGCGATCTGCGCGTGCCGCATGATTTCTTCCAGGCCGATCACCGAGACCAGCGCGGTGTCTTTCATCAGAATCATGAACAGGTTGCCCAGGCCGGGCAGGGCGATGCGCCACATCTGCGGCAGGACCAGTTTGAAGAGGATGCGCGAGCGTGACATGCCCAGCGCCAGCCCGGCTTCGCGGTGGCCTTTGGGGATGGCCAGAATCGCGCCGCGAAACACTTCGGTCGCGTAGGCGCCAAAGCAAATGCCCAGGGCGATGACCCCGGCAGCAAAGGCGCTGAGGGCCAGGTCGGGAATGTCGAACAGTTTGCCCAGGGCGCGCATGCCGTTGACGGTGCCGAAGTAAATCAGCAGCACCCAAAGCAGTTCGGGAATGCCGCGTACCAGGGTCGAGTAGGTACTGCCCAGCCATTGCAGCGGCTTGTAGGGCGAGGTCTTGGCCAAGGCGCCGAGCAGTCCGAGCACCAGCCCCAGGCACAGGGCCGAGAGTGCAAGCTGGACCGTCACCAGCGCGCCAGCCGCAAGGGCCGGGCCGAATCCGTGGAGATCAATGTTCATGGGCAGGCTTTGTCAGGGCCGGTCGCCGCGCTTCAACAGGAAGCGGCGGCGACGCGGTCAGGTGAATCAGAGGATGCTGAAAGGGAAATACTTGTCGTTGATCTTCTTGTAGGTGCCGTCAGCGATGATTTCTTTCAGGGCAACGTTCAGGCGCTCACGCAAAGCCTCGTCACCCTTGCGCACGGCAATGCCGATCTTGTCGTCTTCCACGACAGGCTCGCCCTTGAACTCGAATTTCTGACCCGCTTCGCTTTTCAGCCACTCGAAGCTGACGTATTTGTCGGCCAGCATGGCGTCGACGCGACCGGAGGACAGGTCGAGGAAGGCGTTTTCCTGAGTGTCATAGAGTTTGGGGTCCATGATCCCGAGCTTGTCTTCCAGCCAGGTGGCAGCCAGCGTCGAGCGCTGTGCACCCACTGACTTGCCGGCAAGGCTCTCTTTGGCCTTTTCAATGCTCGATACGTCGATCGAGGAGGTTCTCGGCGCGATGAATTGCAGCTTGTTCGAGTAATACGGGTTGGTGAAATCGACCACCGCCTTGCGCTCTTCGGTGATCGACAGCGACGAGATCAGGAAGTCGAACTTACTGGCTATCAACGCCGGGATGATGCCGTCCCAGTCGGACGTCACCGCTTCGCACTCGACCTTCATCCTGGCGCACAGGGCCTGGCCGATTTCATAGTCGAAGCCCACCACTTGGCCACTTGCGTCCTTGTTGTTGAACGGCGGGTAGGCACCTTCGATGCCCATTTTCATTTTTTCAGCAAAGGCACTGCCGCTGAAGGCAAGGGTGGCCGCTGCGATCAGCAAGATCTTTTTGTACGACTGCATGGGTGTTGCTCCGTTAGCGGTGACTCGACATGAATTGTTTGCACCTTGCCGACAGCGGGTTTTCGAATACTTGCTGCGGTGTGCCCTGTTCTTCGACCATTCCCTGATGCAAAAACACCACTTCACTTGATACCTGACGTGCAAAATTCATTTCGTGGGTCACCAGCAGCATGGTCCGGCCTTCTTCAGCCAGTGCGCGGATGACGCCGAGTACTTCCTGAACCATCTCCGGGTCGAGGGCCGAGGTCGGCTCGTCGAACAGGATAACCTTTGGTTGCATGGCCAGCGTACGCGCAATGGCGGCGCGTTGCTGCTGTCCGCCGGAAAGTTGTGCCGGGTAGGCATAGCGCTTGTCGGCGATACCTACCTTGGCCAGCAGCTCTTCAGCCACCGCGATGGCTTCGGCCTTGCTCTGACCGAGGACGCGACGCGGGGCTTCGATGATGTTATCGAGCACGCTCATGTGCGGCCACAGGTTGAAATTCTGGAACACGAAGCCGATCTGGCTGCGCAGGCGATTGATCTGCCGGTTATCGGCGGCAATCAGGTCGCCGTTGCGCGCGGCCTTGAGCTTCAATTCTTCGCCGGCCACCAGAATCTGGCCCTGATGCGGGTTTTCCAGCAGGTTGATGCAGCGCAGCAACGTGGACTTGCCGGAACCGGAGGAGCCGAGGATCGATATGACGTCGCCGTCGCGAGCCGTCAGCGAGATGCCTTTGAGCACCTCAAGCTGATCGTAGCGCTTGTGCAGGTTGCGGATTTCCAGGGCGGGCGTGGCCTCGGCCATGTGGGGTCCTCGTTGAAGTGTGCGCGCTGGCTGCCAGCGAACGCCAAGCTAGCACAGCGTTTAAAGGACAACCATCGACGTATTGTGTCCAGCGTGGAGGCGCTCGACGGGTTGTCAGATCCGGGCAGCGGACGGTCGCAAGAAGGCAAGCACGGTGCCCTGTAAAACGGGGACGTGCGCGAAAAAGGCGCGATGTTGCCAGCTTTGGGCTGGTGTTGGAAGTAGCATTTGCTGAGCGGCGGTCTGATTTCTGCACCATGTTCGCGCTTGGAAGAAGGTTTGGGGCGTTTTTGGTGCGTGCATAGAGACGAATCTGAGGCGTTTGGTAACAAATCCTACAGACTGCGTATAAAAGCCATCGCCTTGCACGCTTCACGGGTCAAGCCACAGCCCTCGTATTCTCTAAGCGACGTCGTTTTCGAAATATTTTGGCGCAATTCTTGCGTCAAATATAAAGAACGGCACCGTAGGTTTCTTTTTACGTAACGCTCCGGTGTGCCTCGCTCGTCTTGCACAGGTGGTTTTATGAGCAGTACCGCTAACTCTTCCGAGCTCGAACAAGGGCTGAAACCTCGACACATTACGATGCTGTCGATTGCTGGCGTGATTGGCGCCGGGTTGTTCGTCGGCTCCGGCCACGCGATTGCCGAAGCCGGGCCTGCCGTGCTGCTGGCGTATGCCGCTGCAGGTACGCTGGTGGTGCTGGTGATGCGCATGCTGGCCGAAATGGCCGTTGCCTCGCCTGACACCGGTTCGTTTTCAACCTATGCCGACCGCGCTATCGGTCACTGGGCCGGTTTCACCATCGGCTGGTTGTACTGGTGGTTCTGGGTACTGGTCATCCCGCTGGAGGCCAACGCTGCTGCAACCATCCTCCATGCCTGGTTCCCCGACATCGCGATCTGGATGTTCACGCTGGTCATCACCTTGCTGCTGACGGCGACCAACCTGTTCAGCGTGAAGAACTACGGTGAATTCGAGTTCTGGTTTGCGCTGATCAAGGTGGTGGCGATCATCGCCTTCGTGGTGCTGGGTGTTGCGGCGATCTTCGGTCTGCTGCCCACCAGCAACGTCAGCGGCGTCAGCCATCTGTTCGATACCGGCGGCTTCCTGCCAAACGGTATGGGCGCGGTGCTGGCAGCGATGCTGACCACCATGTTCTCGTTCATGGGTACCGAGATCGTCACCATCGCAGCGGCCGAGTCCAAGAACCCTGGCAAGCAGATCACCAAGGCCACCAATTCGGTGATCTGGCGGATCTTCCTGTTCTATCTGGTTTCGATCTTCATCGTTGTATCGCTGGTGCCGTGGAACGACCCGCGCCTGGCCGAGGTGGGTTCGTATCAGACCGTACTCGATGCAATGGGCATCCCGAACGCCAAGCTGATCGTCGATCTGGTGGTCCTGGTCGCTGTGACCAGCTGCCTGAACTCGGCCCTGTACACCGCTTCGCGCATGCTCTTCTCGCTGGGCAAGCGTGGCGATGCACCGGCCGTGTCCAAGCGCACCAGCAAGGGCGGCACGCCTCACTGGGCGGTGATCATGTCGACTGCGGCGGCGTTCCTGACTGTGTTCGCCAACTACATCGCGCCTGCGGCCGTGTTTGATTTCCTGCTCGCCAGCTCCGGTGCCATCGCACTGCTGGTGTACCTGGTGATCGCGGTGTCGCAGCTGCGTATGCGCCAGAAGCGCATTGCTGCGGGCGAGGCCATCGACTTCAAGATGTGGCTGTTCCCATGGCTGACCTGGGCGGTGATCGCGTTCATCGTCGCGGTGCTGACCATCATGCTGCTGCAGGAAGAGCATCGCCTCGAAATCATCGCCACCGGCGTGCTCAGCCTGTTGGTGATCGGCGCTGGCCTGATCGTATCGCGTCGCCGCAAGGACGGACGCGTGGGCGCTGCTGCGCTGGGTTGATCGCGCCCTTGGGCGGATGACGTTCGTGCCAATGCCACGCATTGGCACGATCCTCTATCAGCGTGCGGCTCTGGTGTCTCTCTTCATCAGCAGGTCGGACGCCAGCGTGTAATCCTTCTGGAAGGCAGGGCTTTCGATCCACTCGATTGCGCTGTCTTCGTCTTCATCGTGGTACATGGCGCGGTACACGATGAGCAGGCCCATCATGAAGTCCGTGGCCGGGTCTTCGTCCTCTTCGGAAATCACCAGCGTCAGCACCGGGTACTGCAGGAAGACGACGCACAGCGCGAGCTGGCTGATCGCCTCTGCTTGCTTCATGGCCGTGAACAGGTCGTCGTAGTCGGCCGGGTCAAAACCGTTCTCGACAATGTCGCTGAAGTCGAAGGTATTAAGGTCGAGCTCGACGTCGTCGAACGGCTGGTTGACCAGCGCCGAGGCAAACACCGGATGAACCAGGCTGGTTGCAGCCTTGCCCGAGCGGTTCTGCTTGGCCTTGATCTTTGCGCGCTTGGCACGTTTTTGCTGCTTGTCTGGCGAGGCCATGAGCGGTCCTTTGGCTGGCGTTGGGTGCAATGGGCGCTATTGAAGCGCAGACGGGCCCGATAACCAAGGTTTGTGCAGTAATCAGCGGTCGATAAAAAACCCGCAACATGCGGGTTTTTGATTTGCGGGGTATTACCGACGCGTCACCGCTTACCCGGCTTTGCGAACGCTTCGGCTTCATCCATGCGGTTGGCGAACATGCTGACTGCCTCGACCGCATCGCTTGCGCCATCGCGGATCTGCACAATGACCTGTCCAGCCTGATCTGCCAGTGTCACACCGCGAATGGCACCTTCCTGCGTGGTGTCCATGCTCGCCACCGCTTCACGTGTTTCGGCGAGGATCTTGCCAATCATTTCGGCAATTTCGGTGGTCGAGCCGCTGGTACGTCCCGCCAGTTGCCTGACTTCGTCGGCCACCACGGCAAACCCGCGGCCCTGATCACCCGCCCGGGCCGCCTCGATGGCTGCGTTGAGCGCCAGCAGGTTGGTCTGATCGGCGATGCCGCGAATGGTGTTGACGATAGCGGTGATCTGCTCGGAGCGGTCGCCCAGCTGACTCACCAGCCTCGCCGATGCACCGATGTTTTCGGAGATCTGACGCATCTCCCGCGCCGTGTCCTGAATGACCAGGGTTCCCTGTTCGGCCACTTTCTCGGTTTCTGCCGAGATATGGTAAGCGCGCGATGCACCGTGCGCGTCTGCTTCCTGTTTTTCGACGCGTTGGGTAATGTCGCTGGCGAACTTGACGATTTTGTAGAGTTTGCCGTCGACATCAAAAACCGGGTTATAGGTTGCTTCCAGCCAGACAACCCGACCCTGTTTGCCGATACGTTTGAACTGGTCGCCGATGAACTCGCCGTGGTTCAACTTGCGCCAGAACTCGGTGTATTCCGGACTGTTGACCAGTGTCGGCTCGCAGAAGGTTCGGTGGTGTTTGCCCTTGATCTCGGTCAGCGCATAACCCATGACGTTCAGGAAGTTGTTGTTGGCGGTTATCACATTGCCGTTGGGTTCGAATTCGCAGATAGCCATCGCCCGGTCTACCGCTGCCAGCTTGCTGTTGGTTTCGTTCTCCGACATCACGCGTGTGGTGACGTCCAGGGCGTACTTGACCACCTTGACTACGTTGCCCTGCGCATCGGTTACCGGGTTGTAGCTGGCTTCGAGCCAGACGCTGTGGCCGTTCTTGCCGACGCGTTTGAAAGTGCCCGAGATGAATTTCCCGGCCTTCAGGGATGCCCAGAGATCAGCGTACTCGCGGCTGCGGAGCATTTCCGGTTCGCAGAAGTCGCGATGCGTCTTGCTTGTCAGTTCTTCGGCCCGATAGCCCATCGCCGCGAGGAAGTTATCGTTGGCACGAAGTATTTTGCCATCGAGACTCAGCTCGATCACCGCCATCGATTTTTCCAGCGCGCTTGTCAGTCCGTTGAGTCCATCTACCTGGGCCTTCATGGCCGTCAGCTCAGCTTTGTTCTTATTTCCGAACATAACGTGCCCCTTGGTGTATTTGCGGACTTACTGTGATGAGGCTATCGACTCGAAAGGCTGCAGCATGAATGTGCATTGCTACAATCGAAAAAATAAATCAAGTATTTTTTTTGACGCCAGAAGACGCGCAGGTCTGATTTGCCAGGAAAAGCATTCGGCAATGAGTTCGGGGCTAATGCGGAGGTGGTTTGCCCGCCAGATTCCGGACAAAGAAAAGCCCGCGATGGGGGAGCGGGCTTAAGGATTCACACTTGGGAGCAGCTCTACAATGACGCGGCCGCTGTGAAAACTTTGTGAAGAGTTTTCACTGTTTTACTTTTTTTCAGGCTGAATGGTATTGGTCACTTCGGACGTCGGCACGAAGGTCTTCGACTCTTCGGCAGCCGCTTCCTTGGACTCGGCTTTATCCTTGGCCGCTTCGGTGTTCTCTTTGGCCGCTTCGTTCACTTTGTCCTGAGCAGACTCCATCTTCTCCTGGGATTTCTCCTGATGCGCCTGAGCGTCCTGTGCCTTCTGTTCGGATTTGCTGTCGCAGGCAGCCAGACCCAGAGTGGCGGCGAGGATGAGGGCGGAGGCGGTTAACTTGAGCACGGAATTTTCCTTGTGGAAGCAAATGTATGGCTTCGAGGGTGGACGGGGAAAATTAGTTCAATGGGATGGGGGGGAGGGCTCTGGATGGCTGGTCTTGAGGGGCTCGAAGCTCTGGGCTTCCGCGCTGCTTAACGCATGTGTGAGCATGCCTCTTCCAGGCGAAGGCCTCTCGCAGTCGATAACCGATTCTTGAGTTCAATTATGGAGACCGTACGGATGACCGATCAACAAGTCGCCTCGATAAGCGCGCAGACTGACGTGGACACGTACACCCGCGACAGCGAACATATTCGCGACTTGATTCTTCGCAAACAGGCCCGGAGCGCAGACATCGAAGCCATCCGGCTTGCGCTGATCGAAGGCGAGTCCAGCGGGGAACCTCGTCCATTCAGCGCCGATGAGTTCAAGCAGAGAATGTTGAAAGCGAATGGCTGACTATCTAGCTCATTTGCTATCACCAACCCTGATTAGGAATGTATCTCTACCGCTTAGCTGAATCAGAGGCGCAAATGTGCGCAATGAGAAACCCGACGCCAAGCCGGGCTCTACGCTATGGCTTATAGAGCCAGTCGCGAGACTCGGCATTAGCCCTAAGGATCTTTGCTTTTTTCTCGATCTCTTTCTTTTCGTAATCACTGAAATCGATCAGGACGTGCTCGGGAAACTCTTCTGGGTCGGCCACGGTTGGCAGTCCAAGTGCTAGGCACTCTCCCGCGGTGATAGAAACAACGCCGGCAGAACGGCAGTCCTCCCTTGCGGTGAAGTGAGCGTACGAGGCGTCTGGCGTAATCAAGTCACCGTCATACGAAGAAAGCTTTTTGTCGTCCTTGGGGGTTGGGCGAAACACTTGAGAGGTGATTTTCCCGTCTTGAACAAAACTAGGGTGAACCTGGCGCAGCAACTGAGTTTGATCATCCATCACACTTCACCCTTTGCCGCCTTGGAAATGAAATCTATTAGCGAATCAACGTCAGCTTTGGCTTCGAGATTCAGCTCCATAAAGGTGTCTGCTCCATCCTGGATGTTAAGCCCATGTAGCTCAGCTGTTTTTTCTTTTGGAAAGATTTCAAGGCTGACGTCTTGGTTGCCTGTCCTCCACTCCAGCTGGAAGCCACCTTCGGCAGTAGGGTAGATAAATGGTGTTGGCAGCGTAGCTGGGTACTGGTCCCTAAAGAATGACTCTATCCAATCAAACTCTTGAGGGCTGGGAACCACGCCGCGACCGTCAAGCCATCCGACTCTCAAAAGTCTGAGCTCATCCAGTCGTGCTAGCGGGTCATTAGATTCAATAATGACTGCGTCCTCAATAAGGTCCAGAGAGTGGAGCTTTTCCATCCGGTCGAATCTGCCAACACCCGACACTGAGATTTTAAGGCCTTCACGAAATCCTCGCGTAGCCATCAAGGATGGTGTCGAGATGTATTGCATCCATTTTTGCAGTGATTTTTTTGCTATCGGGTAACAGCAGCTCAAAGCTCATTTTCGCTTGATCAATCTCAGGTACTAACCCTCGGACAGTGACTTCATCCGTAAGAACCTGATTCTGTGATGCTAGCAGAAGCCTACGCCGGGTTACCTTTGAAAGCCTGGCAGGCCGATCAGTACCTGGTCTAAATTCCAATACCTCCCCATCACGCAAACCTCTGCCGAATCTGTCGAAATAGCCAAGCAGCGTAGCGGGTATGTGCTCTGTAATCGAAAAACCCTGTTCGGCAGCGTCGATTGCATTGCCGATCGACTGCGCCGCTTGAAAGAAATAGCCCTCATTAGCAGCAGCGAATAGCCCGGCGGTGGGGTCATTGTATTCAATCACGATGCTGGGGACAGCGCTTCCCTCGCCGACAGAAGACAGGTTTATGGATAAGTGATCCGTAAACCCTTTAGGCGCTCGGACTCTGCCGTGTTGCTGTACGAACTTCCACTTGGCTACGGCCACCACGAATTCTTCGAGGGCTGCCAAATCCTTGAGCAGCTCCAATGGAATCGTATGGTCATCAAACCGTGCGCCGACAAGCCGCGGTGCGACAAATGGCCTTTTCATGCGACGTCCTTTTCTTAAGTCATGACTGTTTTATAGTGGCGCAGGTTGAAAATCCCGCCGCGCCCTACGACACAGCCTCCATTTCGGTGGCAGCTGGTTACTCTGTCATGTGCTAAGAAATTCGAGCAAGCGAAAATATGGTGCCAACGATTTCAGGCGCGCGATTAGCAGTGATGAAGTCAAACCGGGTTGCCACGAAGCGGTAGATGCGTCTTGTGTAATGAGCTGGCATCCTCCCGTCCAAGGTATAAGCTTCACTTCGTTTTTGTGGTATCTGACCTTGGTGAGGTGAGCGCTTTGCTGGCTTGTTTTGACTAGACTTCCAGACCGAGCTGGTTCCGCCCTCGATCTTTGTGGCCTGCCGGGGAGCATCCGCAAACCCCAGACAACAAAAAGCCCGCACGAGGCGGGCTTCTTGTGTGCTTTCAGGCGTGCTTGGCATCACCTGAAAACGGAAGGTGGTGCCCAGAGACGGAATCGAACCGCCGACACGGGGATTTTCAATCCCCTGCTCTACCGACTGAGCTATCTGGGCAACGGGGCGCATTAGACGTGTTTTTCAGGAGGTCGTCAAGCGTGTTTTTTAAAAAATTTGAATTATTACCGACGCTTACGACCTTCACTGCGTGAAACGCTTTATTTTTCGGGGGGAACGTAGCCTTCGGCCTGGGCGTATTCTTCGCCGGAAAGAAACTTGTCCATCTCGGTCTGGAGGAATTTGCGGTCTTCGGCGTTCATCATGTTCAGGCGACGCTCGTTGATCAGCAGGGTCTGGTGTTTCTGCCAGTCGGCCCAGGCTTTCTGCGAGACGTGGTTGAAGATGTCTTCGCCCTTGGCACCCGGATACGGGGCGCGTTCCAGGCCGGGCAGTTCTTCTTTGTATTTGCGGCACATTACGGTGCGGGTCATGACGACTCTCCTGCGTTCAATACGTCGGCTGCGCGTTTGAGCAGCTTTTTCACCGGGGCGGCAAGGCCCAGGCGTGGCGGGGTGGCGAGGTTATACCAGAGCCAGTCGGCCTCGGCCACGTGATCGGCGGACTCGCGGACCTTGACCAGCCAGGGTTCGATACTCAACTGGAAGTGGCTGAAGGTGTGGATAAGTCCCGGCAGTTCATGGTGCTCGCCCAGTTGCAGCGCGTGTTGCGTGGCCAGATGCTGAAGGTCATCGAAGTCATCCAGTTCCGGCAGGCTCCACAGGCCGCCCCACAAGCCGCTGGAAGGGCGGCGATAAAGCAGGATCGCGCCGTCTTCGTTGGCGAGCATCGGCATGAGCGTGCGTTTCTGCGGCACGGTCTTGCGCGGCTTGGGGATCGGGTAGCGCGTTTCCAGGCCCAGCATGTGCGCCTCACAACTGCGCTCCAGCGGGCAGAGCAGGCAGCTGGGTTTGCTGCGGGTGCAGAGTGTGGCCCCCAGGTCCATCATCGCCTGGGTGTAGTTGTTGACCCGGCTGTGCGGCGTGAAGCGTTCAGCGGTGGCCCACAGCTGTTTGGCCACCTTCGGTTCGCCAGGGTAGCCCTCTTGCGCGGTGAAGCGCGCCAGCACGCGTTTGACGTTGCCATCGAGGATCGGCGCACGAATGCCCATGCTCAGGCTGGCAATCGCGCCTGCGGTGGACAGACCGATGCCGGGCAGCAGAATGAGTTTTTCGACATCGCGGGGAAACTCGCCGCCATGATCGGCGACGACGATTTTTGCCGTCTTCTGCAGGTTGCGGGCGCGGGTGTAGTAACCCAGCCCGGTCCACAGGTGCAGCACTTCGTCCTCGGGCGCTTCGGCCAGCGCCTGCACGCTCGGCAGGGCCTCCATGAAGCGGTCGAAATAGCTCAGAACGGTGCTGACCTGGGTCTGCTGCAGCATGATTTCCGATACCCAGACCCGGTACGGCGTGATGTCTTGTTGCCAGGGCAGGTCATGTCGGCCATGACGGTCGTACCAGTCCAGCACGGCGCTGGAGAATTGTTCGGGTTGCATGGCCTGGAGGGCTCTCGTCGAGATGTGAGTCGGGATATGAAAGGAGCGCCGCGAGGGCGCTCCTGAGCAGTGCACGTTGCCCTAACGTTTGAACAGTCCCTTGAGGGCGTCCTTGAGCTCGGGGCTGACCTTGTCACCGAGTTTGTCGTTCAGCTTGTCCTCAAGCTTCTCGCTGATCCGGTCGCCCGCCAGCTTCGCAGCGATTTGACCGACGCCTTCCTTGTCCAGACGGCAGGCCTTGGCGCCCAGTTCCAGCGGGCCACGGCACTGCACCGGCCACTCGATGCCGACAAAGCGCGGGTTGATCTCGCAGGCCGGGTCCGGCATGTCGCTCTTGTCGCCTTCGACGATGATGCCGACGCGGTAGTTCATGCCCAGGACGCGCAGGTCGACGTCGCCGTTACCGTTGACGGCCATGCCCGGCGTACGGACCTTGAGGTCCGGGTTGCTGGCGACGCCATTGCGTATCACCAGATTGCCGTTGAGCTGCTGGAAAGGAGTGTCCTTGGCGCGCGGTTCGCCGCTGAGCGTCTTACGGTTGAGGATCGAAATCCCCTTGCACAGCTGCTGCTCCAGGTTGGCATTGACCAGCACGCCATTATTGAGCGCAAAGCTGGCGGTGCCGTTCAGGCTGTCGATCAGGGCTTTTTCGCTGTTGCCTGTGCCGGTCAGGCTGCTGTCGAGGTTCAGCAGGCCGCGCACTGGCGGCGTCTGGCCCTGGCTTTCCAGAATGCGTTCTACCGGTACTTTGGCAATGCGCGTCTGCACCGTGGCCACTGGCGTGTCCGGACGCGCGTCCAGATTGCCCTTGACCTCGAAGTTGCCGTTGTACAGATCGCCACTCAGCGTATCGACCTTGATAAGACCAGCATTGGCCTGGGTCTTGAGCGCTGCGTTGTCGATAGGCAGTTTGTTCAGGGTCAGTTTGCCGAAGCTCAGGTCAGCCTCGACATCCAGCGTGCGCAAGCGCTCCAGCGGCAGCAGTTTTGCCGTGCTCCAGGCGGCCTTGGTCGGTTGTTCGGGCAGCGGCGAGTCGCCTGCAGCGGCGGCGGCTTCACCGGACTGCACCTCGGATTTGCGCGCGGCCTTGGCACCTTTGCTTTCTTCGCTTTCAGCCGGACGGTAGCGGTCGGCGTCGAAGGTATCGCCCTTGAGCTGGACACGCAGCGCCTGTTTGGCGAAGTCGTCCACCGCGATGCGACCCGTGAAGGTGCTGTCGTCGACTTTCAGGTTGAGGTTTTCCAGCGCAAGGCTGGTAGGCGTACCCGCCAGGCGCGTGACCATTTCAACCTTGCTCAGCGCGCCCTCGGACATGGCTGGCAACGGCTGGCCGATGTTCTCGAAGAACGCGCGCAGATCAAGCTGGGCAATGGACAGGCCGCCGCTGATCTGTGGCGTTTTGTCCAGATCGCGGGCACGCAGTTCGCCGAGTGCACGCAACTGGTTGGCCGAGACTTTGAGACTGTTCCATTCAGCGATATTGGCGGCCAGGTCGACGAGCAACTGGCCCTGCGCCGAGAAGGTCACGGTCTTGCCTTGCAGCGGCTCGCCGGCGACTTCACCGGACAGGCGCATGTCTTCGAATTGATAACGCTTGAGCACGCGATCCATGCGCAATGCGCCGACCAGCTCGGTCTTGGCGCGCACGACGGGCTGGTTGGTGCTCAGGAATGCCGTCAGTTTGATCGGGATATCGGACGCCTCACGAATCGGTCCGGTACTCAGCTGAATGCTCTCGGCCATGAAGGTCCGGCCTTTTCGGGCATCGCTGTAATCCACACGAGCGTTGTTGACGGTCAGGCTGTCGATATCCAGGCGGATCGGCTGGGAAGGGCGATCCGCTTTGGGCGCGTCCGCAGCCGGGGCCGGTGTTGGCTCGCCAGGAGTGTCAGTGCTTGCCACGGCAGGCTTGCCGATGTCTTCCCAGTTGCCATGACCGTTTTCATCGCGGTGCAGGGTCAGGTTCAGGCCTTCGACGCGAATGTCGCTCATCTGTACCTGGCGACGAAGCAGTGGCAGGACGCGAACGGACAGGCCGAGCATCTGCACATCGGCGAACGGCTGATCGGGAGCGGTCAGGGTGGCGACATGGGCGTCGTGCAATTCCAGGCCGAGCCAGGGGAACAGGCTCCAGCCGATATCGCCGTTGAGCGTCAGCTCGACGTTGGCCTTGTCGCGTGCCAGCTGGCGAATCTCGTCTTTGTAGTCGTTGGGATCAAACAGGTGGGTCAGGGCGAAGCCGAGAGCCACGATGATCAGCAACAACCCGAGAATAAACAGCCCCAGGATTTTGCCGAACGCTTTCATGGGCGAGTCCTTGTGTCGATGTTCAAAAATAGCCCACGAGTATACCGCTCTGACGAGCCGACCGGGCTGCGGATACCGTTATTGCTGTCTGGCCTCCGGTTCGAGACGCTGGCACCGTGCGCCACTACGTCTGGGAGCCGATGAAAAGTGCGAGTGGTCTTGTCGCGATACATCTTCCGAATCTTCGCGCGCCGGTCGGACAGCCACACAGGTGCTTGCCCAACTAAGCCCAAGGCAGGTTTTCGATAATGCTTAATTGGTTGCGTCTATGGCTCGATAGAGCACGTGGATTAACGTGTGAAAATAGATAATAAAAAGCATGTAGTGAGATGCTTATTTGCCATCAGACAGTGATAGTCTCCGTTTTTGCTGGGTTGGGTGCGTCTTTTTGTCACGTATCTGAATAACCTGCCGATAAAACAGACATGGCCGCTCGGCACTGAGTCTGTGGCGGACCAGCGGACCATCTGCGAGCTTCACACATTGGGGTAATTATAATGAGCACAAGCACAGCCTTGGGCGGCGCAGCCGTTCAGCCTGCGTTCTTGTCCAAAGAGCGCATTATCGCCAAGCCAGGTTTCAACCGTTGGCTTGTTCCACCTGCAGCACTGGCCATCCATCTTTGTATCGGTATGGCTTACGGCTTCTCGGTATTCTGGTTGCCGCTGTCGAAGGCTATCGGTGTTACGGCACCTGTCGCTTGCACACCGGACATGGGTTTTTTCGCGCAGATGTTTGCGTCGACCTGTGACTGGCAGATCTCCATGCTGGGCTGGATCTACACACTGTTTTTCATCTTCCTGGGTTGCTCGGCTGCCATTTGGGGTGGTTGGCTGGAGCACGCAGGTCCACGCAAGGCGGGTGTGGTTTCGGCTCTCTGCTGGTGTGGTGGTTTGCTGATTTCCGCACTGGGCATTTATACGCACCAGATCTGGCTGATGTGGCTGGGCTCGGGCGTAATCGGCGGTATTGGTTTGGGGTTGGGCTATATCTCCCCGGTATCGACCCTGATCAAGTGGTTCCCGGACAAGCGCGGCATGGCGACCGGCATGGCGATCATGGGCTTTGGCGGCGGCGCAATGGTGGGTGCACCGCTGGCTACAGCTCTGATGGGGCACTTCGCTTCGGCTGAAAGCGTTGGCGTATGGCAGAGCTTCGTGGTGATGGCGGTGATCTACTTCATCTTCATGATCGGCGGTGCGCTGGGCTACCGCGTTCCGCCAACCGGCTGGAAACCTGAAGGCTGGACCGCTCCGGCTGCCAAGGCCAAGAACTCGATGATCACCAACCGTCACGTGCACGTCAGCGTGGCCTGGAAAACACCGCAGTTCCGTCTGGTCTGGCTGGTGCTGTGCCTGAACGTATCGGCCGGTATCGGCATCCTGGGCATGGCTTCGCCGCTGCTGCAGGAAGTCTTCGCCGGCAAACTGCTGGGCCTCGACCTGACCTTCAGCCAGCTCAATGCCGATCAACTGAAGGCCATTGCTGCGATTGCAGCCGGCTTCACGGGTCTGTTGAGTCTGTTCAACATCGGCGGTCGTTTCTTCTGGGCTTCGTGCTCGGACTTCATCGGTCGCAAGGCAACCTACTTCGTATTCTTCGCACTGGGCTTCCTGCTTTATGCGTCGGTTCCGACCCTGAGCCATATGGGTAGCATCGCGTTGTTCGTGGCCGCGTTCTGTATCGTGCTGTCGATGTACGGTGGCGGTTTTGCGACGGTTCCGGCTTATCTGGCTGACCTGTTCGGTACGCAGATGGTCGGTGCGATCCACGGTCGTCTGCTGACTGCCTGGGCTGCGGCCGGTGTGCTGGGTCCGGTATTGGTCAACTACCTGCGTGAGTATCAACTCGCCCACGGTGTTGCACGTGCCGACGCCTACGACATCACTCTGTACATCCTGTCGGGTCTGCTGGTGCTGGGCTTTATCTGCAACCTGCTGATTCGTCCGGTTGCCGACAAGTACTTCATGACCGACGCCGAACTGGCGGCTGAACAAGCCATCGGTCACGACAAGGGTGCCAACGCCACGACTTCGCTGGAGTGGAAAGCATCCGCAGGCAGCAAGCCGCTGGTCATCGCGGCCTGGCTGGCTGTAGGCATCCCGCTGGCATGGGGCGTCTGGATTACCCTGCAAAAAACCGCAGTGCTGTTCCACTAAAAGCCTGCCGGTAACAGAAAAGCGCTTGCACCTCGGTGCAGGCGCTTTTTTTTGCCTGGGTTTTGGTGCGCTGCGCTTTTGATCATCGCGTCCGGATTTTATTCGTCGCGATAGTCATATTCAGTTGACCCTATGTACTCGATGCACTGCCCGTTCCGGTGCATACGCTGCTACATTAGTCAGCCCTGATTTTATTGCCCGAAGGAGTTGTTTGCATGCTAGCCCACGTGGAGTCATACGCCGGTGATCCGATCCTTTCGCTGATGGAGACCTTTGGCAAGGACTCGCGTGCGGACAAGGTCAATCTGAGCATCGGCCTGTATTACGACGCACAGGGCCGCATCCCGCAGTTGGCATGCGTAGCAACGGCGCAACAGCAACTGGCCGAAGGCGAACAGGCAGCGTCTGTGTACTTGCCAATGGAAGGCCTGGCAGCGTATCGGCAGGCGGTGCAAACCCTGTTGTTCGGTGCCGATCACCCGCTGGTTCAGGCCGGCCGCGTCGCCACCATTCAAACCGTGGGTGGCTCGGGCGCGCTGAAGATAGGTGCCGATTTCCTCAAGTATGCGTTTCCGGACTCACAGGTCTGGGTCAGTGATCCGACCTGGGAAAACCATAACGCGCTGTTCGGCGGGGCGGGCTTCAAGGTCAACGCGTATCCGTACTTCGATGCCCAGACCGGCGGCGTGAGGTTCGAGGCCATGCTCGACACGGTACAGGGGCTGCCTGCGCAGAGCATTCTCCTGCTGCACCCGTGCTGCCATAACCCGACCGGTGCCGATCTGACAGTGGCGCAATGGGACCGCCTGATCGACGTGATCAAGGATCGTCAGCTCATCGCCTTCCTGGATATCGCCTATCAGGGCTTCGGCAAAGGCATCGACGAAGACGCCTATGCAATCCGGGCGATGGCCAACGCAGGTATCACAACGCTGGTCAGCAACTCGTTCTCGAAAATCTTCTCGCTGTATGGCGAGCGGGTAGGCGGGCTGTCGGTGGTCTGTGAAGACGCGGCGTCCGCGGCCAACGTGTTCGGCCAGCTCAAGGCGACCGTGCGCCGCAACTACTCCAGCCCGCCTGCACATGGCGCGTTTCTGGTGTCGAAAGTGCTCAACACGCCGCCTTTGCGCGAGCAGTGGCTGGGCGAAGTCGAGGCCATGCGCCTGCGTATCATCGACATGCGCACGCGTCTGGTCGAGGTGCTGGCGCAGAAGGTCTCCGGCCACGATTTCAGCTTTATCCTCAGGCAGAACGGGATGTTCAGCTACACCGGTCTGACCCCGCAGCAGGTCGACGAACTGAAAGATGTTCACGGCATTTACATGCTGCGCAGTGGCCGGGTGTGTATGGCAGGTTTGAATGAAGGGAATATCGACAAGGTATGTGACGCAATCGCGAGCCTCTTTGCCCGTTAAATACCCTGCTGGTCGTCTGTTTGCTTCATGGCGGGCGCTTCTGGGCCTATAATGCTCGCCTTTTTTTCGCCCAATGATTTTGCGGAGCTGGTGATGGCCGAACGTAAGGCGTACGTCGAGCGCAATACTCTGGAAACCCAGATCAAAGCCTCGATCAACCTGGATGGTACCGGAAAGGCCCGATTCGATATCGGCGTGCCTTTCCTTGAGCACATGCTCGACCAGATCGCCCGGCACGGGCTGATCGATCTGGACATCGAATGCAAGGGCGACCTGGCAATCGACGATCACCACACGGTGGAAGACGTCGGTATCACCGTGGGCCAGGCGTTCAGCCAAGCGATCGGCGACAAGAAGGGCATTCGTCGTTACGGCCACGCCTATGTGCCGCTCGACGAAGCGCTGTCGCGCGTGGTCATCGACTTCTCCGGACGTCCGGGCCTGCAGATGCATGTGCCGTATACCCGCGCCACTGTAGGCGGCTTCGATGTGGACCTGTTTCAGGAGTTCTTCCAGGGCTTCGTCAACCACGCGAACGTGACGCTGCACATCGACAACCTGCGTGGCACCAACACTCACCACCAGATCGAGACCGTGTTCAAGGCTTTCGGTCGCGCGCTGCGCATGGCGGTCGAGCTGGATGAGCGTATGGCCGGACAGATGCCATCCACCAAGGGTGTGCTCTGATGCAGACAGTTGCGGTCATCGATTACGGCATGGGCAACCTGCACTCTGTCGCCAAGGCGCTGGAGCATGTGGGCGCAGGCCGTGTGCTGATTACCAGTGACGCCAAGGTGATTCGCGAAGCCGACCGCATCGTCTTTCCGGGTGTGGGCGCGATTCGCGACTGCATGGCCGAGATTCGCCGTCTTGGTTTTGATTCGCTGGTTCAGGAAGTCAGCCAGGATCGCCCTTTTCTGGGAATCTGCGTCGGCATGCAGGCGTTGCTCGACAGCAGCGAGGAGAACGGCGGTGTGGACTGCATCGGCATGTTTCCCGGCCAGGTAAAGTTTTTCGGCAAGGACCTGCACGAAGAGGGCGAGCACCTGAAAGTGCCGCACATGGGCTGGAACCAGGTCGCTCAGGCGGTGGATCACCCGCTGTGGCATGACATTCCGGACCAGGCGCGTTTCTACTTCGTGCACAGTTTCTATATCGATGCTGCCAATCAGCGTCAGGTGGTCGGGCGTGGTCACTACGGCCTCGATTTCGCCGCTGCGCTGGCCGACGGTTCGCGCTTTGCCGTGCAATTCCACCCTGAAAAGAGCCACACCCACGGCCTGCAGTTGCTGCAGAACTTTGCCGCCTGGGATGGTCGCTGGTAAGCGCATGAGCAAAGCAAAGGGCAAACCGCCGATCCTGACCCTCTCGCCCGAGCATGAGCAACAGGCGATCGACAAGCTCAAGCGCCTGTTCGCAGAGCGTTTCGAGCTGGAGCTGGGCTCGTTCGAAGTGGCTGAAGTCCTCGAGCTGTTCACGCGCGAGATTGCCCCGCATTACTACAATCGCGCCATTTTCGATGTTCAGCAGCAGCTCAAGGAGCGCTTCGAGAGCATCGAAAGTGACTTGTGGGCACTCGAAAAGAATTAGATAAAGCAGCTTCAAGCGTTGAGCTTCAAGCCGCAAGAATCAGTGAGTACGCATACTTGCAGCTAACCGCTTGCAGCTTGCCGCTCTTTCAGACCAAGGAATAAGCATGCTGATTATCCCCGCTATCGATCTCAAGGACGGCGCTTGCGTGCGTCTGCGTCAGGGCCGGATGGAAGATTCCACGGTGTTCTCCGATGACCCGGTGGCCATGGCCGCCAAGTGGGTCGAGGGTGGCTGCCGTCGTCTGCATCTGGTCGATCTGAACGGTGCGTTCGAAGGTCAGCCGGTCAACGGTGATGTGGTCACGGCCATCGCCCGACGCTACCCGAACCTGCCGATCCAGATCGGCGGCGGCATCCGTTCGCTGGAAACCATCGAGCATTACGTCAAGGCGGGCGTGAGCTACGTCATCATCGGCACCAAGGCCGTCAAAGAGCCAGAATTCGTGGCCGAAGCCTGCCGTGCGTTCCCCGGCAAGGTGATTGTCGGTCTGGATGCCAAGGACGGTTTCGTCGCCACCGACGGCTGGGCTGAGGTCAGCTCGGTGCAGGTCATCGATCTGGCCAAGCGTTTCGAAGCCGATGGCGTGTCGGCCATTGTCTACACCGACATCGCCAAAGACGGCATGATGCAGGGCTGCAACATCCCGTTCACCGCGGCGTTGGCGGCTGCCACGCGGATCCCGGTGATCGCTTCGGGTGGCATCCATAACCTGGGCGACATCCAGGCGCTGCTGAATGCGAAGGCTCCGGGCATCATCGGCGCAATCACCGGCCGTGCGATTTACGAAGGCACGCTGGATGTGGCCGAAGCTCAGGCGCTCTGCGACCGCGAACAACGCTGAACAGCTGGAGATTGACCCTGTGGCCCTAGCCAAACGCATCATCCCTTGCCTGGACGTCGACAACGGTCGAGTGGTCAAGGGCGTCAAGTTCGAGAACATCCGCGACGCAGGCGATCCGGTTGAAATCGCTCGTCGTTACGATGAGCAGGGTGCCGACGAAATCACCTTCCTCGACATCACCGCCAGTGTCGATGGCCGTGACACCACGCTGCATACCGTCGAGCGCATGGCCAGTCAGGTGTTCATCCCGCTGACCGTTGGCGGCGGCGTGCGTACCGTGCAGGACATCCGCAACCTGCTCAATGCCGGTGCCGACAAGGTCTCGATCAACACGGCCGCGGTATTCAACCCCGAGTTCGTTGGTGAAGCCGCCGCGCGTTTCGGGTCGCAGTGCATCGTGGTCGCTATCGATGCCAAGAAGGTCTCCGGTCCGGGCGAAACCCCGCGCTGGGAAATCTTCACCCACGGCGGGCGCAAACCCACCGGGCTGGATGCGGTGCTCTGGGCGAAAAAGATGGAAGACCTGGGCGCTGGCGAGATCCTGCTGACCAGCATGGACCAGGACGGCATGAAGAACGGCTTCGACCTGGGCGTCACGCGCGCCATCAGCGATGCGCTGGGTATTCCGGTGATTGCTTCGGGTGGCGTCGGCAACCTCGAGCACCTGGCTGCCGGTGTCATCGAGGGCCACGCCAGCGCTGTGCTGGCGGCGAGTATCTTCCACTTTGGCGAATACACGGTCCCCGAGGCCAAGGCCTACATGGCCAGCCGCGGGATTGTCGTGCGCTAAGCCACTGCGCATGAAAGCGGGCGTCGCTTGTTTCAGGCCAAGGGTTTGAAACAGCCGGCGCTCGCTTTGTTTCAGCCCTGTGGCATTCGACTATTGCCTGTAAGCGACATCGCCGGACAGCGCGCTAGACAGTGCGCCGGGTTCACGGCACTCTGCATGCGTCGTTCACGATCGAGTGCCGGAACATGTTCAAACGCCTACTGCTTGCACTGATCGGGATCGGTGTCTTGTCGAGTGAAGGTGTCCGGGCCAGCGAGTCGACGCCTTATTCCATGGTGTTGCTGACCGAGAACTTCCCGCCGTTCAACATGGCGGTCGACGGCAAGAATTTCGCCCAGGAAAACAACATCGACGGTATCGCCGCCGAGGTGGTGCGCGAGATGTTCAAGCGCGCCAATATCGGCTACAGCATGACGCTGCGCTTTCCGTGGGACCGGGTCTACAAACTGGCCCTGGAAAAGCCCGGCTACGGCGTGTTTTCCACGACCCGCCTGCCCGAACGGGAAAACCTCTTCAAATGGGTCGGCCCGGTAGGTTCCTACGACTGGATCATGTTGGCGCGGGGTGACAGCCCGATCACCTTGACGTCGCTGGAGCAGGCCAGGGATTACCGTATCGGTGCCTACAAGGGCGATGCGATTGGCGAGCGTCTTAAAACCATGGGCTTGAACCCGATTCTGCTGTTGCGTGACCGCGACAACGTGAAAAAGCTCGCCAACGGCCAGATCGACCTGTGGGCGGTAGGCGATCCAGTGGGCCGCTATCTGGCGAAACTGGAAGGCGTCACGGGCCTCAAGACGGCGCTGCGCTTCAACAGCGCCGAACTCTACCTGGCAGTCAACAAGAGCACGCCTGACGAGGTCGTCAGACGCTTGCAAAAGGCCCTCGATCAGATGCGCGCCGAAGGCTGGGTCGATGCCGCCAAGGCGCGCTATCAGTAACCACTCAACCTGCTGCGGGCGACGGGATGATGTCTTCGCGCAAGGCGGATGGCTGACCGTTGATGTCGTGGGCGTAAGTGCAGATCTTCAACGGCAACGACTGCGCGCGTAGTACCAGATTGCGAAATTGCGGCTTGAAACCTTCAGGGGCGGAGCAGTCGGTGGTGTCCGGCTTGCCCATTTTAACCGTGTAGTAGTCGATCAGCCGGTGCTCGTGCGACCAGACGACCGATGTCGCGCCAGATCGGTTTTTGCCGATCTCCATTTGCGGTGCCGGGGTGGGGCCTGCCGGTTGCAGCTCTATGCCAAGCGTCAGTGCATTGCGCATCAGACCGATGCTTGGGCGTTGCTCGGCCGAAGACACGCCGACCATGCACAGCCAGTTGATGCCGATCTGTTTGTCCACAGGGTCATCGATGGCCGCGTCCTGTGAGCTGATCGTATGGCTGTAGCCCACCGGGTCTTCGCACTGCATGGCCGAATCGACCTTCTTGTAGCGATACAAGGGCGTGTCGACCATGAAGCGCAAGTCCCAGGATGGATAGACATTCCTGCCCTCGGCATCCAGTTGCACCCTGGCATGCTGTGCGGGCTGCCGGCCCAGCGTTTCGAAATCGACCGAGAAGGCTGGAAACAGATCGCAGACTGCCGGATCCGTACTCAGCGTGCCGCTGACAAAACACTTCTTCAACAGCGTGACCGGGTTGCCATAGTTGCTGTCGGCGACCATGGGCGGAAAGCCGGGTATTTCATCACTGAGGTCTTCGATCGGGTTATCCGACGGGGCCTGGTTGGTGAGGTTCATGACCGCATAGAGCTCGCCGTTGTCACGGGTCAGCAGCGGACTGCCGGACGCGCCCGTACCGACATCCCGGCACTGATTGCGTGCGGTGTGACGCCAGACCCAAGGCTGCTCCATGATCACCTCCGACGTCTGGTGAACACAGGCCGCCATGCGCAGATGCCCGGTATCCTTGTCGAGCGGTGCGCCCACCCACAAAATGTCGCGACCCTGTTCGGGCATCTCGCTGGCGAGCCTGATCGGCTGAATACCGTCGTTGACGAGCGTTTCAAGCGTGGGCTGCAACTCGACAATCGCCAGGTCGACACCCTGCATGCTGCTCCAGCTGACGCGCTTCAATGGATAGCTGCGCGCTTTGCTGTCTGTAAAGAAATTGAACTGCACGCTGCCTTCGACTTCGCCATCGGTGATGATCACGCCATTCTGGCGATTGATACAGTGGCCGCTGGTGAGTACGTAGGCGGGCGCGTCAGACGGGCTGTCGACGCTTCGGCTATCGATCAGCGTCGCCGTGCAGTTGGACCCTGACCTGCTGTTGATACGGCCAATGCCGTTCCAGTGGTCGCGCGAGCCGTCGGCGTTGAGCAGGGCTATCGAAGGTGCGAGAGCCATCAGCCCTTCGCCCAGGTCTGCAGGTGTGGCGTGGATGGAAAAAGGCAGCAGTGTGGCGACGCAGCACGCCCCCGTCATCATGGTCGGTTTCATCATCAATCCCTGATAAATGTGTCTGGGCCCCCATCATGGGAGCACCTTCCTTTAAGCCGGAATTGACACGTTTATCAAGGCTGAGACGGTGGTGGACACGGAAAGCAGATTTGTCGGACTTAGCGTATGGAAAGTTCTGACGCGTAAGAGATGCGATCAGCGATAAATCCCGTTCTTGCCATGCGCCGCACTCGCCTGATTGCCGCGTTCGCCGATCATGCTGCGCAGGTCGATCCATTCGACGCCTTGTGCCTTGAGGTTGGGCAGTTCGCGTTCCAGTACGTCCAGCGTGACAGGGTAGGGGTGGCCGATAACCACGGCTGAACCATATTTGCGGGCGATTTTTATCGCGGTCTGCAATTGGCGGGTGATGGCTTCTGCGGTGCGTTCGTCGTCCAGGAACACGTCACGCGAGACGCTGGCCAGCCCGATACGCTGCGCCTCGGCGGCCGCCACGGTTTTCGCGCTGGTGCGGCTGTCGACGAAGAACAGGTGACGACGCTGTAGCTCGGCCATCAGCCAGGTCATGGCGACCGGCTCGGCGGTCATCCGGCTGCCCATGTGGTTGTTGATACCGGCTGCATACGGCACTTTCAGCAGGGCAGCATTGAGACGGCTTTCCAGCTCAGGCAGTGGCAGCTCGGGGTGCCAGGCGTAAGGACCGGTCGCGGGGTCCATGGGCATGTGCAGCATGACCGTTTTGCCTGCGCGATGCGCTTGGCGGGCAAACTCGGTGGCATGCGGAGTATCAGGCATGATCGCCAGGGTGACCGGGCCGGGAAGCGCCAGTGCGCGGCTGTCGCGATCCTGGTTCTGGCCCAGGTCGTCGATGATCAGGCTCAGGTAAGCCTTGGACGGTTTGCCGCTGTTCTCGGCTGACGCTGCATGAGCAGCGCCAGTGATCGAGAGGGTCAGCAGTAGCAGAGCCAGAAAGCGCATCCGTCAATTGCCGCGGGTGATACTCAGCCCCTTCAGCAGGCTGAGCGCCTGGCTGAGCTGGAAGTCGTCATCCTGCGGACGCGCCTTGGCGGCTGCGCCACTCTTGACGGTCGGTTTGTCCGCGCCGCCGTTGCCATTGCCCAGGTGACCCAGCAGGTCGGCTTCCTTGTAGTTCTCGCCGTCCGCTTCGTTGGTGACCTTGGCCCGACGTACCACGATGTCCGGGTTGATGCCCTGGGCCTGGATCGAGCGGCCGTTCGGCGTGTAGTACAAGGCGGTGGTGATCTTCAGGGCGCGATCGTTGTTCAGCGGCAGAACGGTCTGCACCGAGCCTTTGCCGAAGGTGTCAGTGCCCATCAGGATGCCGCGTTTCTGGTCTTGCAGGGCGCCGGCAACGATTTCCGATGCCGAGGCGCTGCCGCCGTTGATCAGCACCACCAGTGGCACGCCTTCGCTGGCGTCTGCCGGGTCTGCCGAGAAGCGCAATTCGGAGTTGGCGATGCGGCCTTTGGTGTAGACGATCAGACCCTTGGTGAGGAAGTGATCCGCCACCTGCACCGCCGATTGCAGCACGCCGCCCGGGTTGTTGCGCAGGTCGAGAATCAGGCCGCTCATCTTCTTGCCGTTGTCCTTGCGGAATTTGGCCAGCGCCTTGCCGACTTCGTCACCGGTCTTGACCTGAAACTGGGTGATGCGGATGTAGCCGTAGCCATTTTCCAGCATCTGCGCCTTGACGCTCTTGACCTGAATGGTTGCCCGCGCCAGGGTCACGTCAAACGGCGTGCCGCCATCGCGGACCAGCGTCAGGGTGATCTTTTCGCCGATCTTGCCGCGCATCTTGTCGACCGCTTCCTGCATGTTCTGGCCCTGGGTCGGCGTACCGTTGATCTTCACGATCAGGTCGCCTGCCTCGATGCCAGCCTTGGAAGCCGGTGTGTCGTCGATGGGTGAAACCACCTTGACGAAACCGTCCTCGACGCCGACTTCGATGCCCAGCCCACCGAACTCGCCGCTGGTGCTTTCCTGCAGCTCCTGGAAATCTTCCGGGCCGAGGTAGGCAGAGTGCGGATCAAGGTTGCTGAGCATGCCTTTGATGGCGTTCTCCAGCAGGGTCTTGTCGTCGACCGGCTCCACGTAGGCCGCCTTGACCCGGTCCATGACCTCGGCAAAGGTGCGCAACTCATCGAGCGGCAGCGGTGGCTTTGCGGTGGCATTGGTTTTGGCGGGCGAGACTGCTGCAGGCGTGGCTGGCGCGGTCTTTTCGGCAGCTTGCGCCAAAGGCGCGCCGATAACGATGGCAATTGCCAGGGCCAGCGAGGTGAGGCGGGACAAATGCAGCATGTCTAACGAACTCCTACAGATATTGACGCCGACTTATCCTTGAGTGCGGCACCATTGGGCCGGATCGCTGGGGCGACCCTGCTGACGAATAGCAAAGTACAACGCTGCCGTGTCCTGACCGCCACTATTGCCGACCGTGGAAATCGCTTCACCGGCTTTTACAATGTCACCTGCCGACTTGAGCAGGCTCTGGTTGTGCCCGTAAAGGGTCAGATAACCGTTGCCATGGTCGAGAATGACCAGAAGCCCGGCACCGCGCAACCAGTCGGCGAACACCACTCGTCCGCCATGCACGGCACGTACCTGGCTTCCGGCTGCGGCGCTGATCATGACGCCGTCCCATTTGGTACGTTCGTCATCACCGCGGGCTTCACCGAAACGCGCAAGCAGTCGACCATCGATAGGCCACGGAAGTTTTCCCTTGGCCTGTGCAAAAGGTCCGCCATAGGAAACACCGGCACTGGAAACGACTGCGCCGGGGGCTTTGACCGGGCGACGCGGTGCCGGTTCATCATCGCTTTTGCTACTGCTGTTGCTGCTGTTATTGCGGGCGACGGCTTCAGCTTCGCGCTGACGCTTTTCTTCTGCCTCGCGGGCGGCAACCAGCGCCTTCTGGCGAGCTTCTTCGGCTTCACGTGCCTGGCGGGCCAGGGTTTCTTCGATGGTCTTGAGGACTTTGGCCAGATCGGCCTGATCCTGCTGACGGGCCTGCATTTTCTGATCGCGTGCCTTGTAGTCCTGATTCAGCTTGGCCAGCGCCTGCTGACGTTCCTGGCGAACCTTGGCCAGCTCTTCGCTCTGGCTGTCCAGGTTGCTCTTCTGCACCAGCAGTTGGGCCTGTTGCAGGTCGATGTCTTTTTCGACGTTGGCCAGCTGGCGCAGGGTTTCATTGAAATTGCGTAGCTGCTCCAGACGCGCCTGGCTCAGGTAATCGTAATACGTGAGGGTTCGGGCGAACTTCTCGGGGTGTTGCTGGTTGAGCAGCAGCTTGAGGTACTCCTGACGGCCACTCTGGTAGGCGGCGCGGGCCTGGATGGCAATCAGGCGTTGCTGTTCAACGCGGGCGCTGTTCAGTTTCTTTTTTTCACTGTCGAGCTTTTGCAGCTCGGTTTCGGTCTTTTTTAGTTCCTTTTGCAGGACCTCGACCTGCTTTTCCAACTTGCCCATTTCGGTTTCAGTGGTGCGCAGGTCCTTCTGGACACCTGCACGTTCTTCCTGAAGCTTGCCCAGGACTTTTTGCAGCTCTGCCACATCCTGACGCGCAGCATCTATCTGTTTTTGGGTTTGCACACGCTCGTCTTCGGCAAACGCCGGATTGAGCAGGCAGATCAGAGCAAGGGCAATCAAGGCGCGAAGCATGTGGGTGGGCGATACCGAGGAATTGTGAGAAAAAATGTCAGGCCTAGTATGCCCGCCATGCGCTGCAAAAAAAACGCCTCGCAGCCACTGCTTTGAGGCCTGAAACATAAAAAACCGGCCTTGCCTGATGGCTAAAGGCCGGTTTTGACCGAGTTATTCGGTCACGAGGATCGAGTGACCGGTCATTTCCTGCGGTTTCTCCATGCCCAGCAGATGCAGCATGGTCGGCGCGACATCGGCCAGAACCCCGCCCTGGCGAACTTTCAGCTGACGTTTGCCGACATAAACGAACGGCACCGGCTCGGAGGTATGCGCGGTGTGCGCTTGCCCGGTGTGGTCGTCAGTCATCTGCTCGACGTTGCCGTGGTCAGCGGTGATCAGCGCCTCACCGCCGACTTTCTCCAGCGCCTCGGTGATGCGCCCGACACACACGTCCAGGCATTCCACAGCCTTGATCGCGGCTTCCATGATCCCGCTGTGGCCAACCATGTCGCCGTTGGCGTAGTTGACGACGATCACGTCATAACGCTGATGTTCGATGGCATCGACAATCTTGTCGGTCACTTCCGGTGCGCTCATTTCCGGCTGCAGGTCGTAGGTGGCGACTTTCGGCGACGGGATCAAAATGCGCTCTTCACCCGGGAACGGTTCTTCACGTCCGCCGGAGAAGAAGAAGGTGACGTGGGCGTATTTTTCGGTTTCGGCAATGCGCAGCTGGGTCTTGCCGTTGTCCGCCAGGTACTCGCCCAGCACGTTTTTCAGGCTGCCCGCAGCAAAAGCGGACGGCGCAGGGATGCTGGCCGCGTACTGGGTCAGCATCACGTAGTTGACCTTCGGCTGACGGGCGCGCTCGAAGTCCTTGAAATCGTCTTCGACGAACACGCGGGTCAGTTCACGGGCGCGGTCGGCGCGGAAGTTCATGAACACCACTGCGTCGCCATCTTCCACGCGGGCAGCTTCGCCAATGCGGGTGGCTTTGACGAACTCGTCGTTCTCGTCGCGTGCGTAGGCGGCTTCGAGCCCGGCAACGGCGCTGTCTGCGTGGAAATCGGCGGTGCTGTCGACGATCAGGTTATAGGCGGAGGAAACCCGGTCCCAGCGGTTATCACGGTCCATGGCGAAGTAACGGCCGACGATCGTGGCGGTGCGGCCCTTGCCCAGGCGGGCGAAGGTTGCGTCCATCAGCTCAAGGGATTTCTTCGCGCTGCGCGGTGGCGTGTCGCGGCCATCGAGGAAGGCGTGCAGGTAGATTTTTTCTGCACCGCGTTTGACCGCCAGTTCCGCCATCGCCACCAGATGGTCCTGGTGGCTGTGCACGCCGCCATCGGAGAGCAGGCCCATGATGTGCACGGCCTTGCCGGCGCCGACAGCTTTATCCACAGCGGCGCAGATGGTCGGGTTCTCGAAGAACTCGCCATCGCGAATCGCTTTGGTCACCCGAGTGAAGTCCTGATACACCACGCGCCCGGCACCCAGGTTCATGTGCCCGACCTCGGAGTTGCCCATCTGCCCGTCCGGCAGACCGACGTCCATGCCCGACCCGGAAATCAGGCCATTGGGCATGGTTTGGTAGAGACGATCCATGACGGGCATCTTCGCGGCCAGAATGGCATTGCCCTTGTGGCTTTCGCTGTGTCCGAAGCCATCCAGGATGATAAGAACCAGAGGTTTTGGCGTGGCAGTCATAGAACCCACTCGATGCTGATTGGATAAAGAGATGAACAAAGTACAAGGGAACGGCATTTTAAGGACAAGTTCAAACGGCGTCACTGCCGTACGGACTTTGGCCGACCTTGGCTGCTGTGTATACTGGCCGACATTTTAACGCCCTGGAACCTACTGATGGTTGCTCACCTGCTTGAATTCGCCACTAACCACTATTTGATCACCGGTGCCTTCGTCATTCTGCTGGGACTGCTGATTGCTTACGAAATGAGCAAGGGCGGCGCCAGCCTGAGCACTCGCGAGCTGACCGCGCTGGTCAACAGCGATCAGGGCGTGGTCATCGACGTGCGCTCGAAAAAGGATTACACCGCAGGGCACATCGTCGGCTCCCTGAATTTCCCGCAGGACAAGGTACTGACCCGTACCGCCGAACTGGAGAAATACAAGGACAAGACGTTGATCATAGTCGATGCAATGGGGCAGCATGCTGGCACCACCGCCCGCGAGCTGCTCAAGTCCGGCTTCAAGGCGGCCAAGCTGTCCGGCGGTATTTCCAGCTGGCGCGGCGATAACCTTCCTCTGGTGAAGTGAACATGGCTCAAGTCATCGTCTATTCCAGCGACTACTGCCCGTATTGCATACGTGCCAAACAGCTTCTGCAGAGCAAGAGCGTGGCCTTCGAGGAAATCCGGGTCGACGGCAAGCCGCAGCTGCGTGCCGAAATGACCAAGAAGGCCGGTCGTACTTCCGTACCGCAAATCTGGATCGGCTCGACCCACGTGGGCGGCTGCGATGACCTGTTCGCTCTGGAGCGTGCCGGCAAGCTCGATGCGCTGCTGGCCTGATACCCCTTAATCTTTCAGCCTAATCTGACAAGGATCCGAGATGACCGATCAACCGAACAACGACGCCGTTGCCAACGAAGAAAACGGCCCACAATTCTCCCTGCAGCGTATCTACGTTCGCGACCTGTCGTTCGAAGCGCCAAAAAGCCCGGCGATCTTTCGCCAGGAGTGGACGCCGACCGTCAGCCTGGACCTCAACACCCGTCAGAAGCAGCTGGAAGGCGATTTCTACGAAGTCGTACTGACCCTGTCCGTGACCGTCAACAATGGCGACGAAGTTGCCTTTATCGTTGAAGTGCAACAGGCCGGTATCTTCCTGATCAAGGGCCTGGACGACGGCGCAATGAGCCACACCCTCGGCGCATTCTGCCCGAACATTCTGTTCCCTTACGCTCGCGAAGCCATCGACAACCTGGTCGTACGTGGCTCGTTCCCTGCGCTGATGCTGGCTCCGGTGAACTTCGACGCCCTGTACGCGCAAGAGCTGCAGCGCATGCAGGAAGCTGGCGAAACGCCGACTGTTCAGTAAGCGTTACCGCTGCAAACAAAAAGCGCCTTTCGGGGCGCTTTTTTGTGCATGGCCGCTCGGTCTAGGCAAACCCGTGCTGACGCCATGCTTCATAGACAGCCACGGCCACCGTGTTGGACAGGTTCAAGCTGCGGCAGCCTTCACGCATGGGCAGTCGCAGGCGATGCTCGCTGCTCAGCGAGTCGAGAATATCGGCGGGCAGGCCACGGCTTTCCGGACCGAACAGAAAGGCATCGCCTGGCTCAAAGCTCGCATCATGAAAAGGCCGAGAGCCTTTGGTGGTGAAGGCGAACAATCTCGGGTTGCCTATCTTCTCCAGACAGCTTGCCAGGTCAGCATGTGTCTGCAGCGTGGCATACTCGTGATAATCGAGCCCGGCACGGCGCAGGCGCTTGTCGTCCAGCTCGAAACCCAAGGGTTCGATCAAATGCAGGGTGCAGCCACTGTTGGCGCATAGCCTGATGACATTGCCGGTATTCGGCGGAATTTCTGGTTGAAAAAGGATGACGTGAAACATGCACGGCTCCGAACGAAAGGACGGGATGCATTCTACCCTTGAAGAGGACCCGAGACCGAAGCTATGGCCGCGTGTTCTTGGTTCCATGGCGATTGTCGGGTTTACCGTGGGCACCATTATCGGCCGCCTGCAGCAGCCTGACCCGGTCGAGCTGGAACAGATCGAAGAATTGCCTGCCGGTCTGGCGCTCTGGTTCAACGAAGAACCGAAGTATCGGGGTGCGACAGTCGATGGTGCAGTAGTGCTCAACGTCGATGCGTCAGGACAGCCGTGGACGGGCCAACTGAGGTTCGACAACCGGGTTGCGCGCTGGAATGTGGAACGAGGGGAGAAGGGGTTGGTGCTGACGCTCCTCGCAGCCCGTCCACTTCATGGCGACTGGCGCACTGAGAAGGTGGACGGGCGCTGGAGACTGGAGGTCAGTCTCCGGGAGGAATAAAAGAGGGGAATCCCCGGCCTGCCTGTACCAAGGTCCCCAAAACTGGTGATGTAATACCTATTGCAGGTGGCGTGCCAGTTTTCAAATCGTCTCAGAAAAAGCGTGTCCGCGTGTGAAGCGTATCCTCTCTGTGTGATGCCATGCTTTATTTGTGCAGCGCATAACTCTTTGAATTATAAATATTTATACATGTTCTTCGTGTGCCGAAGGTGATTTGGCTATAGAGCGGAGCCGTGGTGTCGCGTCGCTCATCCCTCATAACGCAGTACATGTTCCAGCTTTCCGGTTTTCAGGAGCGCACTCAATTTGCGCACCACGGGGGTGCAGAAACCCATACTGATGCACTCATTCATTCGAACTCGATGATGGATCGTCCCCGTCTCGTGCATAAATGAGCCGTTTGCGCATTGGCCAATCGGCTGGCTGTTAAGGCGCCGGACACCAGAATTGCCTTTTTGTTCACGTGGGCTACAGTGAAGGACGGGTCTGAAGGCCGAAAATCGCATGAAAATGGCCCAAAAAGGCAAAGTGAAAAAAAATTTTTGTGCTTGAACAGGGCGCGCCATCAAAGTGATGACAACTGTCACATTTACTGACTAATCTCTCCGAAGTTCCCGTAATACAAGGCTTTCGCCAGTTTTGCATCAGCGCTCTGCTGGCGGAGATCGAGACCGGTGAAGGTGCATTTTTCCGGTCGGGCGCACGAAAATGAAAGATCTGACGAACGGTACCAAAATAAATTTTGGGAAATGGGTAGTTAGGTCGATACACTCCGTGACGTCTTTGCTGACACGAGTTGTGACATATGACTGGATGTTCTCAAGATTCCAGCAATGGTTTCTTCAGCGCATAAAAAGCATTGCACAGACGTGTTGCCAGCGACAAAAGCGGTCTAGTCAAAAGTCAGGGCGAACAGAATCCATTGATCTCGGATCGGGACTGTCGCCTATCGCTAATCCGTGGGTCAGGGCCAAGCCCGGCACCATGGATATAAAAAATTAGATTCACGAGGAGCGTAGTAATGAAGAAGTCCACCCTGGCTTTGGCCGTCACCGTTGGTGTATTGGCTCAGCAGGCCAGCGCAGCTGGTTTCCTGGAAGACAGTAAAGCGTCCGTCAGTTCTCGTACCCTGTATTTTGACAACGATTTCCGCGAAGGCACTACCCACAACAACCGTGAGACGGCCACTGGCCTGAAATTCGACTACCTGTCGGGCTTCACTCAGGGTACTGTCGGTTTTGGTCTGGACGTCCAGGGATTGGTCGGTGTTCACCTTGATGGCGGCCGTGGCAAC
This sequence comes from Pseudomonas sp. B20, assembly GCF_020515755.1. Lineage (NCBI taxonomy): Bacteria > Pseudomonadati > Pseudomonadota > Gammaproteobacteria > Pseudomonadales > Pseudomonadaceae > Pseudomonas > Pseudomonas sp. B20. The sequence goes on from NZ_JAHPJG010000019.1 coordinate 141,693, forward strand.
CACGGTCCTGCAGCGAACGGCGGCATTCTGCCTACCGACAGCGACGGTTCTGCTGTCAGCGAGTGGAGCCGTCTGGGCGCCAACGGCAAGGTACGCTTCTCGAAAACCGAGCTGAAAGTCGGTAACGCATTGGCACCTAACCTGCCAATTCTGGTCAGCAACGATGGTCGTCTTCTGCCTCAGGCTTTCCAGGGCGGCATCCTGACTTCCAAGGATCTGGACAACGTCACCTTCACTGCCGGTCAGCTGAACAAATCCATCGGCCGTGCTTCGAGCAACTGGACTGACCTGTCCATTGCCGGCGCTTCCGAGACTGCCGATCAGTTCCGCTTCGCCGGTGCTGACTGGAAAGTCACCAAAGACCTGACCCTGCAGTACTACTACGCAAACCTGGAAGACTTCTACAAGCAGCACTTCCTCGGTTTGGTACACGTTTACCAAATCGATGCCAACCAGTCCTTCAAGACTGACCTGCGTTATTTCAACAGCAGCTCTGACGGCAAAAACAGCGACGCAGCAACCGGCTACCGTTTCAACAACAACAACGGTTATGCCAAGAACGCTGGCGAAGTGGATAACTCCACCTGGTCCGCCATGTTCACCTACGCCCTGGGCGGCCATGCGTTCATGGTTGGCCATCAGCAGATTGGCGATGACGGCGGCATGGTTTTCCTGAACCAGGGCAACGTCACCAAGAACGGCACCAGCACTTCGAGTCTTGAAGGCAACGGCGGTTCGAGCTTCTACCTGTTCACTGACTCGATGATCAACGGCTTCAACCGCGCGGGTGAAAACACCACGTTCGGTCAGTACTCGTATGACTTCGCCAAGGTGGGTGTTCCAGGCCTGAAAGCAGCCATCGCTTACCTGCACGCAGACGACATTCGTGATCGCACTACCGGTAAAGAAGAATACTCCGAGTGGGAAACCGACATGCGTGTTGACTACGTGATCCAGAGCGGTCCGATGAAAGGTTTCGGCACCACCCTGCGTCACGGTACTTACCGTGCCGATGGCGACCTGAACAACTCGACCAACACCGATCAAACCCGTCTGATCTTCAACTACACCTACAACTTCATGTAAGTGTATTGAGGCTTGAAGGAACCCCGCCCCGTGCGGGGTTTCTTTTGCCTGTTTTTTGATATTTCCAAAAGGTCTATAAGGCGCATTATTTATTCTTTTTAACTTCTCTCGACAGGGCGCACAGTAGTGCTATACCAAGGCCTACCCGATACAGACAAGGAGCAACACCATGACACTGCGACTTGGCGACATCGCCCCTGATTTCGAACAGGAATCCAGTGAGGGGCGTATACGTTTTCATGAATGGCTCGGTGACAGCTGGGGTGTGTTGTTTTCTCATCCGGCTGACTTCACGCCGGTGTGCACCACAGAGCTAGGCTTCACTGCCAAATTAAAAGACGAGTTCGCCAAGCGCGGCGTGAAAGCCATTGCGCTGTCGGTGGACCCGGTCGATTCGCACATCAAGTGGATCGACGACATCAACACCACGCAAAACACCCTGGTCAACTTCCCGATTCTGGCCGATGCCGACCGCAAGGTTTCCGACCTGTACGACCTGATTCATCCCAATGCCAACGACACGCTGACTGTGCGCTCGCTGTTCGTGATCGATCCGAACAAGAAGGTGCGTCTGACGATTACCTATCCGGCCAGCACCGGGCGCAACTTCCACGAAATATTGCGGGTCATCGACTCCTTGCAACTGACCGACAATTACAAAGTTGCCACGCCCGCCAACTGGGTGGACGGTGATGACGTAGTGATCGTGCCGTCGATCAAGGACGAAGCCGAGATCAAGCAGCGCTTTCCCAAGGGCTACAAAGCAGTCACGCCTTATCTACGCCTGACACCACAGCCAAACCGCTGATTTCCGATCTACCAGGCGTGGGGTTATTCGGGCCGATTTATCGGCCCTTTTTTATTGTTCCCTGCCGCTTGCTGCGTCGCTGGATCAACCGCGGACGCAGAGCATGGGCACGATAGTTGAGATTATCGTTCCTCACGCTCCAGCGTAGGAATGCATGTCGTAACGCTCTGCGTCACAGGTCGCCAACGTGCAAACCTGGGCACTTCTCTTATATTCATTTATGGAATAACTAAATGAATAAATAAGATTTATAGATATAAAAAAGGGCTGTTAATGTCGTGCCTATTCCCACCTTGCTCGTTCCTCAGCGGTCGAGCAGGGGGCCACTCCAAATAGGTAAAGGAGCGCATATGCGCACTGTCATTTTGCGTCGAAGCCTTGCCGCGCTGTTTGCTGCTGCAGTCGCTCTTGGTGCGGTCACTCAGGCCCAGGCGGAAGATCTGCGCATCGGTTACCAGAAATACGGCACGCTGGTGCTGCTCAAGGCCAAGGGCTCGCTGGAAAAGCGTCTGGCCGAGCAGGGCGTTAAAGTCCAGTGGACCGAGTTCCCCGGTGGCCCTCAGTTGCTTGAAGGCCTGAACGTCGGCTCCATTGACTTCGGCGTAACAGGCGAAACGCCGCCGGTCTTCGCTCAGGCCGCAGGCGCGGACCTGCTGTATGTCGCCTACGAGCCGCCAGCGCCGACCAGCGAAGCCATCCTGGTCCCTAAAGACTCGCCGATTACTTCGGTCAAAGACCTGAAGGGCAAGAAAGTCGTCCTCAATAAAGGCTCGAACGTCCATTACCTGCTGGTCAAGGCGCTGGAAGATGCGGGTCTGAAATACACCGATATCCAGACCGTCTTCCTGCCTCCGGCCGATGCGCGTGCCGCTTTCGAGCGCGGCAGCGTGGATGCCTGGGTCATCTGGGACCCCTACCAGGCCGCTGCTGAAAAGCAATTGCAGGCGCGGACCTTGAAAGACGGCACCGGCATTGTCGACAACCATCAGTTCTATCTCGCCACCAAGCCATACGCGCAGAAAAACCCCAAGGTGATTCAGGCGCTGGTCGAGGAGGTTCGTGCGGTGGGCGAGTGGTCCAAGGCCAACCCCGATGAAGTGACCCAACAGGTCGCGCCGTTGCTGGGGCTGCCTGCCGACATCACCCTGACTTCGGTGAAGCGTCAGGGCTACGGCGCGCAGTTCCTTACCCCGCCGGTGGTGGCGGCACAGCAGAAAATCGCTGACACCTTCTACCAGCTCAAGCTGATTCCAAAGCCGCTCAGCATTGCTGATGTGGTCTGGACACCTCCTGCTGCTGTTGCTCAAGCACAGTGATCGTCAGGCCCTTCGAGGAGACAACTCCATGAGCCTCAGTGCTTCGCAACGCATCGTTCACCGACTGGCGCCCTGGGCACTTCCAGTGCTGTTGTTGGCAGTCTGGCAGCTGTCAGTCAGCGCCGGATGGTTATCCACACGCATTCTGCCCGCGCCCAGTGCTGTCATCGAGGCGGGGATAAACCTGGTCGCCAGCGGCGAAATCTGGACGCACCTGGCGATCAGCGGCTGGCGCGCCGGGATCGGTTTCGCCATTGGCGGCGGCATCGGTCTTGCGCTGGGCTTTATCACCGGCCTGAGCAAATGGGGTGAGCGTCTGCTGGACAGCTCGGTGCAGATGATCCGCAACGTGCCGCACCTGGCGCTGATCCCGCTGGTCATCCTGTGGTTCGGCATCGATGAGACCGCCAAGATATTCCTGGTCGCACTGGGCACCTTGTTCCCGATTTACCTGAACACCTACCACGGCATCCGTAACATCGATCCGGCGCTGGTAGAAATGTCCCGCAGCTATGGCCTGTCAGGTTTCAGCCTGTTCCGTCACGTGATCCTGCCGGGGGCCATGCCTTCGATTCTGGTCGGTGTGCGCTTTGCACTGGGCTTTATGTGGCTGACGCTGATCGTCGCGGAAACCATTTCCGCCAGCTCCGGCATCGGCTACCTGGCGATGAATGCGCGGGAATTTCTGCAAACCGACGTCGTGGTGCTGGCCATCGTGCTGTACGCCGTACTCGGCAAGCTGGCCGATCTGGCGGCGCGAGGCCTGGAACGTATCTGCCTGCGCTGGCACCCGGCCTATCAAGTGAGCAAAGGCGGTGCCGTATGACCAGTCTGAAACAGCAACCTCCACACTTGCTGCGTGGCATCCCGCTGGCGGTACGCAAGCTGAAAAAAGCGTTCGGCGCCCGCGAAGTGCTCAAGGACATCGACCTGCACATTCCGGCCGGTCAGTTCGTCGCCATCGTCGGCCGCAGCGGTTGCGGCAAAAGCACCCTGTTGCGCCTGCTCGCCGGCCTCGACAAACCAACGCAAGGCCAGCTGCTTGCCGGCTCTGCACCATTGGACGATGCCCGCGAAGACACGCGATTGATGTTTCAGGAGGCGCGCTTGCTGCCCTGGAAAAAGATCATCGACAACGTCGGCCTTGGCCTGAGCGGCGACTGGCGGACGCAGGCCCTTGAAGCGCTTGAGGCCGTCGGCCTCGCCGAGCGCGCCAATGAATGGCCTGCCGCATTGTCCGGCGGCCAGAAGCAGCGCGTTGCCCTGGCTCGCGCGCTGATTCACAAGCCGCGCCTGCTGTTGCTCGATGAGCCGTTGGGCGCGCTGGATGCCCTGACCCGGATCGAAATGCAGCAACTGATCGAAAAACTGTGGGGCCAGTATGGTTTCACGGTGTTGCTGGTCACCCACGACGTCAGCGAGGCCGTTGCCATTGCTGACCGGGTGATCCTGATCGAAGAAGGGCAGATCGGTCTCGATCTGCTGGTCGACCTGCCACGTCCGCGTGTTCGTGGTTCGCATCGCCTTGCGGCGCTCGAGGCCGAAGTGCTCAACCGCGTGCTGGCCCTGCCGGGTTCGCCGCCTGACCCGGAACCGTTTTCGCCACTGCCTACGCAATTGCGCTGGGCAAATTAACCCTGATCCCCAAAGGAAGACATGCCATGACTATCAAAGCCATCAACGTTCGCAACCAGTTCAAAGGCACCATCAAGGAAATCGTCCACGGCGACGTACTGTCGGAAATCGACGTACAGACCGCATCGGGCGTCGTGACCTCGGTCATCACCACCCGCTCGGTCAAAGAGCTGGAGCTGGTCGTCGGTAGCGAAGTCATCGCCTTCGTGAAGTCCACTGAAGTCTCCATCGCCAAGCTGTAAACGATGGGCAAAAAACACCTCGGACGGTCCTGACCCTCCGGGGTTTTTTGCTGTTTACCTAGCAGTTATGCGAGGTAGGCGACGTATCGGTTTTGCCGGATGATGAAGACTGGTTCTATGTGAAACAACTGCCATGACCTCTCTCGACCAGACAGTGCTATGCACGTATCGCTACGACCCGTTGGACCGGCTGGCTTCCAGCTCGCCGGTTGGGCAGACGGATGTGCAGCGCTTCTATCAAAAGAACCGCCTGGCAACCGAGATTGAGGGCGCGCTGCAGCGTACGGTCTTTCAGCATGAAGACCTGTTGTTGGCTCAGCAGCGGCATGTTGATGGTGTGGTGAACACGATGCTGCTTGCGACTGATCAGCAACGTTCTGTTCTGCGGCTTGTGGATAAGTCTGGAATTGAGCCTGTGGCGTACAGCGCCTATGGTCATCACCCGGCTGAAAGTGGCTTGACCAGCTTGCTGGGTTTCAATGGCGAGCGGCGTGATCCGGTGACCGGGCATTATCTGCTGGGGAATGGGTATCGGGCTTATAACCCGGTGTTGATGCGGTTCAACAGTCCCGACAGTTTGAGTCCGTTTGATGAGGGCGGGTTGAATGCGTATGGGTATTGTGGGGGGGATCCGGTGGGGTTTGTGGATGAGACGGGGCATGCACCAATAGGTCTACTTTTGGCGGCATACATACCCAAAAGGCCATTTTTAAAGATAAACTATGGTAGGCGGGCTATTGATAGTATATCCGAGGGAAAGTTTAAAGGCATTACTACACCAGTATCATCCAGCATAGAGGCGCCGTCTTTACCAGATGCTTATGCGTCAGCTCCTTTACTCAGTCAGGGCTCCTCATCATTAGCCGAGATCTCTTCAGCTAAGCGCGCGACCTCTGTCGGAAAAAGGGCAACTCGTGATCCAGGTGTTGCTAATGATTTAATATCTGTGAGTAGGGAGGGTATGTTGCAAAAGATGTCTGACAATAACTATCGAGAGAGCATAAGAGGCTGGATTGAGACGAAAGCTAGTGTGCGTGTGCCTGAATTGCGTAGGTCTGCGGCCAACAGATTGGATCTACATAATCTCAAGATTAGAGCGGCTTCACTAGGTGTGGATTTTTATGGGAAAAAACTTTTAGATAAGCCCGGGGATAAGTTGAGCATGAGGTCTTTGACAAAATATAAGGCTAGGTTAAAAGAGTATGAGGGAAGGAAGGCGCGTTATGAAAGCGCCTTAATTAAGAGATTCAATCCCCCAGTCAAGTCAGGTGTAAGGAGTGATTAGGTGAAGTCGCTTTGATTGCTCTTCACCGAAAATACCGGCAAATACAACCTAAATAAGCATCAAACACCCGCATCCCTTCCTCGGCCATGCGTGGTGTGATCTCGTCATGTAACTGAACCGACCGCGCATACACCCGATCCTCCCAGTCCCATCGCCGCCTACATCATTCTGCAATGCAGACAGCTTGAGGCGGCGATCAAAGACCTTAAGCACGGTGCCTTCAAGCTCGAAGCCGAGCGTTTACCTAGCATTTATGCGAGGTAGGCGGCATGTAGGTTTTGCCGGATGCTGAAGACTGGTTCTATGTGAAACAACTGCCATGACCTCCCTCGCCCCGATAGTGCTGTGCACGTATCGCTACGACCCGCTGGACCGTCTGGCTTCGAGCTCGCCTTTGGGGCAGGCTGATGTTCAGCGCTTCTATCAAAAGAACCGTTTGGCAACCGAGATTGAGGGCGCGCTGCAGCGTACGGTCTTTCAGCATGAAGACCTGTTATTGGCTCAGCTGCGGTATGCCGATGGCGTAGTGGACACGAAGCTGCTTGCGACGGATCAGCAACGTTCTGTCCTGCGGTTTGTGGATAAGTCTGGAATTGAGCCTTTGGCGTACAGCGCCTATGGTCATCACCCGGCGGAAAGCGGGTTGACCAGCCTGCTGGGTTTTAATGGCGAGCGGCGAGATCCGGTGACCGGGCATTATCTGCTGGGGAATGGGTATCGGGCTTACAACCCGGTGTTGATGAGGTTCAACAGTCCCGACAGTTTGAGTCCATTTGATGAGGGCGGGTTGAATGCGTATGGGTATTCTGAAGGAGACCCGGTGGGGTTTAGAGATCCGTCGGGGCATGCGCCATATAACGTGCTACTTAGACGGGTACTAAAAAACGCATACTTGAAATCAAAAGGAGGGAGAAAACAAATTTCTCGCGGTTTTTTGAGCACGCGGGACAAATACTCAAAAGCGCATCGTTCAATGGAGAACAGGCCTTTGCCAGCATCACCCCCTGCATCAACGAACACTGCTTCATCCCCTCCGCCATCTATGACCTCAGCTCTGCAAGTTTCTGATAAAGGTAGGCCGTCGGTCGCCTTTCCAGACATGAGTTGGGAGTATAGGGCGAGAAAGACTAAGGAGTTTCATACTCCAATTGACACGGCTGCACCCGCGGATTTTTATAAGGCCAAAACCCTTTTGGATTTGCACAATAAAAGACGGGTAGACGTCGAAAAGTTCATCTGTTTTCATAATGCCAGACGGGCTGTTAGCACTGAGAATTCTATAGCGGCTGGTCCATCGCAGTTTTATAAAGCTATTAGGGAGAGAGATATTAATAATTTTAAATTATACGCGGCTGATATGTATAGGATACACCGTAAGGCTATACGTAAACAGCATAAATAACAGTGTTGCACTCAGTCTCTACAACCTCGGTCACTGCAGTGGTGATATTTTTCTCTTCACCAAAAACACCGGCAAATACAACCCCAGATAAGCATCAAACACCCGCATCCCTTCCTCAGCCATGCGCGGTGTAATCTCGTCATGCAACTGCACCGACCGCGCATACACCCGATCCCCCAGTTCCATGGCCAGCGCAAACACGTCGACATCGTCCGGCAGTGCGGGCAGCTGGAAGTGGCGGTCAAACACTTCAAGCATCAAGTGACCCAGTTCAATGTCGTGCTGGCGGTCGGCCTGGTTGATTTCGGTCAGGCCGTGCTGGGCGAGGATCAATTGGCGGGCGGCGGCGTCGGCATTGTAGATGGCCAGCATGCGCAGCTCGACGATGCGTGACAGGTCGCGCCAGGTGGTGAGCTGCCCGTGATCGATGGGGGCCTGCAGCGACGCGCGAAAGGCGGCGTGGATGTCGGCGGTCAGGGCTTCAAGCAGCGCGGGGACGCTGGCGAAGAAGTGGTACACCGACGAGGGCGGAATGCCGGCTCGCTCGGCGACGCTGTAGATCGACAGGCTGGCCACTCCTTGTTCGGCAAGCAGCGTGCGGGCGGCGTCGAGAATCGAATCGATTCTGGCCTGGCTGCGTGCTTGAGGTTTGCGAGGCGTGGCGGCGCGTGTCATGGGCGTGGCTCTTGGTTGGGCTGCGGGCATTGTAAGGGATTACAACGGGATGAACCGCTGTCGTTGCCAAACGAACCGCATTCCCACGCTGGAGCGTGCGGAACGATAAGCGTGCGGCCAAACGATTATCCCACAGTGGTCTTACTTACTGCATCACTCCACGGAGCGCCTGCCACACGCACTCCCACAGTGGTCTTGCTTACTGCATTCAATCGGCGGAGCGCCTGCCACACGCACTCCCT